>DAIUFK010000003.1:20651-88375 GCA_036844615.1 Candidatus Dormiibacterota bacterium | reverse complement strand
GACACGAGCCCCCTGCCAAGCGACAGGAGGCTCGCGCCGCGAAGAGGGTGTGGTGACCAGAATCCTAGACTTCGGGCCGGCAGCGCGGTAGTGGTTTACCCACAAATCAAGGCGGCTCTCCTTGTGGAAATGCCAACCTACAATCCGTGGGTGGACGAGCGCGAGGTGATGCTGCTGGTCACCGTCGCCTTCCTGACCATCTACGTGATTGGAATCGGCGTGCCGACCGCGACCGCCATCCGGATCCGGGAGGCCTGGCGTCGTCGGAAGCCGGAAGAAATCTCGTGGGAGCCGCGCCTCGGAATCGAGCTGACCCTGGGCGCGCCCAGCCTGCCCTACGTGGTGCGGCGACTTCGTGTGATCGGTTGGATCGCGTTTCCAATCGCGTTGCTTCTTGCGCTGTTCGCCAACCCGTCGTATCCGCTATTGGTTCCCCTGACCGTGGTGGTGATGGTCGCTCTCAATGCCTTCTACTTCACCGCAATGCAGAACATGGGAGAACCGCTGACCCTCACACAGGACGGGTTTCGCATCGGCCCGCGCGGCCGCGAGCGAACTGTGCGGTGGATTCATGTGACGGAGCTTGTGGGCGCCCGCGCAGGCACATTCAAGGGCACGCGAATGTCAGAGAAGGGCGAGTGGCAGGACCCGAAGCTTGTGCCCAACGTCGTTTACTACCGCCTCAACCACGCCTTGGTGCATTCCCCCAAAACATTGCGTCAGCGCTGGAGTGGGCTTGCTTACTACGACGGAGTGATCCACAACGCTTTCGGCGTTCCCACTGAGCAGCTGTTGAATGCCATGCGCGAGCGCCAGCGGCGAGCCCTTGAAGCTGAAGCCCCACCGCTCCGCCGTCCCCGCGCTGGAGAGCGCATGGAGAAGCGGCCGCCAGACGCCGGCTAGCTGTGAGACTCCTTGAGTATTCGCGCCAGGTTTTTGGTGTCATGGTCCCAGAACCAGATGCTGTCGACCCCGAGCTCATCGGCGCGCAACCATGCGTCGCGTAGCTCGCGGATCGTGCATTGCTGGGGGTGAATCGTGACGCCGACCTTGAAACGTTTCTGCGCTGGCATTAAGTGAGCGATTATCCTCTCCATCTCATGATCGGCAACCTGACGCCGGCTGCGGTCGATCCGGAGCACGCGCCGGAACCATTCTGGACGCGCTATCACGCGTATCGCCGGCTTCGGCATGCCGAAACGCGCCCTGACGATCCTGTGCAGCCCGACGACCTCGTCGAGATGGACATGAAGCGCGACGACCCCTTTGAGATCAAGTACCGCTTCGAGATCGCGCGCGATGGCGTGATCCTGAGCTGGTTCAACGCGACCACAGCAAAGCCTGGCAGCCCTGAGTACGAGACCAACAAGCACATCCTCTGGGCCGACGCGTCGGTGCACCGCGACCACCGCCGGCAGGGTCTTGGAAGGCTCTGGATCCCGCTGGCGATCGAGCTTATGGACCGCCACGGCTGCACGACGCTCTCGATGGGCACCGAGGAGGAGTCAGGCCACGAGTTCCTCAAGTGGATGGGATCTGAGGGCAAGTTCAGCGGAGCGGAGAACCGGTTGAAGGTGTCTGAGGTGGATTGGGGCATGTTGCGGAAGTGGACCGAGGAAGGCGCCCGACTGTCACCGGCCACCAGGCTCGAGGTTTACGACGGCTTCATGCCTGAGGAGATGTGGGAGGACTACTGCCCGCAGCTTACTGCGATGCTCAACACGATGCCATGGGAGCAGATGGACCATGGCGACATCGTCATCACCCCCGCGCAGCTCGCGGAGTGGTATGCGCGAATGAAGATGCAGGGCATGATCGAATACACCATGCTCACGCGCGAGCCTGACGGGGTCATCTCCGGCATCACCGACATGTCGTACGCGCCCTACAGGGCGAAGATGATCCACCAGGGGTTCACCGGGGTCCGGACTGACGCTCGCGGCCGCGGATTGGGCAAATGGCTGAAGGCGGCGATGCTCCTGCACGTGCTCGAGATCTATCCGAACCTCGAGTGGGTGGTCACCGAGAACGCGGGCTCCAATGCGCCGATGCTTGGCATCAACACCAAGATCGGCTTCAAGCGCTACAAGGCAGGTACGGAGTACCAGATCACGCGGGATCGGCTGACCGCGCGATAACCCGCCTGGGTTAGGCCCTTCTGCTGTTTTGCACGCTTCTGGCGAGCAGCAAGACCCCAATCACTATCAGCAGGGCCGGCAGCGCACCCCTGACGACAGGGAGGTCCTGCATCCCGCCCAGGTTGAGGATGGATTCGAAGAAGACGAAACCGATCATGAAGATCAGGAGGGCTATGAACATCAGCGACCTGCCCTGCCTGATGAGGCCTGGATTTCGTTCGCGAAGGCCCTGAAGAAAAAGACCGAGGCCGACGCCGCCCGGCGCTACAAGAGCCCACGCGTATACCCAGCTCGACCAGTTGCCTGTGCTGTTCTGATAGGCCAGCACGAGGCCGACCATGGTGAGGATGCCGCCTGGGATCGCTGCGCCGGTACCGAGGCTGGCAAAACCCACAACGAGGAGGGTGAGCCCGGCGATGATCACGAACAACGGCCACCCGAACACGCTCAGATCGACGCCTGCCACCTGGACGACGAGGTAGAAGACGCCGACGACCACTAGGACAACCCCCATGGCCAGGCCGGTTCCGCTGCGGCGGGCGGGCGGCGGTGGCACCACGGCGGCATGGGGTGGCGCTGGTGAAAACTCGGGCGCGGGCTCCATCGTGGGGATAGGCACGGGCTCGACCACAGGTTCAGGCTCGACAGCCTCAGGTTCGGCGACGACATCCTGAGGTTCAGGCTCGACCGCCTCAGGTTCGGCGACGACATCAGGTTCGCTCGTGCTCAGCGGAGCAGGCTCGGGGCTCGAGGCCTTCTTGGCGGCGAATATGTCAGGGCTCCCGGCCAGGGCATCTGCGCCCACGTGAGCCATGCCCTCGTTCTCTGCGGAATCGTGCGCTTCGGAGTCCGGCGGATCCTGGTTGGGGGGAGGCTGGCCGGCGCCTTTCTTCGATCTTGGCATGGCGATCAGCTTAACGCCAGAGGGAGCCAGGACCCTTCATCGCTTGAACATCGGATTTACAGGCCCGTGACCATGGCCGATATCGAGCGAGTGCTCGATCGCGGCGCTTATGAACTCCTTTGCCTGCCTCACTGCAGCGAGCGGCTGCAGGCCCTTGGCGAGCCCTGCAGCGATCGCTGCCGAAAACACGCACCCGCTCCCATGAGTGTTCATGGTCTTCACGCGCTGTCCGGTCAGCTCGATCATCTCGATCCCGTCCCAATAGACGTCAGTCACGTCATCGTCCGCATGACCGCCCTTGACGACGGCGGCCTTGGGTCCGAGCGCCACCAGATCGCGCGCTGCCTGCCGGCGCTCGTCGATCGTCGCGATGCGGCGGCCAAGGATCACCTCGGCCTCGGGTAGGTTGGGCGTGATGACAGCGGCAAGAGGAAGAAGACTCGTTCTGAGCGCGTCGATCGCATCATCGCGAAGGAGCTTGGCGCCACCTTTGGCTACCATCACAGGGTCGACAACGAGGTTCTTAATGTTGTGCGCCTTGATCGCCGCGGCGACCGCTTCGATGATCTGCGCCGACGCCAACATTCCAGTCTTGACCGCCTGCACTCCAAGGTCGCTCACAACCGCGTCGATCTGGACGACGACCAGCCGGGGCGGAAGCTCGAAGATCTCAGTAACCGTCACCGTGTTCTGAGCGGTGATCGCGGTGATCGCGGTGGTCCCATGGACCCCAAGCGCAGCGAAGGTCTTGAGGTCGGCCTGGATGCCGGCGCCGCCGCCGGAATCCGAGCCCGCGATGCTGAGCGCAACGGGGAGCTTCACGACGGCCGGAGGCGGCGCACGCCCCAATAAGCTGCGGCTGCCACCGCCGCGCTGACCAGGCCGCTCAGGTCAGCGCCATGCAGAGCCGCGATGAGGTCTGCGTTGAAGAACGTCGGGGCGGCGCCGAGGTTGCTGAACAGGTTCGCGTAGTTGACGAAGACAAGGCTCCCAGCGGTCCCTGCCGCCCAAGCGGCAAGCGCGAGCACCGGTCGAGGCTGTCCCTCGAACACGAAAAAGCTCAGGAGCACCACCGCCGCCCAGGCAGGAGCCCACAGGTAGGTCAGGATGAGGAAGTCCTCATAAGCGAGGTGGAAGTCGCTGACCAGGACCGCGTAGGCAGCGAGCGCAGACCCGAGCACACCGCATCCCAGCGCGGCCTGCCAACGGCGCAACCGGATTCCCATCGCCAGTGAGACGAGGCCGGCGGTGTAGACGTCAAGGTAGTTGGCCCAGATCTCTCCGACGACGACGAACACGAAGAAGGGCACGGCGACCCACGCCGGCGTGTGAGCGCTGATCACCGCCAGCACGCCCTGCTCTGAGGCGAGCTTGGCGTCGATGGTGGGCAGCAGTAGACCGAAAAGTCCGAGCAGGATCATGGGCAGAGTGACGCCAATGACAGGCCACAGCGAGACCGATCGGGTCGAGCTCGACGCCGGGAGGTAGCGCGAGTAGTCGGCGGCGAAGGGGTACCAGGAGGCGACCAGCGCAAAGCAGGTCATGAAGCCAAGCACGAACGCTCCCGGGTAGTCACCCCCCGATGCGGTGGGGCCCTGGCTCCAGTGGAACTGAGGCGCAAGGAAGAGGAAGAGCGCGGCCAGAAGGGCGGCAAAGACCAGGGCTCCGTAGGTCTCGAGGACCTTGATCGTCTGGTGGCCGAAGACCGCGACGACGACGCTGATCGCGGCGATCACGATGACGAGCGCGAGGGTGACGAGCCGGTTGCCGCCGCCGAAAAGCTGGGCGCCTGCCTGGGCCGCGATCACGCAGTCGACGGCGAACCAACCGATGGCGAGGAAGAGTGTCAGCGCCGCGCCGACATACGAACCGCGAAGGCCGAAGATGCGGCGTGTGTAGACGATCTGCGGGAGCCCTGTTCTCGGGCCGGTGTTGCTGAGGAGGCCGAGGATGATCGCGGCAGCGACGGTCCCCAGCGTGACTGCGAGCAGTCCGTCCCAGATGCCAAGCCCGTAGTAGGTGGTGAGCAGGGACGCAGTGAACAGGCTTGCGTAGTTGACAAAGGCGCCAGCCCATAGAAAGCCAAGCTCGCGGGGCGCGCCGTGCCGGCCGGCACCCGGCACCGCCTCGATGCCGTGGGTCTCGACCGCGCCGAAGGCGTCGGCCCCGGTATGGGTCGCTGTGGTGTCGCTGATGTCGCATCCCTCCGCTGGCATTACCCAGTTCAGGTTCATGCGGTCGGCGCCCGTCGCGCCCTCTCAGCCCGGCTCTCCGAGCTCCCGCCAAGTCCGGAGTTTACGCTCCTAGGTCGTGCGCCAGGGGGCGGGGAGGAGGTAGGCCAGGATCCTGTAGACCTCCGGGTTGAGGGCAAGGCCGACATGGCTGCCGTTGACCTCGATCGCGTTCACGTCAGGGCGCAGGCAGGCCCTCCAGTTGACCACGCCGTCGGTGCGAGAGTAGAGCGATGTGGTCGGCACTCGCGGCGGTGCGGCCAGGTCGCGCAAGAAGCGCCTCTCGACCGAGGCTGGGTGACCGTACTTGAACACGTTGAACATGTGCGCTGCTCGGACGCCCGCCATGGTCAGGGGATGGACGTCGAATGGAGCACCCAGTGGCGATCCGAGGGTGATGACCTGCTCGACGAGGTCAGGCTTTCGGTGGGAAAGCACCTTGGCCAGGACCCCACCACGGCTGTGCCCGACCAGCGCCACGCGCGCACCGGTCCGGCGCTTCAGGTGCTGAAGCGAGTTGATGAGAGGGCGAAGCATGACCTCCGAATACATCACGTTGAAGGCGACGCCGCCCATCTGCGGGTTGTAGCCGACGCGCCGCAGCCATTGAAACGGGGTACGCAACGTCCAATCACCGGCGAGGAACCCTGGGATGAGCAGCACAGGTCTTCCGAGTCCGGGGGGTACCTCGACGCCTCTGAACACCGGGTCTCGCATCAGGCGGAGATACTCGATGTAGACGCGGCCTTCGAGCCACATCGGCGGAATCGGGTCCCAGCGTCCGAGATGGCGAAGATCTGGAAGGATCGATGCGGCGATCTCCTCCAGCCGGCTCCGCTTATCAGGGGTTTGTGGGACCGTTGCCAAGTGAAGTTCTGAGTGCTTCTCCGTTAAGAAACCGTAGCGTGCTCGGGTGCGATTCTATACGTCAGCCACTGATTGACAAGCTTCAAGAACAGATCGGGGCATTCCATCATCGGGACGTGGCCAACCCCTTTGATGACCTCGAGCGTCCAATCGGGCTTCCGGCGGACAAGATCACGCACGGCGGAGACCGGGATCAGGCGGTCGAGCTCGCCGTGAATGACCAGCCCAGGGGCCTCGACCTTCTTCAGCCGGGTCCAAAAACGCGGGTCGGCCATCCTGAGCCCCAGCGAACGGACTGCCTGCAGGAAGGCTCGGCTGGCTTGCCGGCCTAGATTGCCGCGCTCGCGCATGAGCTGCACGTGCGCGTCGATAACTGCGGTGTCGATGCGTGAGGGGTCGGCGGCAACCAGGGCGATGGTCTCCCGCACGAGACGCTCGGGGCCGAGCACGCGGGCCCGTCGATCGATGACAAAGTCGGCAAGGCCCGGCAACGTGAGAGCGGCCATGACGCCGAGCATCGTCGGGTCTGGCCGGCGCACGTGCGCGCCGGGGATCGCGGGGTCGACGAGGATCAGCGCGTCGACCCAACGCGGATGGTCGGCGGCCTCGAGGATCGCGATGTGGCCGCCCATGGAGTTGCCCATCAGGATCGCCGGCTCGCCGACCACCTGCTCGATGAAGCTGTGCACGAGCTCGGCATTGGCGCCGAGGGTGGTCGAGCGGTTGAAAAGCGGGGTGCGCCCGAAGCCGGCCAGATCAAGGGCGAGGACGCGGTGCTTGTTTGCGAGCTCCGGCCCTACCGACATCCAGTTCATCGCGTTGCCGCCGAGTCCATGAACCATCACCATGGGTTCGCCGTCCCCACCGAAGTCGAGGTAGTGGACAGGCCCATCCAGGTCCACGGTTTTATGGCGCACTGCGTCATGCACTCTACGCCCTCAGGATGGCGGCGGCGAGGCGAAGCAGGATTTCCGCGACTGCGGCCGAGGTACGCCTGCCGTCCTTGTGAAGGCGATCGAAGACTGGGAAAGAGGTGAGGGTTCCGATCACGTCCCCGGCCTCTTTGATCGAGCAGCCTGGACGGAGCTGTCCGGCTGCCGCAAGACGCTCCGCAAGCGCACGATCCTCGCCTGGAGCCTCGAGGTGGGCTGCCGCCTCCGCGGGAAGGCGCCTGACCAGGGCTGGGTCGTCAGCCCAAGCGGTGCACGACGCAACGATCCGCCGTTGCAGCGAATCGCGCGGTTCGGCCACCTCAGCCTGCGGTGTCGCGCCGCTCGCGCGAACTCCCTCTGCCAGCTCGCGCAACAGGCCGCCCTTCGAGCCGAACTGGTTGTAGACAGTGATCCGCGCCACGCCGGCGCGCCGGGCCACCGCGCCGGCGCTGAACAAAGCTGGGTCGCCCGACGCAAGCACAGTTCGAGCCGCCGCCAGGATGGCGGTCCTGGTGCGCGCGACCGCCTCTTCGCGCCTGCCCAATCGGTAGCTCCGAGGCGACATGGTCAATTAAATTAACAGACTGTCTGTCTAATGAATAGGGAGGGCGATGATCTCCAGGAGCTCCCTGCCGTATCGATCCAGCTTGGACCGCCCGATGCCCGGCAACGCCTCCAGCTCGACCAGGTCCGATGGGCGCCTGGCGGCGAGCTCGGTCAGGGTCTTGTCGTGGAACACGACGTAAGCGGGCACGCCCTGGCGCCGGGCGACCTCCGACCGCCACTCCCGAAGGCGCTGGAAGAGAGCGGGATCGGCAGGCGGCCCGACCGCCGGTTGCGGGTCGGCGGCGATGGCGACGGCAACCGACTCCGTGCCGCCGAGCACCGCTCTGCCGCGATCGGTGAGCTCCACCGTCGGGTACTGCCCCAGGCTCTGCGAAAGGCAGCCCACCGCCACCAGCTCACCGAGAAGCCGGCGGACCCTGGTCTCACCCAGGCTTGACAGAGATCCGTATGCGGGCACCTGGCGCACCCAGGGCTGATCGCGACTGAAGCGATTGTCCTTGCCCGCAAGGATGGATGCGAGGTTCACGATTCCGATCCGTCCCGCGAAACGCGCTGCGCCTGCGATGGCCGCCCGGGTCACCGAGGGATCGATCTCGACGCCGGCCATCTCGACGGCAGGGCCGCGCTCGCAGTTGTCGCAAGAGCGACATGAACGCTCCGCCGTCGTCTCGCCGAAATAGTCGGTGACGAACGCGTGCCTGCAGGTGCGGAGCTCGGCGTACTGAATCATCTGCGCGAGCTTTGTGTATGCGTGCTGCTTGTGGGCGGCGAGGTCTTTGAAGTCGAGAGCAGATGCGTCGAAAGGCCCGACGCTTCCGTCGTTGCGGAGAGCGCCTGCCTTCAACAGCAACCGCTTCGATGCATCGAGCGACCTCCACGCAGGGTCCGGCATCAACGGCTTCAACTCTTCGGGGTCGGCGTTCCAGACGCCGAGCCGCAAGTACGCGGCATGCACGCTGACGACCTCTCGCAGCCCCGGGAATGCCGTTTCGATGAAGTACACCTGCAGATCGCGATCTTGGCTCGAGTGGATGAGGAGGCAGAGCGCGGGTTTGCCGTCGCGGCCCGCGCGCCCGGCCTCCTGGTAGTAGGCCTCCACGCTTCCCGGAAAGCCCACGTGAATCACCTGTCGGATATCGGGGAAGTCGACCCCCATCCCGAAGGCGCTGGTGGCGACGACGACTCGCAGGTCTCTGCCTGCGAAGCCATCCTGGATCCGGCGGCGGTTCGCGTCGGGCAGACGGCCATGGTAGGGAGCGGCGGGAAAGCCCCAGCGGCTGATGACGGCGGCGGTGCTCTCCGCTGCCTTGACAGTGC
Source organism: Candidatus Dormiibacterota bacterium (assembly GCA_036844615.1). Taxonomy (GTDB): domain Bacteria; phylum Chloroflexota; class Dormibacteria; order Dormibacterales; family Dormibacteraceae; genus Palsa-872. Next base: position 79,419 of record DAIUFK010000003.1, on the reverse strand, counting down.
CGACGTAGACGAGCGCGCGGCCGTCGCCAGGATCGAGCCTGCGGTGCAGCTGCTCGAGCCGTTCCTTCGCGCCCCGCACGCTGTGTGTCTCCAGGCGGAGGTTGGGCCGGTTGAAACCGGTGACCACCACCAGCGGGTTGCGGAGCCCGAGGTTGGAGGCGATGTCCCTGCGGACCTCAGGAGTGGCGGTCGCGGTGAAAGCACCGATCGGGGGCCTGCCGCACGTTTCGAGCGCGCCGCCGATGAGCCTGTAGTCAGGCCGGAAATCGTGGCCCCAGGTGGAGATGCAGTGGGCCTCGTCGACGATGAAGCGGCTGACTCCGAGTGCGGCCAACCGGCTCATGAACCCAGGGCGGCTGAATCGCTCGGGCGCGACATAGAGCAGCTGATATTCGCCACGCAATGCAGCCTCCATCCGCTCGCGCTGCTCAGTGGAGTTGAGAGTCGAGTTGATGAACGCAGCTCGCACGCCGTGCGCAACGAGGCGATCCACCTGGTCCTTCATCAAGGCGATGAGGGGCGAAACGACGACAGTCAGCCCGTCGCCGAGGATCGCCGGCACCCAGTAGCTGAGGCTTTTGCCCGAGCCGGTGGGCGCGACAGCGAGCACGTCGCGTCCCTGCATCTGCGCGTCCACCACCTCGGCCTGCCCGGGCCTGAACGATTCAAGCCGGAACACATCACGAAGCACCTGGGCTGGAGTCATGAACCCAGTGTGGGGCACCGCGGTACGCGGCACCACCGACCTTTACAGGCCCAGAGTCATCCTTGCCAGGCGGTCGCGCACCTCGGTGGGCAGAAGCTTTGAGTAGATGTCGATAGCACGCGCGTCGTAGCCGATCAGATAGCGCGACTTCGGCTTCTTCGCTGTCATCACGCTTGCGATCAACCTGCCCACCTCGATCGGGTCGCCCATCAGGCGCTGGCTCACCCTGATCCCTTCCTCGAGACGCCGGTAGGCCGCGAAGTATTCCGAGTCCAGGCGCCTCTGGACATCATTGCCGGCGCTTTCCCAGATGTTCGACCTGAACGCGCCAGGTTCGATGAGCACCACTGCGATCTGGTCCGCAGCGATCTCCACACGGAGCGCATCGGAGAGCGCTTCGAGCGCGTGCTTGCTGGCCTGATACCACCCTGTGAGCGGCGTGGTCATCAATCCGTAGATCGAGGAGATGTTGACGATGCGACCACCGCCGTAGCCGCGCATGAAGGGGATGGCAAGCCTCGCCAACCGCATAGGGCCGAGGACCATCGTCTCGAACGCCACGCGGGCGTCCTCGTCGCCGACGTCCTCGATCGCGCCGCTGGCCGAAACGCCAGCATTGTTGACGAGCCCGTAAGGCTTAAGGCCGGAGATGACGCGCTTGCAGTCACTGGCGTCAGTTACATCGAGGAGCACGGTCCGCACCTTCACCCCTGCGGCTCGAGCGGCCTGCTTTACGGCTCGCGCCTTCGCCTGCGAGCGCACTCCACCCACCGAGTCGAAGCCCCGCCGCGCCAGCTCAATGACCGTCGCCAGCCCTATCCCGGTGCCGGCGCCGGTGGTAAGGACCGTTCGCTCCACTCCGCCCACAACCTACCATCCCAGCCTATGAGGCTCTGGAATCCGTTTGCCCTTCGGGAGCTCAACGCGCTCTGGAGGGACCCTGTGTTCCGCGGCCGTGGCGTGCCGCGCGGAGACGGCCGCGCGGTCCTGCTCGTTCCGGGCTTTCTCTCAGGCGATTGGTCGATGCGCATTCTTCACGGCTGGCTGCAGCGGATGGGTTACAGCTCGCACCTCTCCGGCATCAACCTCAATGTCATGCACTCTGAGCACATGCTCGCCGGCCTGCGCCACCGGATGGCGGAGATCCAGAAGGAGGACGGTGCACCGGTGACGTTGATCGGGCACAGCCGAGGCGGCCTGCTGGCAAAGGTCCTTGCGCAGAGGCGTCCCAAGAGCGTCGAGCAGGTCATCGCCCTGGGATCTCCGCTTGCTGATATCGCAGACCTCGCGATAGTCACGCGAGCCGCCGTCGGGGTGGTCATGACAGCCAACGAGATCACCTTTGGCCGGCGTCTTCGAGCCGAGGGCCGCTTTGCCCACGACCTCGCTCTCCCGCCGGCAGTTCCGACGACGTCGATCTACACGAAGTCAGACGACGTGGTGAACTTTCGCAGCTGCCTTCGCCCCGACATTCCGGCCATCTCCGTTTGGGGCAGCCACAACGGTCTTGTCGTCAACCCCGAGGTGTACCGCCTTCTCGGCCGTCTTCTTGCGCGGCCTCGACGCACGACTGGTTGATCGGCTTCGCTTGGTCGAGACTGTCGCCTGCCTGAAATCGACGACGGCCTGTGCGAGGTGACGCCCGAAGTCGTCAAGGTCGGGCACCAGGTCGCGGTCGGCAAGCAGCCCGAAATGGACGCTGCCGTTGTACGAGACGATCGCCACGTTGAGGCCGAGCGAGTGGTAGATGGCCACGAGCGGCCAGACATCGAGGAGCTCCGCGCCGCCGGTGTAGAACGGAAACTGCGGGCCGGGGATGTTGGTGGCGACGATGTTGATCACCGACTGCTGTGACCACTGCGGCTGCGCAGTGACGACTCGACCCGCCAACGCCTGAAGCGTCGCCGGCGCAAAGTTGGCGAGGTTGCTGAGCGTGTGCGCTGCCACCGCCTGGCGCGATCGCTTGAGGTCACCCGTCGCCGCGGTGACGAGATTCAATCTCTCTTTCGGTGTCATTGAAGCGAGAGGAATCTCCACGACCATCCCGCTGACCAGGTTGCCCAGCTTGTAACGGTGCGTGTCGTCGCGCACGCTCACAGGAGCGAACACGCGCAGGGCGTGGGGGACTGCCTCGCCGCGCTCATCGAGCCAGCGGGCCATCGCCTCGCCAATCACCGCTAGCACCACGTCGTTCACGGTCCCGCCGAACGCGGCCTTGACGTCCTTGAGATCCTGAAGTGGCACCTTCACCGCGTGGACGCGGCGGTGAGGCCCGATGCGCTGGTTGAAGAACAGGGGGCTTCCCGGACGCAGCCAGGCCAGCGCCAGCTGCAGGCCGCCGGACCAAGGGGAGCGCATGATCGTCTCCACCAGCTCCTGTGGCTTGATGTTCGCAAGCTTCTTCACGGCGTCGAGCGGCGACAGGTCGGCGGCGAGGCGCCTGACGAGGTCGCCCTGCGTCGGCGCCGCTCGCGGCTGCCACCTCCTTGGTTTCTGGTACTTGGCGGGCGTGGGTTCGGCGTCGAGCAACAGCGTCGCGAGGTCGACGGTGGAGATGCCGTCGACCATCGCGTGGTGGACCTTGTTCACCACCGCCACGCGACCGCCGCTCAACCCTTCGACCACGGTCATCTCCCACAGCGGCTTGTTGAGGTCGAGGGGGCGCGCAAAGATACGCGCCGTGTAATCGCGAAGGGTGGCGTCATCGCCAGGGCTCGGCAGCGCCGCTCTGCGGACGTGGTAGGCGAGGTCGAAATCGGGATCGTCGACCCACACTGGACTGCCGAGGTTACCCGGCAGCCACACCACTTTCTGGCGATAGCGCGGCACGAGGTGAAGCCTTTCCTCGATGGTCTTGGCGAGTCCCATTGCTCCACGGCCGCCCTTGACGCGAGGCGTACCCTCAAAGATGTAGGTCGCGCCGATGTGCAGCGGCGCCTCGTGGCGCTCCGCGTAAAGAAACCAGGAGTCCAATCCGGTCAGCGGTTCGGAATGGGTTTCGGTCAATCTGCAGCCCCCTCGCGGATTCTCGCACGCACCGCTTGCTACATTGCCGCGGATGCACGCTGATCCGATAGCGATAGCCATCGTGCTCGCGCTTGCCGCGGCGGTTTTGCACGGGACCTGGAACGTGCTCGTCAAGGTCAGCGGCGACCCGATGCGCACCTTTCGACGCGCCACCATATTCGCCGCGGCGGCGACAACGCCCATCGCGTTTGTCGCGTGGCTGCTCACAGGCAGGCCAGTGTTGACCCCTGCCGCCGCCGCGCTATGCGCCCTGTCGGCGGCGCTCGAGCTCACCTATCTGTGGCTGCTCTCCACCGCATACAGGCGAGGAGAGCTCTCCGTTGTCTATCCGATTGCGCGAGGTTCGGCTCCGCTGCTTTCGGTGGTCGCGGGCCTTGGCCTTCTGGGTGAGAGGCTGGCGCCGGGCCAGCTCGCCGGCATCGCGCTATTGCTGCTAGGCATCCTTGCAGTGACCCTGCCGCAAACGAGCGGTCGCGCCACGATGCCGGCGCTGCTGACAGGGGTCTCGATCGCCGCGTACAGCGCGGTCGACCGCGTCGGCGTGAGGCTTTCGACCCCCTGGCTCTATGGCTGGCTGCTGATCGCGCTTCTCGCCGCCGGCCTGGCGGTCTCGATGTGGGTTGGCGCGAAGGTGGCGGCGCGGCGGGATGCCACCCAGGTGGTTGTGGAAACGCGTGAGGATTCGGGGTCCGCGACATGGCGCCAGGCAGCGCTGATCGGCGTCTTCATGTGGGGCGGTTACCTGCTCGTCCTCGCCGCCCTGAACATCGCGCCGCTTTCGGTGGTGGCGCCGGTACGCGAAACCGCGGTGGTGGCGGTGGCGGTGTGGGGAATCTGGAAGTTGCGCGAGCGAAAAGGTGCTCCTTTGAAGCTGTTTGGAGCGGGCGCCACCCTCGTCGGAGTGGTCCTCCTGGCCATCTAAATTGTGGGATGAAACTCCTGACGCCCTTTTGCTAGGGTAAATCGGTCGCTCGATCTCGAGCGATGATCGCCGCGGTCGTCGATACTTCTCGAAAGGACCCGTGCGCTCGCGACGAATTTGCTTTCGAGAAGAGGAGTAGGGAGATGCCGACAGGCACGATCAAGAAGCTGGTTTCCGACCGCGGTTTTGGATTCATCGCGGCAGAGGACGGTCGAGAGTATTTCTTCCACCGCACAGGACTCGATTCGAGCGTGAACTTCGACTCGCTGGCCGGCGGCGAGCGGGTGGAATTCGAGATCGAGCCCAGCCAGAAGGGACCGCGGGCAAACCGAATCAAGCTGGCGTAGCCGGCCGTCGCCACCACCTTTGAGCTCGAACCGCTAGGCGACTTTTCGCTCGAGGAGAGCGCCGAATTCATCGGCGCCTGGCACCAGGCGCCCGCAGCAGGCGACGCCAAAGCCGGCCACCTTCACCTGGCCTTCCTGGCCGACGACGGATGGGAGCCGGTCGGCGTGTGCCTGATCCAGGACTCCACCGGACGCATCAGCGGGACGGTCTACGGGGGCGTGGACGCCGCTTCTGCCCGACGGCAGGTCGCGCGCATTCTGAGCCTCGACGTCGACGGCCGCGGATGGCCCGAGGTCGGCCGGCGCGACCCGGTGGTTGCCAATCTCCAGCGCATGTACCCGGGCTTCCGGCCTGTGAACTGGTCGAACGCTTACGAGGCCGCTGCCTGGTGCCTCATCTCATCGCGAATCTCAATGCTCCAAGGGCAGGGCGTCAAGGACCGGATGAGTCGCGAGCTCGGCCACGAGGTGGACGTCCACGGGCACCGGCTGTGGGTGTTTCCGGACCCGGCTCGCCTGACCGAGCTCAAGGCGTTCCATGGCCTGTTTGGACGAAAGGTCGAATATCTGAACGCGCTGGGCACGGCCGCGCTTGCCGGCGCGCTGGACACTGACACGCTGCGCGCGCTGCCGCCCGACGAGTCCCTGCGGCAGCTGAAGGAGCTGCATGGCATTGGAGATTTCGGCTCGCAGCTCGTGCGGCTCAGGGCGCTCAGCGCTGTCGATGAGCTGCCGGCCAGTGAGCCGCGACTGGCCGGCGCGGTACGCGACGCTTACGGGCTCGGCCACGAGCCCGACCTCGAAAAGTTGCAGGCTCTGGCAGAGAGTTGGAGGCCGTACCGGATGTGGGTCTGCGTCTGCCTTCGCCGAACCGCAGGCGACGGCGCCAGGATGATGCACACGAGGGCAACCGACTAGGCCAGCTCTCGGCGCCTCGTCTCTTATTTCAGTGCGACGCTTTGCGTACCAAGGCCATCGCCGTCGCCCACGACAGTGCGCCGATAACCAGCAGGGTCCACATGGTCGACGTGATGGTTGGAAATTCCACCAGGGCTCCGAAGATGCACATCGCGGCGGCGCCGGCGAGCAGGAATGAGCCGGGGAGAAGCAACCACGCCGTGTACCAGGGAGGTTGCACAAGGTCGCCACGATCAAGGAGGCGCGCGACTACGAAGATGAGCGCGGCGGCTGCAATCGCCGGAGCCGCGAGGCCGATCGCCCAGCCAGTGCCAACCGCTCCCGCCGCAGCGCCGAGAAGGGGCTGCACGCCGGCCATGGCGAGTGCCGCGGGCACCGCGAAAGTGAGCAGGCGCAGGAGGGTGCTCGCCTTGGGCACGGTCAGCGGGCCGGCACGGCCGGCACCTCGGCGGGCTTTGTGAAGACAGCCTTGGTTGCGACCCAACCGAGCTGCACATCCCAGTAGATGTCGGGCCTCGACAGTTGCGTCATGAATGAATTGTTGAACGAGCGTGCTCGCGTCGCGGCAGGCTCCCTGTGGGTGACGTTGCCGTAATAGGGCTGGCGCGGCAGGCCTGCCGCAAGCGATTTGTCGTTGTAGAAATCTGCGTTGCCATACACCGAGGTCGAACCGTATGAATAGATGGCTATCCCGAGCACGTGCTTGCCGCTGGCGGATGGCCCGAGCGCCTTTCGTATCTGGGCGAGAGTGTCCTCCGGGTAGTTCAGAAACGCGCCGACGCCGGTGAGAATGCGGTTGCCGAAACCCGAGGCCTTCTCAAAATCGACCCAGCGTCCGAACCAGTACTGCTCGAGACCCATCCAGTCGCTGTCGTAGTTCATCGGTACACCGAAGTCGAGGTACCCGTTGATCATCCAGGCCCGCCAATCCTGGAAGACCGATTGATAGGCGGAAGTTCCTGCCCAATCTGCAAGCGTGGCGCTTGCAGGTGCGCCTCCGAAACAGATAAGCGCACCGCTGAGCTTCAAATTCGGCTTGACTCGCTTGAGGTCGGAATGCAGGTCTCGGACGAAATTGGTGACGCGGACCCTTCGCCACGATTTCCACTTTTCGTCGTCAGGCGAAGGCGTGCTCGTGGCCTTTGTCTCGGTCATGAACAGCGCAAGCGCTTCGGGGCTATAACCCCAATCGACTCCTGGGTAGCGGACGAAGTCCATGTGCAGTCCGTCGACGTCGTAATTCATCGCCACGTCCATGAAGACCTTGTGCGTGTAGGCCAGCACCTCCGGCACACCGGGGTCCAGATACCCGCTCTTGGTCCCGTTGACGTCGCGGTTGCCCCATTGCGAGCCGTGCTCCCGATAGACGGCGCTGTTGTCGCCCACGAAGAAAGTGTTGAGCCACGCGTGCACCTCGATCCGCGGCGTCATCGCGTGCGCGAGCTGGATGACATACGCCAGAGGGTCGAAAGCTTTGGCCCCCACGATATCTGTGGCGCGCGGCTCGTCCGCCACGTTGAAATATGCATCACCCCGCTTTCGCACCTGGACGATCAACGCGTTCAGGTTCGCCCGATGGGCGTCGGCGACCAGCCTCTCGATCTGGGTAGGCGACTTCATCCCATCATGGAACGCATCCACCCAGAGCGCGCGGTACTGCGGTTGGCCAAATACGACTGGGCTTGGCGAGGGGCTCGGCGAGATCGCCACCGCAGGCGTCGGCGGCGCCGAGCTCTCGGTCGTCGTGCATCCAATCAGTGATGCGACCAGGAGGATTGCGCCGGCGCCTCGCCAGCGCGCCGGCGCGACTTTAACGATTGATCCCGCCGAACGCATCACGCCTGCGCGAAAAGCACATGGTTCTTCCCTTTGGTTTCGATCGCGCCGGGATGGTCACGGCGGAGGGTTGCGATCGCATCCTCCATGAATGCCTGACGCGATTTGCGGTCGATTCCTTCGAGCCGTGAAGCGCAATCCCACCAGCCGGCGCACATTGAGACGAGGTGCTCCGCCGACTCCCAGTGGACGGCTTCTGCGAGCACCTCGACCGCTGCGGACGTGAAGCCTGCACCGAGGGCTGCCTGCCGCCACGCGGCTGCGTCGTTGACCGTGGTGCGCGTTGCGACCTGGTCGATCGCCTTTGGCGCGGGCGGCAACCATCGATCGACGATCGGATCCAGTAGCGCCCACACCGATTCAACGTGCATGACGGCGGGCACGCTGGCGGCAAGGCTGCCATGCGGCCGGAGCACGCGGCGTGCCTCGGTCATCGCCCGCGGCAGGTCCGAGGCGAACTGGAACCCATGGCCGCATATCGCCGCGTCGAACGAGCCGTCGTCGAAGGAGAGCTGCTCGATGTCCATGATGTCGAAACGCGCGTTGGGGATGTTTGCGTTACGTGCGAGGTCGATCATCCCTGCCGCTAGGTCGACACCCACCACCTCTCCGTGGGGGGCCACCAGGACTGCAAGGCGGCGGCTCAGGGTGCCGGGCCCGCAGGCGAGGTCGAGGATTCTCATCCCGGGCCGCGCGTCGACAAGCTCGAGGGCGCGCATGCGGCCTACCGACTCGCCGCGGGACATGATGTCCTCGAGGCGTCGCTGATAGGCGACGGCGTGGCGGCTGAAGACGGGAGGGAAGAGCTCCTTGGACTTCATGGGGTGAGCGTTTTCCACTTCGCTTCCAACCATGCCGCGGCCGTGATCGCTCCGCTGTTCGTGCGGCCGACCACCTGGATGCCGACGGGAAGCCCGCGCACAGGGGCCGGCACGGTGACCACCGGCTGGCCTGTCGTGTTGAAAGGTCGAGTGAATCGCGTGATCGGCTCGCGCACCTCGATTCCGGCGTCGAGCGCGGGAGCGACGATGGCGGTGGCGGGCAGGACCAGCGCGTCGATCCCCTCCATTGCCCGCATGGCGTCCAGGCGCAGCCTCGGCAGGGCGACCATCGCCTCATCGAAGTCGACAGCCAGGACCTCCAACCCACGCCGGATGTGCCCGATCACGTCAGCGCCGTATTTCTCCGGGTATTCGGCTGCCCAACGCCGGTGGTAGACGGCAGCTTCGACGAGCAGGATCGTGAGGCCGGCGCTGTGGAGCATCTCGCGATTCATGAAGTCGACCTCGGGCAGCCCGGCGGAAACGAGCTGCCAGGCCTTGGCGGTCTGCTCGTCCAGGCCGGTGACCCAGCCTGCGGGGATCGCGAGCCGAGGTTCCCGCCCCAGCTCGCGCGGCATCGTCTCGCCCGACATCATCGAATAGGCGCGGGCTGCCCCTATCACGTCGGCCGCCAGCGGGCCGAGGGTGTCGAGCGACCGGCTCAGCGGTATCACCCCGTTGATGTCGATGCTGCCGATCGCCGGCTTGAATCCGACGACTCCGCAGAACGAGGCGGGGACGCGGATCGAGCCGCCTGTGTCGCTGCCCACCGCCCAGTCGCACATGCCGGCGGCCACCGCCACCGCCGACCCGCCCGAGGAGCCGCCGGCCACCCGCTCGATGTCGTGGGGATTGCGGACGGCCCCGTAGTGAGGGTTGACGCTGGTCACCCCGTAGGCGAACTCGTGCAGGTTCGCCTTGCCGACGATGACGCATCCCTCATCGCGAAGTCTTCGGATGACTGGCGCATCCTGGGCAGCCGGCTCGTTCGGGAGGATCACGCCGCCCCCGGTCGTCACCATTCCCGCGACGTCGACGAGGTCTTTGACAGCGACGACGGTGCCCTTGCCTTCCTCTGACGAGACGGAGATGAACGCGTTCAGGTCGGCGCGCTCGAGGATGCGTTTGCGCGCCTGTGCAAGCTCCATCGCTCCAATTCTGCAGCGGACCTAAGGTCCGGCGAGTTATCCTCCCTCGCGATGCCTGGGACAAGCGGGATGATCAACCCCAACGTCGCGTGGAGCAAGGTGGACGTGCTGACGGCGTACCAGCGGCTGACCGGCGAGATCCAGATTCGGGGTCGCCTTCGAGAGACGATGAACGACACGGAGCCTTACTTCCATCTCAAGAATGTCAGCGCCGAGCCGTTGCTCCCCGGAGCGGTGCCGCTGAACGGAGTGCCCGAGGGATTGTTCAGCAAAGCGCTCATCGGAGGGATCAGGACGGTCGAGCCCGAGCCGCCGCCCCCCGACCAGCTGGAGGTGAACAGGCGCTACGCGATGTACCAGGCCGCCAATTTCATGGTTGCGGGCGCCGCGGAGTTTCCCAAAGCCCTAGAGCCCAAGATGCACGCCGAGGTGCTCTTGAAGAACCCGTTCTTCGCCCTTGTCGACGTCACTGTCACCATCATCGGAGTCAGCGGCAAGACCTGGACCCAACCAGTCATATGGGTGAATCGCGCCCACATGCTTGCGTTGTATCTGGGTTAGGTTTTCGCCCCGAACAGTCCTCGCACTCTCGACCAGAGGACTGAGAACAGAAGGCCTATCGCGTTCACCGGTTTCGATGTGACCGCGGGCGCCGCAACACGCTCGGCGTTGCTCGCGTCGCCACTTGAGCCTCCGGCGACGGCCCCTGGCTCGGCTGCCTCGACGTTGGCCTTGATGCACGCCGCCATGTCGTTGACGATGCGGCGCGAGACGTCCTCCATCACGCCGCGGCCGAACTGGGCGACGCGGCCGGCGACGCTGTAATCGGTCACGATCTTGACGATCGAACCCTGGCCGTCCGCCTCGACTGTCATGCGGGCCTTGGCCCGTGCCGAGCCTGGGCCCGTGGTCTCACGGCCGTCCGCTTCGAGAGTGGCGGCGTGGTTGGCGTCGTCCCGGTCGGCGATCCGCGCCGTGCCGCTGTAGGCGACGGTGATCGGGCCGACCTTGATCTTGACCTTGCCTTTGAAGGTGGTCGGATCGACGACCTCGGACAGCTCGGCGCCGGGCACGCAGCTCACTATCTTGTTGACATCGAGCAGGTAGGCGAACACGCGATCGGGTGGCGCTCCCACCGTGAATGAATTTTCTAGTTGCATTTCGCCGCTAAAAGTAGCGCAATAGACAGGTAAACCTTCGGCCAGCCCACGAGGGTATGAGGTTCCCCGCCACCCAAACACTCGATAAAGTCCCGTCGCGGGCCGTCACTGGTCCGATCCACTGACAAGATTTCGGCGCTGTGGGGCGCCGCCAACGTCGATTGGGAGGAGTCGTATGAAGCACAAGGTCGCGACCACCGTTAACGGCCACCGGCATGAGCACGAGGTCGAGCCCCGTCTGCTGCTCGTGCACTACCTGCGAGATGTCGTCGGCCTCACCGGGACGCACATAGGCTGCGACACCAGCCAGTGTGGCGCGTGCACCATCCTGGTCGATGGCATGGCCATCAAGAGCTGCACGATGTTCGCGGTCCAGGCTGAGGGAAAGAGCCTGACCACCATCGAGGGCATGGCCAAGGACGGCGAGCTGCATCCGCTTCAGCAGGCGTTCTGGGACGAGCACGGCCTTCAGTGCGGCTTCTGCACCCCGGGCTTCATCATGGCCGCGGCTTATCTGCTCGAGCAGAACCCGAACCCCACCGAGGACGAGATCCGTCAGGGGCTGGAGGGAAACCTCTGCCGTTGCACGGGGTACGTGAACATCGTCAAGTCCGTGCAGTCAGCGGCCAAGGCAATGGGCGGTAAAGCCAAGCACCCGACCACCGCGGCAGCGACCACGGGAGGGGAGTAGACATGGCCGTTTCCCAGATGGTTGGCGCCAAGATTCACCGCCGCGAAGATCCTCGGTTGATCACCGGACACGGCCGCTACACCGACGACCTCACCCGGCCTGGCCTCGTGCATCTCGCAGTCGTTCGCAGCCCTCATGCGCACGCCAAGATCCTCAGCATCGGCGTCGACGCGGCCAAGAAGGCCCCAGGTGTGCTTGCCGTCTACACGGCTGACGACTTCAAGGACGTCATCGGCGGCCCCGCGACGTTTCCGGTCGCCCCTGTCTTCGCTCCGATCAAGCTGGCCAACCCTCCGCGCTACCCCATCGCGAAAGAAGAGGTCTGCTACCAGGGCGAGCCCGTCGCGGTGGTGATCGCCGAGTCGCGCGCGCAGGCAGCCGACGGGGCAGATCTCGTCGATGTCGACTACGAGACGTTGCCCGCAGTGATGGAAATCGAGGAGGCGCTCAAGCCGGGCAGCCCGAAGGCGCACCTCGACCAGAAGGACAACATCGCCTGGGACGTCACCTACGTTCCATGGGACGCCACTGACGAGGCGTTCAAGACCGCGGATGTCGTGGTCAAAGAGCGCATCCTCCAGCAGCGTCTATCACCAAACCCGATGGAAAGCCGCGTCGTCATGGCCGAGTTCGACCCGTTCGACAAGCGCATGACGATGTGGATGTCGACCCAGAACCCGCACTGGATCCGGCTGTTCGTCTCCGGAGCGCTCGGCATGGGCGAGCACTCCCTGCGAGTCATATCGCACGATGTCGGCGGCGGCTTCGGATCCAAGATCAGCCCTTACCCCGAGGACTATCTGGTCCCGGCCTCGGCCAAGCTCCTCAGCCGCGCTGTCAAGTACACCGAGACGCGGACCGAGGCCATGCAGAACGCATATGCGGGACGCGGCCAGGTCTTCGACGTGGAGGTTGCCGCCAAGAAGGACGGCACCCTGCTTGGGATGCGCGTCACCCAGATGCTCGACGCCGGCGCGTACATCGGCACTTTCGGCGCCTTTCAGACCTGCGCCTGCCTGATGGCGGGCGGCGCCTACCACTGGAACGCGATTTCCTCGAGGTCCGTCGCCGTGCTCACCAACAAGATCACTACCGACCCCTATCGCGGCGCGGGCCGCCCTGAGGCGACCCACGTCGCCGAGCGGATGATGGACCTGCTTGCGGTTGAGATCGACATGGACCCGGCCGAGCTGCGCCGGAAGAACTTCATCCGCAAGGAAGAGTTCCCCTTCACCCAGAACTTCGGTCTCACCATCGACTCGGGCGACTACGAGAAGGCGATGGACAAGGCGCTGAAGATCGTCGGTTACGAAGAGCTGCGCAAGAAGCAGAAGGAAGGCCGCAAACACGGCAAGCTGATGGGCATCGGGCTCTCGACGTGGATCGAGCTCTGCGGCCTCGGTCCGGGCGCGGCGACAGGACCTGCTACAGGCGGCGTTGTGCTGTCCGAGTCGGCCCAGGTGAAGATCCACCCAACCGGTGGCGTCAGCGTCTACGTAGGGACTCACAACCACGGGCAGGGCAATGACACGACCCATGCCCAGATCGCCGCCGACGCGCTGGGAGTGCCGATGGAGTCCATCGACATCAGGCACGGCGACACCAACGAGGGACCCGGCTTCGGCTACGGCACGTATGGCTCGCGATCGCTAGCCGTCGGCGGAATCGCGATTCTCCGCACCTGCAACAAGGTCATCGACAAGGGCAAGAAAGTCGCAGCGCACCTGCTCGAGGCGGCGGAAGAGGACATCGTGTTCGACCAGGGGAAGTTCCACGTCAAGGGCGCGCCCGACAAATCCAAAGCTCTCGGCGAGATCGCCTTCGCCGCGTACGGCCAGCTGCCGGCAGGGATGGAGCAGGGACTGGAGGCAGTCGCCTACTTCGAGCCGCCCAACTTCGTCTGGCCATTCGGCACCCACATCGCCGTAGTCGAGGTGGACCAGGAGACAGGAGCTGTCGACATTCAGAAGTACGTGGCAGTCGACGATTGCGGCAATGTCATCAACCCGATGATCGTGGCGGGCCAGCTGCACGGTGGCATCGCGCAGGGCATCGCGCAGGCGCTCTTCGAGGAGATGGTCTACGACGACGAAACAGGCAGGCTTCGTTCGGCGACGTTCCTCGATTACGCAATGCTGACCGCCAACGAGATGCCGAAGATCGAGCTCGACAACACGGTGACCCCGAGTCCCAGCAACGACCTCGGCGTCAAGGGTATCGGTGAGGCAGGCACCATCGCGTCGACCGCCGCGGTCATCAACGCAATCTGTGACGCGCTGAGCCCGCTCGGCATCAAGCACGTTGACATGCCCGCCACCTCAGATCGGCTTTGGAAGCAGATGCAGGGCGCGCGGCACGCGTCAAGCAACGGAAAGGAGGCGCGCAAGTGATCCCAGCCGCATTCGAATACGCGAGGGCCTCCTCGGTGGAGGAGGCCGTGAAGCTTCTCAACAAGTACGGTGAGGATGCCAAGGTGCTTGCAGGCGGCCACAGCCTCATCCCGCTGATGCGCCTTCGACTGGCACAGCCCAAAGCGCTGGTCGACATCAACGGCATCAAAGGCCTTGACCAGATCAAGGAGAGCGGCGGCAAGCTGCATGTCGGCGCCCTCACCCGCCATGTGTCGATCCATAACTCACAAATCGTGAAGGACAACCTGCCGATCCTCGCCGAGGTGGCCGGAGAGGTTGGAGACAACCAGGTTCGCAACATGGGAACCATCGGAGGAGTTGTCGCCCACGCGGATGCCGCCGGCGACTACCCGACCATCGCCTTGATGCTCGACGCGGACATCGTGACCAACCAGCGCACGATTCCGGCCAAGGACTTCTTCAAGGACATCTTCACGACGCCGCTGGCGGCGGACGAGATCGTCACCGAGATCGTGTTCCCGGTGGCGACCGGCCCCCACAAGTACATCAAGTTTCGCCGCCGCCTGTTCGACTGGGCGATCGTCGGTGCCGCCGCGCAGAAGATGAACGGCGGCTGGCGGATCGGCCTGACCAACGTTGGCTCCACCCCGGTGCGGGCGAAAGCTGTCGAGGAAGCGCTTCACAAGGGCGCCAAGCCCGAAGAGGCGGCGCAGCACGCGTCCGACGGGCTCAACCCGTCTGGCGACCTGCGTGCCAGCCCGGAGTACAAGAAGCACCTTGCCAGGGTGCTGACGAAGCGAGCGATCGAGCAAGCCGGTTAGCCTCGAGCAGTTTTTTGATGCCGGCCGCGTCCCATTCGACAGGAGGGTGCGGCGGGAGCCGGCTTTGCCGGGCCCGCCGCCTCCAGGGGGGAGGTCCCCCCTCAGGTGGACGCGGCCGGTAGTCTTTCGGCGATGAGCTCTGCTCCCGCCACCATCGACGAGGTCGAGTCCCGCCTGCGCGAGCGCCGCTACATCGGCGACAGAGGGCTCGCGACCTCGATCTTCCTCGCGCTCAAGCTCGAGAAGCCGCTGTTCATCGAAGGCGAGGCCGGCGTTGGCAAGACCGAGGCCGCGAAGGTCATGGCGGACGTGCTTGGCGCGCGCCTGATCCGCTTGCAGTGCTACGAGGGCATCGACCTCGCACACGCGGTTTACGAGTGGAACTACCCGCGCCAGCTGCTTCACATCCGCCTGATGGACGAGAAGGGCGACAGACGAACCGCGGAGCGCGAGATCTTCAGCTCCGAGTTCCTTCTTCGCCGCCCGCTGCTGGACGCGATCGACAACGACGATCCGACGCCTCCCGTGCTGCTCATCGATGAGATCGACCGCTCGGACGAGGAGTTCGAGGCCTTCTTACTCGAGCTGCTGTCGGACTTCCAGGTCTCGATCCCGGAGATCGGCACGATCAAGGCCAAGAAGGCGCCCTTCGTCGTCATCACCTCGAACCGCACGCGGGAGGTGCACGACGCCCTCAAGCGTCGCTGCCTCTATCACTGGATCGACTACCCGGACCTGGAGAAGGAGGTCGAGATAGTGCGGGTGCGGGCGCCGGAAGCAGCGGAGGGCCTGGCTCGCGAGGTCGCCAAATTGGTCCAGGGGCTTCGAGGCATGGACCTGTACAAGGTTCCAGGGGTCGCGGAGACGCTTGACTGGGCGCGCTCTCTTGCCGCCCTCGGCGCCACGCGCATCGACGCATCGATAGTCGACGCCACGCTTGGGGCGGCCCTCAAGTACCAGGAGGACCTCGAGCGAGTCCGCGAGCAGGTGCCCGCGATGGTCGAGAAGGCGAGAGGTGCCTGAGCCGGAACCGACCCAGGTGTCGCCGGACCTGCTGCCCAGGCTAGGGGCCTTCGCGCGACTGCTCCACGACGCGGGCATGGAGGCAGGGCCGAGGCGACTCACCGACGCGACGCGAGCTCTGAACCACATCGAGCTCAGAGCCCAGCTGGATTTTCGGAATGCATTGCGCGCCGTGTTCGTGAGCAGGAAGGACGACCTCGGCACCTTCGAAGCGGCTTTTGACATCTTCTGGGCCCCCGCCGATCCGCGCGCTTCCGCCGGCCAGATACCGGGGCGCAGCCGCGCCCTGCCCATGTCACCGGAGCGTGCCAAGGCATGGTCGAACGCGCTCGGGCTCAACCAGTCGCAGATGAATCGCGAGCAGGACGTCACTATCGTCCCTGCCAGCTCCAGCGGTTACAGCGCCGAGGAGCTGCTGCGGCACAAGGACTTCGAGCAGATGACGTGGCAGGAAATGCAGCAGGTCCGCAAGCTTCTCGAGCAGGCGCCGTGGCGAGTCGCCGAGCGTCGCACTCGCCGCCTCAGGCCCTCAAAGGCTGGGGGAATCGACCTTAGGCGAACCGCTCGACATGCGATCCGCTCGAGCGGCGAGCTGATGCAGCTTTTCCGCCGCCGCCCTCGCCTGCGGCGCCGGCCGCTCGTCCTCATCTGCGATGTGAGCGGATCGATGGAGAAGTACTCGCGCCTGCTGATGATCTTCGCCCACGCTATCGCGCGCCGCGAGGACCTGGAGGCATTCGTCTTCTCCACCCGATTGACGCGAGTAACTCGACTCCTGCGGCAGCGCGACCTCGATCGCGCCCTCGATTCGGTGAGCAAGGGAGTCCACGACTTCAGCGGGGGGACTCGTATTGGCGAGGCGCTTGCCGACTTCAATCGGCATTGGGCCCGCCGCGTGCTCGGCCACGGCGCGGTGGTGATCATCGTGAGCGACGGCTGGGACCGCGGGGAGCCGGCACAACTGACCGCTGAGCTCATCCACCTGAGGCGCTCAGCCCACCGGCTGATCTGGCTGAACCCCCTGATCGGTTCGGACGGCTACCAGCCGCTGACGCGCGGCATGGCGGCGGCGCTGCCGCACTGCGACGACTTCCTCGCCGCCCACAACGTGCAGGCTCTGGACGACCTTGGACGCCTGCTCGCCGGCCTCGGCAACCGAACGGCCAGGAGATAAGCCGGTGCGGGAGGTCCTGAATGAGCTGAAAGATTGGACGAAGGGGGGCGAGGACATCGCCCTTGCGACCGTGGTGGAGACGTGGGGCTCGAGCCCCCGGCCACTCGGCTCGAAGATGGTGGTCACCCGGTCCGGCAAGATGGCAGGCTCGGTCTCCAACGGATGCATCGAGGGTGCGGTCTTCGAGGAAGCCCAGAAGGTCCTGAAGACCGGCAAGCCGAAGATCGCGGCCTTCGGCGTCGCCGACGAGGTCGCCTTCGAGGTCGGCCTTGCATGCGGCGGGCACATCGAGGTGTTCGTGCAGCCCTTGACTGCGGCGCACGAGCAGCTGGTCGGAATGCTCGAGCGCAATGAGGCGGCGACGCTGCGCACGAACCTTGTCACCGGCGAGGTGGAGCTCAAGCCTGGCGCGCCGCGAGGCAGCGAGCTCGCGCGACGTGAAGGTGATTGGTTGATCGAGCCTCTGCGCCGCCCGCCTCACATGATCATCGTCGGAGCCATCCACATCGCGATCCCGCTGCACCGGTTGGCGAAGTTGATGGGCTACCGCGTGACGATAGTCGATGCCCGCTCGAAGTTCGCCACCAAGGAGCGGTTTCCTGAGGCTGACGAGCTGATCGTGTCGTGGCCCGACGAGGCGATGGCGAAGCTGACGCTTGACAGCTCGACCTACGTGGTGATCCTCACGCACGACCCGAAGTTCGACCTTCCGGCGCTGCGCTCGGTGCTCGGCAAAGAGGTCGGCTACATCGGGGCGATCGGCAGCAGGAAGACCAACCAGAACCGCTTCGACGCGCTGCGCTCCGAAGGTTTCACCGAGGAGCAGCTTTCCCGTGTGCATGGGCCGATCGGCCTCGACCTGGGCGGGCGTGGGGCGGAGGAGACTGCCCTGGGCATCCTCGCCGAGATCACTGCCACGCGGTTCAGTGGCACTGGAGCGTTCATGCGCGACGCCAAGCGATCCTCCGTCGCCTGATGCGGCCATCGCCCGCCTTTCTCTGCTGATCGGCAGGGCAATGTAGAACAGAACGACGAACGCATAAAGCGTCAAGGCAAGGGTGAGTCGGCGTCCGAGTCAGGATGTCTTCGCGCGCTCCCTGAAGCGCTTCGCCTTCTGGCGATTGCCGCAGGAGGCCATCCGGCACCAGCGGCTCGAGTGGTTCCTGGACCTGTCGAAGAACGCCCAGCGGCAGGTCCGCGAGCCGCACAGCTTGAGGCGCTCCCAGTCGTCATCGCCCATGGCGGCGAACACCGCCGCAACCATCCGACCCAGCGCGCCTTCGACGCCGCTCGCCTCGGGCTCCAGCCGGGCCTTGCCGTCGGAGCCGAAGCGGGCTCGAAGCCGGCTGGCGACGGCGGCGCCGTTCAAGGTGGCGACGTCGACGGGGTAGACCGCCGCGCCGGCGTTGGCGCCGATTACCCCCCTGATCGCCTCGCGCACCGCTACCGCGTGCCTCAGGTCTGCCGCTGAAGCCTCGCCGGAGCTCATCAGACCCGTTGCAACCAACCAGGCGGCAAGCGTGTTTGGGTCATTGAGCAGGTCGGTCCCAGTCTCCAGGTCCGCGGTGTTCACGTAGGCCTGGACAAGGCCCAAAACGCCCGAAGCGGTCTCGCGGTCAGCCATCCAAAGTCATCCTATCGCAGTAACTGGCAAAGTGGTAATGCAAGTTAGTATAACCTGTGTAATAGGTATAATGGTTAGCAGGAGGTTGAGAAATGAACCAACACATGAACGAGGACATCGCCTGGCTTCGGCTCCAGGACCTGCAGCGCGAGGCTGAGAACCGGCGGCTGGCGGCCACAGGGCGCCGGCTGGTGCTGATCCCTGCGATTCGGCGCCTGTTTGCCCGCACCGCCCGCAGGCTGACTGCAGGCGCCTAGCCCCGAGCTAGCCTCTTCAGGACTTCAACCTGTTCGGCGTCCGGCCCTCCGCCCGCGCCAGGCACCTCGAGGATGAATGGAAGCTTGGCCAGGCGCGGCTCGTGAAGCAGCGCACGGAACCCTTCCTCACCGATCTCGCCCGTCCCGATGTTGGCGTGCCGATCGCGATTTGAGCCAAGGCCGGTGACCGAGTCGTTGCAGTGGATCACCTCGACGCGCTTCAGACCGACGACTTTGTCCAGCTCGTCCATGGTCTTGGACACGTCGGCAGCGGTCCTCTCGTCGTAGCCCGACGCGAAGGCATGGCACGTGTCGAAGCACACCGATGCCCTCGGGTCTCCGAGGCTGGTGAGCATCTGTGCGATCTCTTCGAACCTCGCTCCGACGCAGCCGCCAAGCCCCGCGTTGTTCTCGATCACGAGGCGCGCGACTTTGGGATCGGCTCGATCCATCACGTGCTTCAGGTGCTCGACGATGTTCGGCAAACGCGCTTCGAATCCGGCTCCCTTGTGCGAGCCTGTGTGGAAGATCACGCCACTGATGCCGAGGTCGTCGGCGGCTTTGAGGTAGCCCGACAGGGTGCTCTCGGATCGCTGGCGCATGGCGGGATCGTCTCCCGCCAGGTTGATGAGGTAGACCGCGTGAAAGTAGAACGGAGGATTGCCGTGGGCCGCGGCGGCTTCCTTGAACTTTGAAATGCGTTCTCCGTCGAGCTTGGGCGATCCCCAGAAGCCAGGCGGAGTCGGGTGGACCTGGATCGCCTCAGCGCCTATGGCTGCCGCGCGCTCGAAGGCGAGGTGAAGCCCGCCAGAGGAATCGACGTGGGCGCCAAGCATGGGCATAAAAACAGACTAAAGCGTCGCGGCCAGGCCGGGTTTATCCCGGCCGACACCAAAGCGTGGCATTTCAAAGCGCCGCCAAGCGTCGCTAGGAGCCCCAGGTGGGGGGCCACTGGGGAGGACCTCAGTCCTCCCCGTGCTTATGCTGAACCCATGGTGTTCGTGATGAGCGACCTGGAGCTGCCCATCCGAGGACGCACCTACAGGGAGCCCGAGGGACCGCACAGCGTGGTCGTGCGCGGGCGGGACATCGGGCATGCCCTCGAGCACATCGCCGCGCGTGACGATTGCGACTCGCTGGCGGTGATCACTCTTCCGGACACGGTCCCCGACCTGTCGGTTCTATCCGGTCGCCGCCTGCTCCTCGTCGACGGCGATAGCGCAAGGCTTCGCGATTTTGCCGAGCTCGCCCTCCGCGCCAACGTTGAGGTTGAGTGGATCCGGTCTGCGCGGCCTCCGTTTGAGCGCCTCGCGGCAGCGCTGTTACCCGCCGGCGCTGTAGTGCTGGCTGCCGGCTCGAGCTCTCGAATGCCTGGCTCCCAAAAGTTGCTCCTCGAGTTCGACGGCAGGCCGATGGTGAAGCACGCGGTCGAGGCCGCATCCGACGGCGGATGCCACCAGGTGGTTGTTGTCTACTCGTCCGACGATGTCAAAGAGGCAGTCGACGGTGCAGCGGACCTCGTCCACAACCCTGACGCGCACACAGGCATGGCCTCTTCGCTGAAGGCAGGCCTTCGCGCTCTCCGGCCCGAGATCCAGGCAGCTGTCGTCCTGCTCGGGGACCAGCCGCTGGTCGGCTCGCGGACCGTCGCCGCATTGCTGCGCGCCTGGCGGCGTGAAGGCTCGCGCCCCGCCGTCGCGGTCTTGAAGAAGGGCGCCGAATGGACGCCTCCCGTCGTGCTCGCCCGAGAGATGTGGGTTGACCTCTACGCGCTCGAAGGGGACGCCGGTGCCAGGCAGATCCTCGACGGCCACCCGGAGCTTCTGGACACTGTGCCCGCGCCGGGCCGTCCCGACGACATCGACACTCCCGAGGACTACGCGAAGATCCTGAACCTGTTTCCCAAGCGGAAGTCACGCAAGCGGGCCTAGTCGGCGCACGCGATCGGCTACGATCTGAATGGTGCTAGTGATCGCTCTAGGAGTGCCAGCTTGAAAGATCGAGGCAACACTCGAGGCAAATCACCCACGAAGCCAGAGCGGCGCGGCTGGCGACGTTCGGGACGTTACACCGACATCGTCTACCAGACGTGGGACGGCATCGCCAAAATCACCATCAACCGCCCCGAGGTCCGCAACGCGTTCAGGCCGACGACGGTCTTCGAGATGTCGCGCGCTTTCGAGGTCGCCCGCGACGATCCCAAGATCGGGGTCGTCATCCTCACGGGGGCCGGCACCGAGGCTTTCTGTTCGGGCGGCGACCAACGGATCCGCGGTGACGACGGCTACGTCGATCCCAAGGGCACCGGCCGCCTGAACGTGCTCGACCTACAGGTCCAGATCCGCCGCCTGCCGAAGCCGGTGATCGCAATGGTCGCCGGCTATGCGATCGGCGGCGGCCACGTCCTACACGTCGTCTGCGACCTGACGATCGCGGCCGACAACGCAAGGTTCGGCCAGACAGGTCCTCGAGTGGGCAGCTTCGACGGAGGATACGGCGCAGGGCTCCTGGCCCGGATCGTCGGGCAGAAGAAGGCGCGCGAGATCTGGTTTCTTTGCGAGCAGTACGACGCGAGACAGGCCCTCGACATGGGCCTTGTGAACAAGGTGGTCCCACTCGCCGACCTCGAGAAGGAGACAGTTGCCTGGTGCAGGCGGATGCTCGAGCTCAGCCCTCTCGCGCTCCGAATGCTCAAGGCAGGGCTGAACGCTGCAGACGATGGTCTCGCCGGGATCCAGCAGCTCGCGGGAGACGCGACGCTGCTCTACTACATGAGCGAGGAGGCGCAGGAAGGCAGGGATGCGTACGTCCAAAAAAGGAAACCTGATTTCTCGAGGTTTCCAAAGCGGCCCTGAAAATCATGGCGTCGACCACGCTGAGCCCGGCTCGGGTGTGGTGGCTCGCAGTGAGACCCGCCACGCTGGCTGCGTCCGTCGCGCCGGTCCTTGCGGGCACCGCCGTAGCCGTGCACGAAGGCGGGGCGCGACCCTGGGCCGGCCTCGCCGCCCTGGTCATCGCGCTGTCGATCCAGGTCGGTGTCAACTTCGCCAACGATTACTCGGATTTCGTTCGAGGCGCGGACATGCCAGGCCGCGTCGGTCCCTTGCGGGCAGCGTCATCAGGAGTCGTCGCCCCTGAGCATGTGAAATGGGCAGCCGTCGCAGCCTTCGGCGTGGCCGGCGCCACCGGCCTCGCCCTCAGCGTGGCCACCGATTGGCGGCTTCTCGTGGTCGGCGCGGCATGCCTGCTGGCAGCCTGGCTCTACACCGGCGGCCCGCGGCCCTACGGCTACCTCGGGCTTGGCGAGCTGTTCGTTTTCATCTTCTTCGGGTTGGTCGCGACGGTCGGCACTGTGTACGTGGAAGAGCTGCGAGTGACGCCTCTGGCCATCCTCGCCGGGTGTGGCACGGGATTGCTGGCGACCGCCATCCTCATCCTCAACAACCTGCGCGACATCGACACCGACGCCGCGGCCGGCAAGCGCACGCTCTCGACCCGCATTGGCAGGGGTCCTACGCTCATCCTCCTGCTGGTGGTGGTCAGCGCGGCCTTCGCAGTCCCCATCGTCATCTTTGCGACTCGACTCGCCGGAGTGATGATCATGCTCATGCACTTCGGCATCCCTGTCGCCGCTGTGCCTGTGCGAACCGCCTTCGCCAAGCGGTCCGGTCCTGAGCTTGTAGGTGCCCTCAAGCGGATGGCGGTGGCGGAGCTGGCTTATACGCTCCTCATGACCGCGGGGTTGCTTCTGTCATGAGGGCCTACATCACCTCAGGCCGCCCCTCCGATGTCGCGCTGGACGTCGAGCGGTGGCGCAAGCGCGGGTGTAAGTCGTTCGTGCTCCGGCAGATCGACCGCGGTGGCATGCTCGACCTCGAGCGTCTCGGCGCTGCCCGATACGCGGCGGGGATTCAAGCCGATGTCGAGCTGGAGGGCGACGCCTCCGACTTCTCAGACGCGGCCTCGAGGTGAGCCAGCAGCAACCGCGCGAATGCGTCAGGCCTCTCCTGCTGCACTGCATGTCCTGCTCGCTGGACGATCACGACGCGCCCGTTGGGAACCGATTCGGCAAGCCGGCGCGCCGAGGCTACGTACCCATGGTCGAGCTGGCCGGCGACAAAGGTGCACTGGCAGCGGACATTCGCAAGCTCGTTCCAGACAGGGCGCATCGCGCCGGCTCCCATCCCGCGCAGCGATTCGGCCAACCCCGCGGTGTGGTTGCTCATCCGCTCCGCACGCACCTGCGCGACGAAAGATGGGCCACGTCGCTCCAACCCCGCAAACATGGGCAGGCTCGACCAGTAGTTGACGAAAGCCTCGAGCCCATCGCTCTCGATGCGTTGGGCCATAGCCTCATCGCCTCGACGCCTGCCTTCGCGCGCGTCTTCGTCCAGGCCTGCGTGGGCGCCGATGGTAAGGAGCGAAAGGACTCGCTCGGGTCTCGAGGCAGCGACGTGCAGCCCGAGCCGCCCTCCCATCGAGTAGCCGACAAGATGGGTGCTGGAGATTCCCAGGTGGTCCCAGAGCATCTCGAGATCGGCGGTGCACGCCTCCATCGTGTGTGGCGCGCCAGGCTTCACCTGGGTGTTGCCGTGGCCCCGCAGGTCAGGCAGTATCCATTGCCAACCGGCCGGCATCTTCGAGACGACCTCGCGCCAGCTGCGCCCGCTCTGCGTGAAACCGTGGAGGAGCGTGACAGGCGAACCTTCGCCGATCACCTCATAGTTGAGCCGGACGTCAGACCCCTCGATCACCACTACAGATAGATCCTATGGATGTAACGCAATCTTTCGCCGCAACCTTCGTCGATGAGCTCGCCGCGCAGGGCGTCGAGTTCGCATGCATCTCGCCCGGCTCGCGCTCGGCGCCGATCGCCATCGCCCTGCAGCGCCACCCGAAGATCCGCGTCTACGTCCACATCGACGAGCGGTCCGGCTCCTTCTTCGGCGTAGGCGTCGCCAAGGGCACAGGCAAGCCTGTGGTTTTGCTGTCGACGTCGGGCACCGCGGCGGCGGAGTTCCACGCGGCGGTGGTCGAGGCCTCGCACTCGCAGACGCCGTTGATAGTCCTCACCGCAGACAGGCCTCCCGAGCTGCGCGACGTGGGCGCCAACCAGTCGATCGACCAGCAACGTCTATACGGGACCGCGGTGCGGTGGTTTTTCGACCCAGGACCGCCCGTCGAGGCAGCCAACGCGTCGCGAGTTTGGCGCCGGCTGGCGGCGCGGGCCTACGCCGAAGCTGCGACCGGGCCCGTCCACATCAATCTCCCGTTTCGCGAGCCACTGGTGCCCACGCCCGGAGAGGTCCCGGTGGCTGAGGGTGCGGCGGGGCAGTCGGTGAGCGCCGGTCGGACGCTGCCCACGCCAGGCCAGGTGACGACGCTGGCGTCGGCGCTCCAGAGGGCGCAGCGGCCCCTGGTAGTGGCGGGCGAGATGCGTGATGGCGACAGGCTCGCTCCGGCGTTGAGCCGGCTCGGGCTTCCGGTGCTGGCCGAGCCGAGCTCGCAGCTTCGGCGGGCGGAGACCGGCGCCGCCGTCGAGTCGTACGAGGCGCTGCTCCGCGCAGGCTGGTCGCTGCAGCACGGGCCCGACCTCGTGATCCGGCTCGGGGGGACGCCAACGTCAAAGGTTCTGAGCGCCTGGCTCGCAGCCACCTCGGCGCCCACCTTTCTGATCGATCCGGACCGCACCTGGCGTGACCAGGACCAGGTCGCGAGCCACATCGTCGTTTGCGACCCGCAGGCGCTGATGGAGGCATTGCCTGCGATGGATCGAAGAGCGTGGCGGGAGGAGTGGGTGTCGGCGGGGAAGAGGGCGACGGCAGCCATCGCCGCCACATTTGTATCGACTTCTATGCACGAGGGACACATCGTGCGTGCTCTTGCGTCGCGCATGCCCGACAACGCGCAGGTGTTCATCGGCTCGAGCATGCCAATCCGCGCGGCCGACAGCTTCTGGCCACACGCCAAGACCCAGCAGCGTTTCTTCGGCAACCGTGGAGCGAGTGGAATCGACGGCCTGGTCTCAACTGGGCTCGGACTTGCCGCGGGGCGAAGCAACGTGCCCACCGTCCTGCTGCTCGGCGACCTTTCGCTCTATCACGACATGAACGGTCTTTGGGCCGTGCGGCGTCACGGGCTGAGGGCGACCATCATCGTCTGCGACAACAACGGTGGGGGTGTATTCAACTTCCTGCCGCAGGCCCAGCACCAGGACGTGTTCGAAGAGCTCTTCGCGACGCCCCTGGGGCTTGATTTCGCCCAGGTCGCCAGGCTTTACGACCTCGTGTACAGCCCGGTTACGGACCGCGGCGGACTCGAGCCTGCAATCGCTGACGCGGTAGCGGCGCAGGCGCCGACGCTTGTCGTCGTGAAGTTCAAGCGCGAGGACAGCGTCAACGGACACCGAACGTGCTGGGAGGCCGCCGCCGCCGCACTGCGCACTTAGCGTTTAGCCGTTGAGGAAATCCAGGACCAGACGGTTGAATTTGTCCGGGTGTTCGAGGTTTGGCAGGTGGGCGGCGTCGTGGATCACCGCCTTGCGGGCGCCGCGAATCTTTGAGACGAGCAGGTCGGCGGTCTTCTGGATCCCGGGGAGGTCGTGATCACCCACGATGACCAATGTCGGCGCCTTGATCTCACCCAGCCGCCCGAATGCAGGCGGATCGAGAGTTGCCATCGGAGCGCTTTCGAAGTCGTTTTGAAGGCTGCCGCCGTTCATGTCCAGGAACAGGTCGCGAAGGCGTTGGTCGACGTGTGAAGGCGTGCGGCCGGGTCCGACAAGCCACAGCTTCATCTCTGCCTCGTTCAATGCCACGAGGTCTTTCGCTTTATCCGCCGCCTCGACTTCTGCGAAGATGCTTTCGTCCTCATCGTCATGTGTCTGGCCGCTGACGCCCGCACCGACGAGCACCAGCTTGGAGACCCGCTCAGGATGCTCGAGGGTGAAGTCGATGGCGGTTCGTCCCCCGATCGAACAGCCGATCAGGTGCGGCGCCTGCCTGAGCCCTAGAGCGTCCATCAGAGCGAGCACGTCGGCCGTCGGAGACCATGACCCTGGCGGGAGCTCCGACTCGCCGAAGCCGCGCATGTCTGGAGTGATGACGTCGAAATGCTCGGCGAGCCCCGCCGCCTGCGGCTCCCACATCCGAGAGTCGGCAACGCCGGCGTGGAGGAAGACCACAGGAAAGCCGGCGCCCGAGCGCCGGTAGTGGATTCGCGCTCCGTTGAGCTGAACTTCCAACTTGTTTACGTAAGTGCCATCAATAAGGCTTTGAACTTCAACTCGGTCTCCTCCAGCTCACGAGTCGGGTCTGAGTCGGGCATCACGCCGACGCCTGCATAGAGCCTGGCGCCGTCCTCCCACAGGAGACCACACCTCAAGGCTACCGCGAACTCACCGTCGCCTCGCCCGTCGATCCAACCGACCGCGCCCGCATACCAACCGCGTTCCAGGCCCTCGAGCTCATCGATGAGCGCATCAGCAGCCTGGCGCGGCCAGCCCCCGACCGCAGGGGTAGGGTGAAGCGCGGCTGCGAGGTCAAGCGCACCGGTCGCCGGGTCGGCCAGCTCGGCCGTGACGGTGGTGGCAAGGTGCTGGATGTTGGTGAACCGCACCACCTCCGGCGCACGTGCCTCGACAGAACGCGAGAAGGGCCGTAGAGCCTCGACCACGAAATTTGAGACAAGCCGATGCTCGGCGTGGTCCTTCGCGCTTTCCTCAAGCTGGCGAGCCAAGCGATCGTCATCGGCCTCGTTGGTGCCTCTCGCCACCGAACCTGCCATCGGCTGGGAGTAAGCCTTCGTGCCCGAGCGCCTGACAAGAAGCTCGGGGGAGGCTCCGGCGAAAGCCGTGCCGTCGGCCCCGGTGACGAGGTAGGTGAAGCAGGAAGGGTATGCGGCACGAAGCGAGCGCGCGACCATCGCGGCCGAGACGACGCCGTCGCCGCGCGCCACGACCTCGCGCGCGAGAACCACCTTGGCGGCCTCGCCCGCGCGCAACCGCTTCGCGGCTTTCTCGACGGCGGAGGTCCAGGCAGCAGGGTCCCGGACGGAGGTGACGTCGAGTCTGCGCGCGGCCGGCGCGCGCAGACCTGTGTGCGCCAGCTCCAGCAGGTTTTCGGCCTCCGCAGACGCAGCGATGGCGAAGGTCCGGCCGCGCAACCTCGTCACGGCGAGCGCAGGAACGCGAAGGAGCACCGCGGGGAAACCTGCCCAGGGCCCGCTCGGATCGCGGTCGGGCCGGTAGGCGAAACCACCGACGGCGATTGGGCCGAGGCCCGCTTGCCCGGTGGGTGCCATCGAGGCGCTCAACCTCTGCCAGAGTCGAGCTGCCGCCTGGAGCCTGTTGTCTCCGGGCTCGAAATCAACAACCTTCCCGACGGCCTCCTCGAGCGCCACGCCGCCTTTCGCCGCCACTATGTCGTAGACGCGCCCAAGCGCAGCGATGCTCACCGCGTCGGGCATCGGCCGTTCGATGAGAAGCACCTCGTGCCCCGCGTCACGCGCGGCGCTGACGAGGTCGACAAGGTCGGGGGTGCGGTCGAGCTCCCAGGTGCGCACGCTCGTGACAGCGATCACCTTGCCGGCTTTTCGATGTGCTCGCGGGCCGCCCGAAGCAGCGTGCGCTGGAAGTGATGACGGACAAGCGTTCCGCTCGCGGCGAGCAGCTCGTTGAACAGCTCGAGCAGCCTGCGCTCCGCAGCCTCCGTGGCGCCGCCTTCGGCCTGGATGCGCTCGCGGACGTGATGGTCGAACAGCTCCACCGCCTGGCGCGCGGTGCGATCGACCGCCGCCGAATAATCCTTGCCGAGCTCCATCAGCGCTCCGAGGGGAACGCCCGCCGCGATCAGCTTCATGCCGGCAGCAATGGCTTCGAGGTCCTCGGCCGGATACAGGGGCTCGTCGCCTGTTTCCACAGGGACCAGCAGGCCTGCCTGCTCGAGGCTCGCCAGCAATGGCGCGGCCACGCCGCTGCGCTCGGCCAGCTCAGTGAGCGTGAGGGTCTGTGGCGAGGACGGGTGGGTCACCGCAGCGACGAGTGCCTCGTCCGAGGGCTCCAGCTCGCCGGCCAGGAAACGCTGGATGACGGTAAGCGTGAAGCCGCGCTGCTGGAGCTCTCGGATGCGGCGAAGGCGCTCCATGTGAGCGTCGCCGTACCACGTGACGCGGCCGTCACGCCGTGGGGCGTCAAGCAGGCCCTTGCCCTGGTAAAAGCGGATCGTGTCCACCGCCACGCCGGCGGCCCTCGCCAACTGTTCGATCCGGTACTCCATGAGTAACTACTCTAACGATTGCCCGGTAGGAGGCAGGCCGCCGATTCGTCGAGAGGTTGCGCTGAGTGGGGCAATGGCCAGCGGGGGAGGCTTGCCTCCCCACTTTTGAAAAGGGCTGAGTGAAGCGGAAGGCCGGATTCACTCCGGCCGTCACCTATTCAATCCATTTCCAAGCGACTCCACGCCTTCTAAACATGGAGGGGCCTCAACAGGGGAGGCCTGCCTCCCCGTTTTATCCGGTGGTGTTCCAGTAGTACATGCGGTCCAGCCACGCCGGGTCTGAGCGGTAGGCGCGCGCGAACGACTCGACCGAGTCCACGTAGTCGAAAGAGTTGTTGTAGTGCCAGATGGCGTTCCGCATGTTGGCGGGAGCTCCGTTGTGCGCCAGGTAATTGGCGGCGCCCATGATCGCGTCGTGCGGGTCGTTGACGTTTCCATCGAGGCCGAACGCATCCCAGGTATCGGGTATGAACTGCATAGGTCCAAGCGCGCCTGCCGATGAAGGCCCGTTGACGCGGCCGAAGTTGCTCTCGATGAAGTTGATCGAGGCGATGTAGCTCGGGTCGACTCCGAACCTTGTGTACGCCTCCTGGTAGTAGGACCGCAGGAGGTCCACCGATTTGGCATCGGAGTACGGATGCGTGAAATGCACGTTCACGAGGTAGTACTGGTCGATGCCTGCAAGGATGTACAGATGGTGCAGGCCGGCTATCGCGTCCCGAAGCGGGACCCTCAGAGAAGCCGGTAAGAGCGGGGCGACCGACGTCTCGACGCTTGCATAACTCGCGAGCTCGTACACCCTCAGCTCCTCCTCGCGCGCGGCGTTCCGGTACGCGTAACCGGCGGTGGCGACGGCGAGCTCCCATCGCACACGGTCCATCAGTGCAATGGGCGGTGATTGCGCATTCAAGGCCTTCAGCTGCGCAAGCGCCTGCGTCATCGACAGCTCCGCGCTCAGGATCCGCGCCGCCTCGTGATGAGGGCTTGGCAGCACGTCAGGGTCCCTGGCGGCGGCGGACTGGATGGGTAGCGCGAGCAGCGCCAGAGCCAACGCCGTCGCGAGTCGGATCAGGCCGACCCCGCTATCGCGATCGGGCGCTCGGGAACCGACGGCAATTCCTCGGGATATGGGTCAGACGCGTCAGGCGCGCGAAGGCCTACCGATTCCAGCAAGCCGCTGATCTCGTCGCCCATCAGCTCGCCTCCCTGGTTGAGCAGACCTTCGGCCGCCTGGTCAATCGCGTCCTTGTTGACGTACATGAGGCGCCAGTCGTCGATGTAGGCCGAGCCCAGGATCTGCGCGACCATGCGGCGGGCGCGCGGATTGCTAAGCACAGCACCTTCCCACGTCGACTGCTCGTGCGCGCCTTTCGGAATCTCCGCCACCGACATGAGCTGCTCGCCGATGTTGGCTGCCTTGATGGAGAGCTGCGGCTCGAGGTCATCCGCGCCCATGCCGATGATGCCGACCATCTGGCATGCGGCTGCCGTGGCCATCCGTAGGTCCTCGGAGACACCTGCTGTGTTCTCACCGTAAAAGACCCGCTCGCAGGCGATCGCGCCAAGTGAGTGGCGGATGTCAGCCGCGAACTGCGAGCGAAACTTGGAGTACTGCTCTTCGGTTGGAAGCGCAAGGTGGTAGCCGCCGATCTCACCGAGATGCGGGTCTGCCCGGCGCCTGACCGAAAGCCTGATGTGGCCGTGGTCCTTCTTGAAGAACTGGGACGCGATAGCGTGACCCAATTCGTGACGGGCGATGCGGATCTTATCGCGCTCGCTGTATTCGGTCGGCAGCGCAAGGCCCGCCTCGACGTTGCCCATGGCTTCGCGTACATCCCTCCAATCGAAAGCCTCGCGCCCTTCGTTGAACGCGTAAAGAAGTGCGAGTGACAGCACCTGCTCGATGTCGGCGGGGGAGTACCCCTCGGTGATACGGGCGAACTCCTCGCGCCTGCTCGGCGTGTCCAGCGCCGGGTCATGCCGCTTCTTGTCGAAGTAAAGCGCGGCGATGTCCTTGCGGCTGTCGCGTTTTGGCATGAGGAACACGATCTGCCGCCCGAACCGCCCCGGCCTTGTCAAGGCCTCATCGAGGACCGACGCCCGGTTGGTCGCGCCGATGAAGAGGATGTTGTAGGCAGGCGCTTTGAGGGCCTTGATGCGCAATGGGATGCGCGTGCCGTTGAAGGCGATGACGCGGGGCAGGAAGAAGCCGTCCAGCGTGAGGTTGACGAAACCGCGGAGCTGCCGGGGGAGCATGCCAGGGTTGTCGATACCGTCCATGAGGACGAGCAGCATGTTCAACCCAAGCTGCCCGCCTCCCATCATTCCGCCCATCATTCCCATCCCTCCGCCGCCGGTCCCGGACCGCCGCTGACCCAGCGCGTCGATCTCGTCGATGAAGACGATGCAGCCGCCCCACACCTTCGCCTTCTTCCGGGCCGCCCTGACCATGAGGAAAACGCTCAGGGCGTCGATGCCCATGAACATGCCGGCGAATGAACCACCGTTCGCGATGTAGATCGGGACGTGAAGCGAGGCTGCGATGCCTTTGGCGAGCATCGTTTTTCCAGTTCCCGGCGGGCCCACCATCAGCACGCCGCGCTCGCGCTTGCCGCCTGCCTTGACGAACAATCGTCCGTGCTCGATGAGATCGAGGATCTTGCGCATCTCGTTGACAGCCGCTTTCTGACCGCGGACGTCCTCGATGTTCACGCCGAAGTTGGCGTCGTCGGGGTTGATCATCGTCTTGCCGATTCGGGTGTAGATGTAGAAAGGACCAAGGAACAGCATGAAGTTGGCGGCCAGCAGGAAGAGGATGTAGATGAGATTCGTGAGCCCGGACACCATGGCAGAGGGCAGCGCGTCGAGGGCATCGGCGGGCTCAAGCTGGAAGAGGTAGTAGGCGCCCACGAAGTACCCGATCGGCAGGGCGGCGACGAACAGGGCTCGACGCCAGAAGATGGCGCGGTTGGTCTCGACGGTTCTAGTGAGAGTGTCTTTCTCCGGGGCCATGCGCTCGCGGAGGATCAGCCACCGGCGCGCCATGCTGAGGATGCCGCGGCACAGCAGCATCGCGACCACTGCAAACCCCAGGGACGACAGGAGGTCGTACTGCAGGTAGATGTACGAGAAGGCAAACGCCGAGCTTCCGACGAACAGCGTGAGGATCCAGAAGATGATCACGGCGGGTAACTCCCTATGCGGCCTGAGGTTTCATCCAGCTTAGTAGCTGCGGCATCGCGTTGTCGCGTAGCCAGAAAAGCGACTGCCGCGATCCCAACCGCGACGACAGCGTCTCCAGGGCTGTAAGCGCCGCCGAGCGCGCCAGGCACCCCGATCCAGTCGGCGAGCCAGTTGAGATTGGTCGCGGGACCCATAACCACGTACTGGCCTACGTGTCCCCTCTGCACCAGGCTGCCGGCCAGGGCAGGTGCCACCGGCATACGCGCACTGTTGGTGACGACGACGATGAGATTCATCAGGGCTCCGACGGCGACAATCCACACGGCTCGCACGCGTTGGATGTGCCACGCCGTCCACGCGACGAGCATCGCCAGCGCAGCCGCATATACGTACTGCACGCCTTCGATGCGAGCGAGCGGGCTGTATACGGTTGCCTCCCTGACGACCAGCGCCGCGATCACGAACCAGGGCCACCGAAAGCTCAGGTTGCCGACGTTGGCGAGCTTCCCGCCGGTCAAGACTCCCGCCACCAGCCCGAAGACCAGGGCCGCGAGAAGAAGCATCGGCCTGTCTAGTCGGCGGCGAGTCGAGCGGCGGTGCCTGCCAGGACCTTGACCCCGACCTCGAGCGCGGATTCGTCGATCCTGAATCCAGGCGAGTGGTGGGCGGGAGGCGGGCCTCCCTCGGGCATCACTCCGAGCATGAAGTAACAGCCTGGGATCCGCGTCAGAAACTCGGCAAAGTCATCGCTCACCGTAAGCGGCCTTCCCAAAACGCTTGCCTTGTCGCCAATCAGCGACCGAGCCACGTCGAGGACCGTGCGCGTGACGTTGGGTTCGTTCATCAGCGGCACCGTTCCATGCACGAGCTCCAGCGTCGACTTCACCTCGAACTCCGTATCCACCTCTGTCAGCAGGTCTCGCAGCCGGCCGAGCGCCTGCTCTCGAAGCGTGTCGTTGAACGTTCTCAGGCTCCCCTTGATCGAAACCCCTCGAGGCACGATGTTCCAGGCCCCGTCACTGCTTATGTTCCCGACAGTCGTGTGGCATTGGACGCCGTCCTGTTCGAGACCTTCGACAACCGTGTGGAGTCGTTCAATGAGGAAGGCCTGCGCTGAGAGCACATTGCCCCGGCGGCCCATCATGCCGCCGTGTCCACCTGGGCCCTCAAAGCCGATCTCGTATGCATCTGATCCCGCCCACATGAGCCCGGGCCTCGTGATGACGGTGCCCGATTCGGTGAAGCTCGTGACGTGAAGGCCGATCACCGAGTCGGGATGGTGATTGTCGAGCAGGCCTTTCGCGATCATGGCCTTGGCGCCGCTCACTATTTCCTCGGCCGGTTGGAACACAAACAGGTAGCGGCCGCTCACATCCCAGATCCGATCGACCAGCGTGCGCGCGACCCCGACCATGATTCCCATATGCGCGTCGTGCCCGCATGCGTGCATGCGTCCGTCCTCTGTCGATGAGAACTTGACGCCCGATTCTTCGTGAATCGGGAGCGCGTCGATGTCCGCTCGGAGCATCACCGTCTTGCCCGGTCTGCCGGTGTCGAGAACCGCGACCACGCCGGTCTCGGTCGGGCAAGGCTTGAGCTCAAGCCCCAGCTCGCGCAGCCGCTCGCCAAGGTGCCTGCTCGTCGCGTGCTCGCTGAAGCTCACCTCCGGATGGCGGTGGAAATGCCGGCGGAGCTCGATGACCTCGTCGATCACCGAGCTGGTCGGAATCGGAGATGTCGGAAGGTCGCCGCTCATGTGACAGCCACCAGGTTGTACCCGCGCGCCGTGGCCCGGACGAAGTTCGGGCCGAGCCCCTCCTCCACCTCGTCGAGGCGCCGGCGCAGCGTCAGCAAAGCCGAGTGCACGGTGGAATGGGCCGCGTCGCTCCGGAACAAACCAGCCTCGATGAGGTCGCGCGCGGTCGCCGGCTTGGAACCCTGCGCGAGGTACAGCACAAGCGCGGTCTGCTGCGGGGTCAGGCGGATCTCGGCCTGCCCGAGCTTCACCATTCGCCTTGTCGGGTCGAATTCGAGGCGCCCGAATCTGTAAGAGCCTGGGCGGCCGGTGCCCCGCTCGACGAGGCGCGCCGCGAGGTCCGAGTAGATGTGGGCCATCGGAACATTGCCTTTGACAAAGTACGAGCTTGCGCCAAGCTCGTAGGCCTTGCGAATCGCCGCCGAGTTGACCTGGGCGGCGGACAGGACTATCACCGGAAGGCCAGGGTGATGATTGCGAATCCACGTGAGCAGGTCGAAGCCGGCGTCTTCGCCCTCGTCCAGGACGAGGTCCAGCAAGACGGCGGCCATCCTCTCGCGGGCCAGGAGCTCCATCGCCTCTGGCGCCGACGACGACACCGACGGGCGATAGCCGAGGTCGTGGAGGTCGATCCTCAGCTGCTGCTGCATCGCCGCCTCGTCCTCGACCACCAAAACAGCAGATCCGAGCACCTCCGCCGGCCGGTAGACCTCGAGCCCGGGCGGCAGCGGCGGCAGCCGCACCTCTCGGGTGCGGGCAATTCCGTCGCGCTGAGGCCTAGGGCTTGGGTTTCCCAAGACTCAGGGCTACATCAGATTTAACAAAAATTCGCGACATCTGAACAAGCACTCTCGCTCGGGCAAGTGCATACTCGCTGCCGGGACCTAGTGCAGTTGGAAAAACCAAGGGGAGTAATGGGGATGACATGGGAAAAGGGCCGTCGAGTGGCCTTCGCAATCTTGATGGTCGGCGCCCTGGCGATGGTTTCGGGCGCGAATTACTACGACGACTGGGCAGCTTTTCTGAACTGGTACTGGTAGGCACCAGCTAGTCACCACCCCGGCGCTCGCGGGAGCGCCGGATCGCGGGCGGCAGGAGCGCGTACAGATCGGCCCTGTCAACTGCTTTGCTCATGTACCCGACGACGTCAGGATCGTCGGTGCCTGAAGGGAAAACCGGGTACGCGGTATAGAAGATCACCGGCAGCTTCTGTCCACGTGCCCGAAGCTCGTTGAGCAGGCCCCAGCCGTCCATCGGCTCGGGCAGCATCAGGTCGATTATCGCGACGTCAGGAACGTCTGACTTGGCTTTCTCAAGGGCCTGGTCGGCGTCCTCGGCCATCGAGACCTTGTAGCCGAGCATGCGCAGGTCTGTTTCCAGGATCACCCGCCAAGCCCGCTCGTCGTCCACCACCAGGATCGTGGAGCCACGCAGGTCATCGGGTGTCGGAGCAATAGGTTTCGGTGGAGTGAACGGCAAGGCGTACGTGGCGCAGTATATCGGTGACCATGTCCGTCCCAGCGCGCCGGCCGGCAAGACGCCAAGCGCCCTCCAGGCTGTCTAAGCCGAAAGGCGCCCCGGAGCCGAGGATGCGCCCATCCAGGCGCGTGGCCACACACCGCTCTCAGAAGGCCTTTCCGCCGGCCACTCCGGCGGCGCTGGTGCACGAGCTGGGCAGTTGTGTCACCGAGGCCGACCTTGTGCAGGTCCTCTACCGAGGCCTGGCGCCGCTTTTTGGTTATGACGTTGTAGTGCTCCTCGCCCTGGAGCGTGAGGGTTGGTACCACTCCCTTGCCGTCGACTCAGGTGTCCTTCAGGACGTTCGCCGCCGTCCACTTGCCGATTCGATTTTTGCTTCTCTATACAAGAATCCCAAGACCGCCCTGGTGCCTGTCAAGATCGAGCCCAGCCTGGAGGCCCAGGCCAGGGGACCGGGTGCCGGGCGTTCCCCAAGGCTTGTGCTCTGGGTGCCTGTCGAGCACCAGGGCGTGGTGATCGGCAGCGTCGTCTATCAGTCGTATCGACCTCGCCGGGTCCCCGCGTCGGAAATTGCATTCCTCGACGAGGTGCATCGGCGCCTCGGCGTCCTGATCGCCAACGCCTCGTTGAACGAGCTCACGCGCAACCAGGCACGCAGGCTGGAGGCACTTAACAGCATCGCGCGAGCTATGGCGTCGACCCTGGACGAAGCCAGCGTGCTGACCGCGTTGCACACGACTCTGAGCGAGCTCCTGCCCGTCGACTCCCTCGAGATGGTCTCCCTTGCTCACGACAGGGCCGACAGGGCTCGCGTCCTGCACCTCGAGGCTGATTCCGCCCCGACGTCGCGGTGGATCTCGATGAGGGCTGTGGAGGCGGCACCTGCACGAACCGTGTTGCGGGATCTGAAGCCGCTACTGCTCCACGAGCCGAGCTCGTCGTTGTGGATCCCGATCAAGGAGGGCGGCGTGGTGCGCGGCGCCCTGGGCATCAAATGCGCGCGTCCTTATTCCTACGAGACGTCAACCGCAGCCTTCCTGGAGCTCGTGGCCGACGAGGTGACGCTGGCGCTACGCAACGCACGGAGCTACGAAGCGATCGAGGACCAAAGGCGACAGCTTGAGGTCGTCAACGCAATCGGCCGCAGGTTGGCGTCAAGCCTGGACCGCTGGTCGATCATGAGAACGCTGCGCGAGGAGCTCGCTGCCTTCCTCGCTTTCGACGGCTTCATCCTGGCGACGATCACCGAATCGGAAGAAGGTCCGATCGCCGAGGGCTACCAGTACCTCGCCGGGGTCGAGGAGGTGGTGCCGCCTGTGGCGCTTGCCGTCACCGGACCGTCAAGAGAGGCCTACGAGACGGGCCGGCCTGTGCTGGTCAGGCACTCTCCCTGGGCGCGAAGCTTTGAGCGCAAAGGTCTCGAGCGCGACCGCTGGAACGTCGGTCGAGGCGCCGCGGTCTTCGTCTCTGGCGCTCCTGGCAAGCACCGGGACGTATCTCGTTCGTTTGTCTGGGTGCCGGTCCTGAGCGGAGACCGGATCACCGCGATGCTCTCGCTGCAGTCGTATCGCGATGCCGCGTTCGACGACTGGCACGTGAGGCTCCTTCAGGATGTCGCCGCCCACGTGAGCCTGGCCCTGGCCAACGCAGACCACTTCGCGCAGGCGCAGTCCGAACGGGCTCGACTCGAGGCGCTTCACGTGCTCGAGATGGGAGTCGCCGGCGCCTCCGACGAGAGTCAGATCGCCGACGCCGTCTTCGCCGCGGTCAGCGACTACGCAGATGCATCGCACATGGTCCTTGCCTATCTCGACGCGGCGGGCAATGTCGTCGGGTTCAACGGCGACCGCGGCGGCTCCGCGATTCCATTCGGTCCCATACCGATCGAGGACGAGCCTTCGTTCCGAAGTTTGATCGAAGGCGCGGGCTCAGTCGTCGAATCGATCGCTGGCGATGCCGCCTCGGTCAACGGAGACGGCGGGACGGCCCCGAGTCACGTGGTCTGGGTGCCTGTGATGCAGGGCGAGCGCGTGGTCGCGGGCATCGCCGCCGAGCGCAAGGATGGCGGCCGCTTTCCGCCTTCGCACTTGAAGCTCCTGGAGGCCGCCGCGCCAGTGGTCGGCATTGCGCTGCGGACGATGCGCCTACATCACGCGAACGAGCTGGCTCTGGCCCAGTCGGTGCGTATCCAGGAGCTTGCCGCGCTGGCCGGCCACGAGCTGATGAGCGTGGTCGCCAACATCGCGGACCAGGCGCTGACGATGCTCGAGTCCACAGGCGTCGTGTGCTGGGCGTTCGACACTGAAGGGCGCACAAGCGCCACGCGCGGCAGCGGCGATCCTGCGGCGGAGGGGGTGCTTGGCTGGGCCGGCCTGGCTTCCGAGGACAACTGGCGCGACGCTCCGACAGGCATGGTGACAGGCGTCGAACGCGAGCAGGCCTGGAGCTTGATTCCTCTCTGGTATGGCGACCGCCTTGTCGGCGCGATAGGTTCCGTCCACGCTTCGACCCACCTGGCAGAGCCTGGAACGGCCGCGCTCGATTTCGCCAGGCATGCGGCTGTCGCGATCGAGAACTCGCGGCTGGTGGCGGAGACACGAGGCCGTATTCGAGCGCTGGAGGCGGTGGCTGCTTTCACCGAGCTGACGCCGACCGAGCCGGAGCGAGCCCGCTCCGAGATGGCCCGCATCGTCGGCCGCGCCCTTGCGAACTCGCAGGGCGAGCTCTGGCTGCTGGAAGACGGCCACCTGGTTCGGCGAGGGACTGGCAGCGCGGAGCCGGAGCCCGGGGTGCCCGTCGCCGACAGCTCTGGCCTGCTGAAGGCCTTGAACTCGCCGACCGGCGGCAGGAGGTTGCGGGCGCTGCTGGATCTGATCGGGGCATCCCCCGACGCCTTCGCCATCCCCATCCAGGTCGAAGGCAGGCTTGCGGGATTGCTCGTGGCGAGGATGACCGCAGGCGCCTCGGAGACGCGCCGGCTCGCGGCGGTGCTCGCCGGCCAGGCTGCGGTTCTGATCGGGCAGCTCGAGCTGGTTGACGCCCTCGACCGCGAGCGCCGGATGATGAACGCAATCCTCCGCCATTCGCCAGTCGGCGTGATGCTCGAGGACGCCGCGGGCAGCATCGTGTACGCCAACCCCGAAGTGGAGTCGATCTACAACCTCCAGGCCTCCGAGATGCCTGGCCGAAAGCCTGCCGAGATCTATGCGGCAGCGGGTGCAGTTGCCAGCGACGACGGCGAGACCGATGGCACGCTGGAGCTTCACCTGCGCGACCCTGACCGGATCGTGCACGTGCGGCGCGTGGTGATCCCGGGTATCGAAGGAGAGCCTGCCGGCATCCTCACCCTGCATGAGGACGTCACAGCTCAGAGGCTCGCTCTCGAAGCCAAGGACCTGATGCTGAGGGCGATCGGGCACGAGGTGCGCAGCCCCGCGGCGGCAATGAAGAACACGCTGGCCGGGATCATGCAGTGGGACGCCACCATCGACGCAAGCGGCAGACGGGAGCTGCTGCAGGAGGCGTATGAGTCGTCAGATCGGCTGCTCAGCCTTGTCGAGAGCCAGCTGATCATCGCCAAGCTGGAGACGCGACATTTCGAACCCAGTCCTGAGCGCGTCGACCTCGGTCCAGCACTGGATGGCGTGATGGCAGTGCTTCAGCATCGCTACGCGGAACGAGCGTCAGCCGTTGAGGTCAGCTTGACCGAAGACCTACCACCTGCCGCCTGCGAACCGACTCACCTGGCGCAGGTATTGACCAACCTGATTGGGAACGCCCTCGAGTACACGGACAAAGCGGTGCTGGTGCAGGCGCGTATCGCTCCGCGCGGCTGGTTGGAGATCACTGTCACCGACCATGGCCCGGGACTGCCGTCGGCCAGCCTTGACAGCCTCTTCGAGAAGACAGGCCCCGCCGGTCGCAACCGCTCGCAGGGTGGTTTGGGCCTTGGGCTCTACCTGTGCCGGCTCGTCGTGGAGCGCTCTTTCGGCGGCCGAATCTGGGTTGCCTCCAGCGACCGCAGCGGCACCACGTTCAGGTTCATCGTGCCCGCGATCGATGCGTCGAGCAGGAGCAGGACGCAAGAGTCCGTGGGGCGCGGTCGTTAGATCCTAAGTGAATACCCAGCCTTGGCTGTAGCGGCTGGGGGACGCCGATCCTCGTCACCCGGTCCTGCCTGGGTCAGGGTTGGCGGTGGCATGGAATCAATCCCGGATCACCAGCGCCATGGCCCTGCCGACATCGAATTCCCTCCGCCCGGTGGCCCATGGGAGGCCCTGGCGCTCAACGGTCGCCTGGTCGGCTGGGCAGAGCATTCTGGCCTCGCCTTAGCGCGGCGGAGCGCCGAGCTCGGCCAGCAACTGGCGGACGAGCATCGCACCTACCTGCTGAGCAGGCTCGGGCACAAACTGCGTTCAGCGGTGCTCGCGCTGCAGGAGTCTGCCCGGCAAGCTGCATTCGGCCGTCCCGAGCTGCTCGAGGCGGTGTTCGAGCAGGCGCAGGAGGTCGCACGTCGGGCCGCGGCAGTTGAAGCCGCAGCGGTGCAGTCAAAGGACGGCGTACGGGGCGTGGTCCTCGGTGCGGTGCTCAACCTGGCCCTCGCGAACGCCGATCGGAGGTTGCCGTCCGAGGCGGTGGTCCTCGGCTCGGAGCCGGCGCTCGTCGAGGCGTTCAGCCGCGCCAAGGAATGGATGGGCAGCGAGAACCTGACAGTTCGGGCCGAGCTCGTCGGCTCGTGGTGGAGGGTGCGGGTTGGCGGCAGCGGCCCGAGGCAGCCGATGGCGGTGCCGGAGATGGGTGAGCCCCTGATCAGGCTCATCGTCGAAACGCATCTGGACGGCTGGTTCGACGCGAGTGATCCCGAGCGCGCCGACATCTACCTGCCGGCGCGACAGACACGCTGACAAGAGAGGCGCGGCCGGAAGCCCTTTCGTGCCGCAAGTAACTCGGGTCGTGGCGCCCAACCCGGGGCCCTATACGGGCCCTGGCACCAACACCTGGATCGTCGAAGCCGGCCCCGTCGTCGCCGTCATCGATCCCGGGCCTGACGACAAGAGGCACCTTGCCGCCATCGATCAAAAGCTCGCGGGCGCCACAGTAGGGGTGGTGCTCGTCACGCACCATCACCCCGACCACCTCCCGTTGGCTGAGCGCCTGGCCGCGGCGCATCGGGCATCGGTGCAGAGGTTCCCGGAGCTTGGCGATGGAGACGTGGTCCGCGTGGGGACGCTGAGCCTCACCGCCCTCCACACGCCAGGTCACAGCGCAGATCACCTTTGCTTCTGGGTTCCAGGCGATGGAGCCGTGTTCACTGGCGACCTGGTGCTTGGGAAGGGCAGCTCGATGGTCACCTATCCCGAGGGGAACGTTGCCGCATACCTGCGGTCGCTCGAAAGGCTTGCAGCATTGAGGCCGACGATTCTGTTTCCCGGGCATTGGGACCCGGTGGCCGACGCGGTGGCAAAGATCGAGGAGTATCGAACCCACCGCCTCGAGCGTGAGGCGCAGGTGCTCGCTGAGGTCAGGCGGCGCGGCGGCACCGCGGGGGACCTCACGCGGCGCGTTTATGGACCCGCGGTGGGGGACGAGCTGTTTCAGGCGGCGGAGATGACGATGCGCGCGCACCTCCAAAAGCTGGTCGACGAGCGGGTGGTGCAGGTGAGCGACGAGTTCTTTCGCGTAGCCTCACTGCAGTGACCGAGCTGCGTCCCGCGATCCTTTCGCTTTCTGCTGCTGACCTCGAGGCGTGGCTCGTGGCCAACGATGCAGGCGCTTACCGCCGTCGTCAGATTTGGGGCTGGCTCGCTCGCGGGGCAGCCTCGTTCGAGGAGATGCACGACATCCCAAAGGCGCTGCGGGTCGCTCTCGCTCGCGAGTTTCGCAGCACCTCGCTGAGGACGGTCGCAACGTCCCAAGCCGATCGCTCGTTGACGTCGAAGGCCCTGTACGAGCTGGATGGTGGCCACTCGATCGAGGCTGTAGTCATGCGCTACTCCGATCGGTCGACGCTGTGCATCTCGTCACAGGCGGGATGCCCGATCGGCTGCCCTTTCTGTGCGACTGGCAAGTTTCCTTTCGGAAGGAACCTCAAAGCCCACGAGATCCTTGAGCAGGCCTTCGACGCTGTCAGGATCCTCGCTGTTGAAGGCAAGCGTCTGTCCCACGTTGTCTTCATGGGCATGGGCGAGCCGATGGCCAACTACCAGGCTGTCGTCGAGTCGGTGCGGCAAATCGCCGACCCTCAGCTTCTCGGCATCAGCCCGCGGCGCATAGTCGTCTCGACCAGCGGTCTGATACCGCGCATCGAACAGCTGGGCGAGGAAAAATTGCCGGTCACGCTTGCGATCTCGCTACATGCAGCTCGCGACGAGCTTCGGAACGTGCTGGTGCCCATCAACCGGAAATATCCGGTCGAGGACCTCGTCAAGGCGTCCCAGGGTTACGCTCAGAAGACCGGGCGCCGGGTCAGTTACGAGTGGGTGATGCTTGCGGGCGTCAATGACACCGAGCGCGACGCGAAGGAGCTCGGCAGGCTGCTCCGGCGCAAGTTGGCGCATGTGAACCTGATCCCTTTCAACCCTGTGGACGACACTCCTTACCGAGCGCCTGACCGTGCTTCGATTCGCCGCTTCAAAGAGTGGGTCGAAGGCCAGGGGTTGAACGTCACTGTGCGCGATACGCGAGGCCGCGAGGCCGACGCCGCGTGCGGCCAGCTGCACGAGCGCGTCATGCGCGAGATGGCGACGACCGGCCGCTCGTCTTTGTCTTGAGAGGGCCTTTGCCATAGGCGGCGCGCTCTACGCCGGCACGTCAGGGTTCAGCTACGCGAGCTGGAAAGGGATTTTCTATCCCGCCACGCTTGCAGGCGCTCGAATGCTCGATTACTACTCCGAGCGGCTCAACGGCGTCGAGCTGAACGGAAGCTTCTACCGAACGCCGCCGGAGTCGACGCTGCTGAAATGGGCGGCGGGCACGAGCCAGTCATTCCGGTTCTGCATGAAGGCTCACCGCGGACTCACGTACTCGGCGGATGCCTTCGATCGCGTCGGGCTGGCTCGGATCATTGGGGATCGCCTCGCGCCGCTTGGCGAACGCCTCGGACCCGTTCTGCTGCAGTTCCCGCCGGCGCGACAGCGCAACCCTGGTCTTCTCGATTCGCTGCTCGGTGCGCTCGCCCGCCCTGTCGCTGCGGAGTTTCGCCACGAGTCGTGGTTTGAAGAGGAGACCTACCGCGTGCTCCGCGCGCATGGCGCCGCGCTTGTGGTCACCGACGAGGAGAAATGGCCGCGCGCTCCGCTGGTTGCGCTGGGACCTATCGCGTACTTCAGGCTGCGCCGTGGCTACACCACGCGATCGCTGAAGCCGTGGCTGGATCAAGTGAAAGCCGCGGTCGGCGCGCACGACGAGGTGCATGTCTACTTCAAGCACGACCCCGGATCGCCGGCGCTGGCTCAGCTCGTGGCGAGATCGGTCGGCGTGCCGGGCTCAGCGCCGGGTGCGTTGGGCCGCCGAGTCCGCGGCTTGCGCGGCGGCGTGGGCGCTGGCGGTAAAGGCTTCGCAGGTTCCGGCTGAGTCGCATCAGGCACAGCCTGGTCCGGCTCGACCGGCGCCTCGACCTCTGCCGGCGCCGCCTCCAGTTCGGAATCCGGCTTCACGGTCGATGGCTCGGCCGGCATCGCGGATGTCACGGCGGCCGATTGTCTGCGCCTGAAAAGTATCGGGATCGCGACCACCGCTATCGCCACCATGAGCAATGAGGCGAGCTGCGCCTGGCGCAGGCCCGCGAACACCGCGGGATCGGTGCGGAAGTAGCTGAGGAGGAAGCGGCCGATCGCATACAAACCAAGGTATGCGAGCCCGAGGACTCCATCGGGAAGCCTCGCCTTGAGTCGCTGGTGAAAAGGCAGGATCGCCCCGAGGATCACCAGGGTGAGGATCATCTCGTACGCCACCTCGGGGTGGACGATCTGGCCAGGCTGGCCAAGGGTGTCGGGGTTGACGTATTCGACGCCCCACGGAAGGGTGGTCGGCGTCCCGTGGTGCTCGCCGTTGACGACATCCCCGACCCGGCCGATGGCGAGCCCGATCATCGCCGCCGCCCCCGCCGCGTCTAGCAGCTTCCAGTAGGAGAAAGCCGCTCGCCGCGCCCAGATGTACGCGCCGACCATGGCGCCGAACAGCCCGCCCCACTGGCTGATGCCGCCCTCGGTGATGGCGAATATCCGGGCAAGGTTGCCCTCGAAAAGCTTGTAGTTCTCCCACACGTAGAGGAGGCGGGCGCCGACAAGTCCGACGAGGACCATCCAGGCGACGCCGTCCGCTCCCTGCTTGACCTCGACGCCATCCTTGCCGAGCAGCCAGAGCCCCAGCCGCGCTCCGGCCAGGATGCCCAGCACCGCGAACACTCCGTGCCAGGTGATGAGGAAGGGCCCAATCCGAAAGAGGGTTGGTTCCAGGTCGATGACGATGGTGAGAGGAATCAATCGGGGCTCCCCGCAACTGTAGCGAGGCGCGCCATCGCTACCTCTTTGGGCAGGAGCGCCAGCGTGTAGTCGATAGGCGGTGAGATCTTCTTGCCGGTCACCGCCTGTCGAATCGGCATGAACGTCTTGTTGGGTCCGAGCCCGGACGCTTCGACCACCGTCATCAGCGCGTCGTGGATGGCGCCAGGCTCCCACTGAACGTCCTGCAGAGCCGCCATCGCGGCCCGCACGCGGTCGACGGCGTCGGCCTCGAGAGCCGGAGGCGCGGGATCGGTCCACAGGTAATCGAGCAGCGCTTCCGCATCCGATAGCTTGGCCAAGCGTGTCTTGAGGGCCGGCGTCGCGCGGAGGATCGTCGCCTCGTCCAGCTGCGGAAGAAAGGGGGCCAACCGGCGGGCGAGCTGGTCATCGTCGAGCGCTCGTATGTACTCGCCGTTGATCCAGTTGAGCTTCTCCCAATCGAATCGTGCCCCGCCGTGCTGCACGCGGTCGAAGGAGAAAAGCTCGACCAGCTGGTCGAACGAAAAGATCTCTTGCTGGGTGCCTGGATTCCATCCAAGCAGGGCCAGGTAGTTGAGCAGCGCCTCAGGCAGGTAGCCCTTCTCGCGGTAGAGCATCAGGTTGAGCTCCGGGTGCTTGCGCTTCGACATCTTGCTGCCGTCATTGGCGAGGATCAGTGGCATGTGTGCGTATGCGCTCGGTCTCGCGTAGCCCAGAGAGTCGACCACCATCAGCTGGTAGGGCGTGTTCGACAGGTGCTCCTCGCCGCGAATCACGTGCGTTATCTCCATCGTTGCGTCATCGACAGGGCTCGCGAAGTTGTAGGTGGGAAAGCCATCTGACTTGACCACGATGAAGTCGCCGATGAGTCCCGAGTCGAAACTCATCTCGCCTCGGATCATGTCGGTGAACTTGACCTCCCCGCCCGGGACCTTGAAGCGCACGGTGAACTCGCTCCTGCCTTCCGGCGGATTGTTCAAGCAGCGCCGCGAGTATTTGTACGGACGCTTCTCCGCCTGCGCC
Source organism: Candidatus Dormiibacterota bacterium (assembly GCA_036844615.1). GTDB lineage: Bacteria > Chloroflexota > Dormibacteria > Dormibacterales > Dormibacteraceae > Palsa-872. The sequence continues at coordinate 35,373 of DAIUFK010000003.1, read as the reverse complement.
TGCTTGCGCTCCGCGTCGAGCTCGTCGGCTGTGCAGAAGCATTTGTAGGCTTTGCCCTCGGTCAAAAGCTTTACCGCGTGCTGCTTGTACACGTCGAGGCGTTCGGATTGGCGATATGGGGCATGCGGTCCGCCCTTGTCGGGGCCTTCGTCCCAGTCAAGGCCGAGCCAATGCAGCCCTTCGTAGATGACCTGCTCGTACTCGGGCCGATTGCGCTCGACGTCGGTGTCGTCGACGCGAAGTGCGAAAGTGCCGCCATGAGCGCGCGCGAAGATCAGGTTGTAGAGCGCGGTGCTGGCGGTGCCCAGGTGGGCAAAGCCGGTTGGGCTCGGGGCGATTCGCACCCGGACCGGAGAAGAGTCAGACACCGCCATATGCTAAGTGCCCCGCGCCGGCGCCTCCTTCGGATCCGCCTGCGCAGGACACTATGAACATGCCCGGCATCCTCGCCCTTGTCGGTGGCGATGAGTTCAATCCCGGCAACGAAGATCAGGACCGCATGCTCGCGGCAGCTTCAAGGCCTGGTGATGCTTTCGTGGTCCCGACTGCGGCCGCGCGCCAGAAACCTGATGAGTCGGTGGCTCACGCCATTGGGTGGTTCCGGCAGTTCGGCCTAGACCTGAAAGAGCTGCCAGTCCTCAAGCGCGCCGACGCGAACTCCGCTGTCATCGCCGAGCGCGCTCGAGCCGGTGGCTTCTTCTACCTGGTCGGCGGAGATCCGGGGCTTGTCGCCAAAGTGCTGCGCGGCTCAGCGGTGTGGAAGGCGATGTTCGAGGCGTGGAAGGAAGGGGCGGCTTTGGCCGGTTCGTCGGCGGGATCGATGGCGTTGTGCAGCCATACGCTGGTGCGCGCGAGCTGGCCGAATCGGTTCAATCGGAGGCCTGCCGAGGCGCTCGGGCTGGTGGCCAAGACAGCGGTCCTGCCGCATTTCGACACATTCGGAAATCGCTGGGTCGAATCGGCACAGGCCGCCGCCCCAGACCTTTGCCTGCTCGGGATCGATGAGCGCAGCGCGGCGGTGTGGGATGGCAAGAAGTGGCTGGCGGCAGGCCCTGGCGTGGTGACGGTGATCAACGGCAAGAAGGTCGCGCGCTTCACGTCGGGCCAGGAGGTGAAGGGCCTGCGGCGGCCCGCCATTATGCTTCCGAAGCAGTGATCGCGTCGGTCCTCCGCCGCCCTCCGAAAGCGCTTCACGCGGGCATGGTCCAGATCGGGTCGCTTCGCGTGCACCACATGCACGGCGGTCGGGGCACGCCTGTGCTGTTCATTCACGGGCTCGGCTCGTCCGGTTACATGGAATGGCGCTACAACCTCGAGTTCGCAGCCGTGCGACATCGCGTGTACGCTCCGGACCTGCCCGGCTTCGGTAGGACTGAGAAGCCGCGGGCAAGGTACGGAGTGCCGTACTTCACGCGGTTTATCGACCGCTACATGGAGGATCGCGGGTTGCGCTCGGCAGCAGTCGTGGGCGCATCGCTTGGCGGGCGCATAGCGCTGGAGCTGGCACTCAAGCATCCGACTCGGGTCCGCAAGCTGGTGCTGGTCAACGCGCTAGGTCTAGGCCGCCCGAACCTGCAGCTCTCGTACGGGCTGGTGACGCTCCCCCGCGTGGGCGAGGCGATCATGAAGTTTGCAGGCGACGCTCTCCGCTGGGCGCCGCAGCCGATGATCAGGCGCGTCGCCGCCCGCTATACAGGAGCCAGAAAGGGCAAGCTGGACCAGACGATGGACGATGACTACTTCACGAATCTGCGAGAGCTCTACGCGGCCGATGGCTACGGGGATGCGTACCTTGCCACCGTTCGGTCGCTGGTCACGATGAAGGCGCTCATGGCCGCCGATCACGACCTGTCGAAACGACTTGGCGAGATCAAAATGCCAGTGCAGCTGATCTGGGGCGCCAACGATCCGCTTTTTCCTGTCGCCCATGCCACGCGTGCGCACGCTCTTATCGCGCATTCGCGGCTCGCTGTGCTGGAGGGTGCAGGCCACACTCCTCAGGCTGAGCGTCCCGAAGAGTTCAACCGGGTACTCGACAATTTCCTCTCCCCCTAAGTCGTACACCGGGCCTGAGTACCGGGCGCTGGTCGATGCCCCGCTGGATCCTCTCGTCCATCCCGACCCGACGAAGCCGCCGCGCCTCTACCGGGTGGTCCGCGGATTCGTGAGGTGGCTGGTGCCGAAGATCTTTCGGGTCAGCGTCAGCGGGCTCGAGAACATTCCGTCGCCTCCTTACATCATCGCTGCGAACCATCAGGCATGGTTCGACGCGGCTTTCATCATCCCGTTCTTTCCGCAAGCCCCAATGATCTACACGATGGCCAAGCGCGACACCGTCTTCAATCGCGCGTGGAAGCGGCGCCTCCTGCCACTCATCGGCGTGTTCCCGATCGTCCCGCACCAGGGCCAGCTCGACGAGGCCGGCTTGCGCACCGTCTACCAGGTACTGGCGCGGGGCGGCATCGTCCTGATGTTCCCTGAAGGCCGCTATTCGCGAGGGCGCGCGCTCCGTCCGCTGAAGGTCGGGATCGGCCACTTTGCGCTGCAGGCAGGCGTGCCGATCTGTCCTGTCGCGGTAAGGGGCACCGACGTGCTGCGGCCGTTCAGTCGCGTCGACGTCTCGATCGGCCCTGCCATCCACCCCGACCCGCCTGCCTGGTGGTCCCTCGGCCGGCGAGTCAGCCTGGTGGTGGAGAGGGTTCAGCGCGCGCTTGCCACAGGCCTGCAGCGAAGGCGCCCCGGAAAGGGCCAACCGATCGAGGATCCGAGACCCAACAGTTAGTATCCGAGGGCTTTGCACCTGGTGATCGGCGCCGGCGAGTTTCTTGGCGACCACGTCCTGCATGCGCTGGCGAGCGACGTTCCTGTTATCGCCCTCAACGCAGACGTGGATGACGAGACGCTGAACGATGCGATAGCGGGAATAGAGGTCGTCCACGTCTGCGCCGAGACTTCGTCCCCGGCACGCAGGCTGCGTTACCGCAGGACCGCGCCGTCACTGCTCAAGCGCGTCGTCGATGCGGCACGCCGCGCCGGCGTGCGGCGCATTGTCCACCTGTCGACGGCCGACGTCTTCGGCCCCGACCACTTCGCCCGCATAACCGAGAAAACCAAACCTCATCCCGTCCACGCGTACGAGCGCCTCAAGCTGTTCGAGGAGAAATGGCTCCTCAAGGCGGCCGCCGATCTTGAGGTCGTGATCGTTCGCCCGGCGCGGGTTTTCGGCGTCGGCGAGGACTGGATGCTCCCTCGACTTCTGCGCTCGCTCGCTCGAGGCCGGCTGTGGATGGCACGAGGGGGGAGGAGCCTGCAGACCTTTGTCTCGGCGGGGGACGTCGGCCGTGCATGCCTCGCGGCGGCCGACCGCGGAAGGCCAGGGCACAGCTACCTGGTGGCCGGCTTCGACGCCACGTGGCGCGACCTCGTCGACTCGGCGGCAAGGGCGGCGGGCATCGAAGGGAGCATCATCGCTCTCCCCTACGACCTCGCGTACCTGAAGGCTCTCGCGACCGAGACGGTGACGTCACCCGGGGCGGTGGTCTGGCCTGGGCTGTTTGCGGTTGACGTGATCGGCAAGCCCCATTACTACGACGACTCCCACTCGCGCCGAGAGCTCACGTGGTCGCCCTCGGTGGGCAGCTTCGAGCAGGAGCTGCCTCACATGGCAAGGTGGCTGGCCGAGCTCCCTGGGCTTACCGCTCGCAGACGAGCTGAGGTTATTTCACCGCCAGGCACGTAACCGTTTTGAAGACGCCGTCGATCTTCTGGATTTTGTCCACGATCAGCGATCCGATTGAGTTGACGTCAGGTGCTTCGCAGACTGCTATCACGTCGTACTCGCCTGTGATCGCGTCCGCCGCGGTGATGCCGCTGACCCCTTCCATCTTCTTGGCGACCTCGAGCGCGCGCCCGGGCGATGCGTTGATCAGGACATACGCCTTCATTCGTTAACCCCCACCATCGTTAACCCCCACCATTTTGCTGCCGGAAAGTGCCCCCAGCGTACATGCAGACCGCCGAGACCGTCAGCGCGATTTCAAGGCCCTGATCATCACCTCGTCGGTGATGTTCGCCCCTGAAAGGATCGCCACCACCCTCTCGTTCGGGCCAGGGCTGTAGTGATAGAGGAGCGCGGCCAGGGCGGCAGCACCTGAAGGCTCCGCCAGGAGATGCTCCCACTCGAACATCAGGCGGATGGCGCGAAGCAGCTCGGTGTCCTGGACGATCACAACCTCGTCCACGTATCGCTGGGCCAGCTCGAGAGTGAGCTTCCCGGGCGCAGAGGCGGCAAGCCCGTCGGCGATGGTGTTGACGCGATCCAGCGTCACGACATGGCCTGCCTGCAGCGACCTGTGCATCCCGTCCGCGCCGGCAGGCTCGACGCCGATCACTCGCACCTTCGGGCGCGTCTCCTTGAGATAGAGGGAGATGCCACCGATCAGGCCGCCTCCGCCGATCGGCACCAGCACGGTGTCGAAGTCCTCGAGGTCGCGTAGCAGCTCCACGGCGATAGTGCCCTGTCCCGCAATGACGTCCGGATCGTTGAAAGCGTGCACAAAGGTGGCGCCGCTCTCCTCCTGGTGGCGCATAGCCTCGAGGTACGCGTCGTTGTAATTGCGCCCTGCTTGCACCACCTTTGCGCCAAGCCGCTTGATCGCCTCGACCTTGAGCTCGTTGGCAGTCTCGGGGACGTAAACGGTGGCAGGGATCTTGAAGACCGCGGCTGCGTATGCGACACCCTGGCCATGATTGCCTGCCGATGCGGTGATGACTCCCGCGCTGCCCTTCTCCGGATGGAGCCGCATGATCTTGGTGAGCGCGCCGCGCACCTTGAAAGCGCGGATCGGCTGAATGGATTCGACCTTGATGTGAACGTGGCAGCGGGCTTTGTCCGTGAAAGCTCGCGAGTACTGGAGTGGGGTGGGTGGAAGGTATGCGGCCAGGTCTCGAGACGCTCTCTCGATTGAGCTCGGCGTGATGCTTGCGATCTCCGACCCGACTTCCCTCAACTGTTAGGTCGCCTTGGGCTTTCGCCGCTTGGCTGCGATGTGCAGGGCGAGCTTCTTCAGGCCTGGATTCACAGAGATCACCTTGGGTGGTCGCGCCTTCTTATCGCGCGCCTTGTTGTGCGCGCTCTCTCGCGGTGAGATTCGCTCGAGGTCATCGGCCATTGCGCTAAAAGTCTGCGGGAACGATGGCTCTCTTGTGGGTGCCCGAGCCCAGGAGCTTGTCGCCCTGGTGGCACGACACCTCGAAGTAGAGCTTGTTCCCCTTGACCTCGGTCAGCCTGCTGGTAACCACCACTGTGCTGCCAGGCGCCGCCGGGACGAGATGGCGCACGTGGACCTCGTAGCCGACTGTGGTCTGCCCTTCCGGAATCAAGTCCCTGACTGCCTTGTGGCTTGCCCATTCCATGAGCCCGATCATCGCGGGGGTGGCGAAGATCCCCTTGCCGCCCACGTGACGGGTGATGAGGTCGCCCTCTACCACCCGCTCCAAGCGCCCCTCGAGGCCAGGCCGGATGCCGTCGGATGTCGCCAACACTTAGATTGTCCTTGATGGCCGCATCGATAGTCCGAAAGGCGATCTTTCCGGCCGCGGGTCTCGGGACCCGGTTTCTCCCGGTTACCAAGGCCCAGCCCAAGGAGATGCTGCCTCTCGTCGACAAGCCGACCATTCAGTACGGCGTCGAGGAGGCGATCGCCAGCGGTATCGAGCAGGTGATCATGGTCACCGGCGGCGGCAAGCGGGCAATCGTCGACCATTTCGATCGCTCGCTCGAGCTCGAGCATTACCTACGCAAGCGCGGCAGGGAGGACCTGCTCCGCATCCTCGCGGGGGTCGACCGACTCAGCGACCTCGTCGACATCACGTACATCCAGCAAAAAGAGCCCCTCGGGCTCGGGCACGCCGTTTGGACCGCGCGGAGGCTCGTCGAGGGCGAGGCTTGCGCAGTGCTGCTCGCCGACGACGTGATCCTCGGCGAGGGCGAACCCTGCTTGAAGCAGCTCATTGAGGCTCACCGGAAGACAGGCGCCACTGTGCTGGCGGTCAGGCGTTTTCCAAAGAGCCAGATCGGGAGGTATGGGGTGGTGGCCACGGATGGTGGCGACGGCCCGCTTCACAAGGTCACCGATATGGTCGAAAAGCCGGAGCCCGGAACGGAGCCTTCCGATCTCGCGATCCTCGGGCGCTATGTCCTGACGCCGGCGGTCATGGCCGAGCTCGACAGCGTCGAGCCTGGCACGGGGAAGGAGATCCAGCTCACCGACGCGATCAAGCGCTCGCTTGGGGCCCATCCCGTCGTCGCGCTGGAGTTTGTAGGCGATTACCACGACACAGGCACCGTCCCTGGCTACCTGCGGGCGAACCTGACCCTTGCAATGAGGCGAGAGGGCCTTCGGGAGGAGCTTGGACCGCTCCTGAGGGAGCTGGTGGCTGAGTGGGGGTCGGGCTAGGGGGTGCATCACCCTCGGTCGGGGAATTGTCCAATACGGGGCTATAATCGGAATACCGCTCTATGAGCCGAACCCCTACCCGAGTGAATTACCTATGGCAGTTTCAGGACGAAGAAGATTCGACGACGACAAAGTTGTCAAGTACGAGACCGCGGAGAAGGACTTCGAGGTTGAGGTTTCGCGCACCCTCCAAAAGTGGTGTGTCACGGTCTACCAGATGCCTGACAAGCAGATCCTGGTCCAGGACTTCTTCCCGGAGCGTTGGAAGGCGCTCGCGCGCGCGCAGGACTTCATTCGCCTCCTGAACCAGCGGAAGAAGAAGGAAGAGGAAGCCAACGCCGGCGCCAACGAGGACGACTACTGACGCGGAATCGTGCTCGGAAGGGCGGCCCCCGATGGCCGCTCGCGAGTCTCGCTAGAATTCACGCCTCGTGAGCTGGGCTTTCTTGAGGCGGGAATGGGGCGCGGTGACTTTTGTGCTTACGGTCATCGTGGGCATGATCGTTGTGCCCCTCGCCCTGTACTTCGCCAACCAGAGCCCCACCAGGGTGGCGGTACCCAACTTTCCTGTCACCAGCAGCCCGAGCGCGAGTGGCGTGCGCACGAGCCCCACGCCGTCGCCGACTCCCACGAAGAAGGCCACGCCGACTCCGACTAAGTAGCCTTAACCCGCCAGCTGCCAGAGCAGCTTGTCGCCGTTGGGCGCGACGATGTCAGTCAGCGGGATAGCGACCTCCCAGTTGGGCGCGCCATCAGCGCTGACTCGCATCTCGATGACGTCGGAGAGTCGCAAGTGCGCGATACCTGCGCAGTCCTTGAGGAAGGCGAAGACCACAGGGCGCACCAGGTTCAGCACGTAGGTCGCGGACGCGCGCGCTGCATCCGAGGGGGTTTCGCCGTCAAGGCTGCGGTCGCGGAACGCGAGCACGACCACCTCGTCGCTCAGCATTATCGGGTCGCTCCATGCGTATGCACCAGCCTCGGCGTGGCGCAGCAGCTGGAGCAGCTCGGCAAGCCTTCGGATCGGCGGCCGCGGGCCCTCGATCAGGAGCGGAACGTCCCGCAGGGGCTCGTTGAGGTTCTGAGCCCGGTACTGGGCCGTGAACCCAAGGTCGGAGATCCCCGCAAACGGCGCGGGGACCTTGATTGTCATCTCGCTGAGATGGGGGTTGCTGGATCGCATGCTGGAACCCTTGTCCCTCATGCGGTATTAACGCACGACGCCCCCCAAAAGTGTTCCGTGAAACTCGGGTCCGGTGAAGCCGGACCGTCAACCCCTGAGAGAACTACTGTTGATCTCCCAATGCCTTTGACTGGTATCCGCGTCCTGGACCTGACCCGGCTGCTGCCCGGCGCCTTCTGCACGATGCTCCTCGCCGACATGGGCGCCGACGTCGTCAAGGTCGAAGACCCAAGTGGTGGCGACTACATGCGCTGGACGCCTCCTCTCATCGACGGCCAGAGCGCCCTCTTCAACGCCCTCAATCGCAACAAGCGAAGCCTCACGTTGAACCTCAAGTCGGAAGCGGGCCGCGACCTCCTCCTCCGCCTTGTCGAGCACGCCGCGGTTTTGGTGGAGGGCAACCGGCCAGGCGTCATGGAGCGCCTGGGTCTGGGCTGGGACGTGCTCCATGCGCGCAATCCCAAGCTGGTCATGTGCTCGATCACCGGGTACGGGCAGGACGGCCCTTTCGCCTCGCGCGCGGGCCACGACATCAACTACATGGCGACCTCAGGCGCCCTCGGCCTCAACGGCGAGCGCGACCGTCCGCCGGTGCCCCTCTCGGTCCAGGTCGCCGACATCGGAGGCGGCGGCCTCCAGCCTGCGGTGGCGATCCTCGGCGCTCTCGTCGGCGTCGAGCGCGGAGGCGACGGCAGGTGGATCGACGCTTCGATGATGGACGGCGCGGTCAGCTGGCTCGCGCTCGCCTTCGCGGCCCTCGGCGGCGGAGAGACCGTCGCCCGTGGTGACCAGCGCCTGGCCGGTCGCTACGCGTGCTACCGCGTGTACACGTGCAAGGACGGCCGCTTTTACTCAGTCGGCGCCCTGGAGCCCAAGTTCTGGGCCAATCTCTGCGACGCCATCGAACGGCGCGACCTCATCGATCTCCAGTTCGCAGAGGGGCAGGAGGGCGTCCGCGCGCACGAGGCGATGGAGCTCGTGTTCTCGTCAAAGACGCGCCGCGAATGGGAGGAGAGGCTCGGAGGCCTCGACGTGTGCTGCGAGCCTGTGCTCGAGCTCGACGAGGTCGCTTCGCATCCACATGTCGCCGCCCGCGCCCTGATCGCCCGCGCGCGAACGGGTACCGAGATCCGGCCCGCGGTCGCTGTGCGCGCCGGCTGGCGGCGCAGCGACCCTCCGACGATGGGCGAGCACAGCACGGAGGTCCTTTCAGAGGTTGGCGTGGACTCCGAGCGCCTTGATCGGCTCAGGCAAGAGGGCGTGGTGTGAAGGTCAGCTGCGCCCACAGCTGATCGACCTGAGCGCGAGTCTTCTCAATCGAGCGGCTGTTGTCGATGACGTGATGCACCTGGCGGCGCTTCTCGTCGATGGGCATCTGCGCGGCGATCATCGCCCTCGCCCGCTCAGGCGTTAAGCCCCGGCCCTTGACGAGGCGCTCGACCTGCAGCTCCTCAGGGACGTACACAAGGACGATGGTGGAGAAGAGGCGTTCGAGCCCGTTTTCGAACAGGAGCGGGACGACCTGGATGACGACCTTTGCCCCGCGCATTGCCGCCTCCCCCGTCCTTGCCGCCATCCACTCGCGCACGAGCGGGTGCACTATCGCGTTCAAGCGGTGCCTGGCGTCTGCGTCACCGAACACGAGAGCCCCAAGTCGCTGCCTGTCGATGCGGCCGTCGCGAACGAAATCGTCGCCAAACTCTCTAACGACCGCAGCGAATCCCGGCGTGTCAGGCTCGTAAACGGCATGGCTAGCTTCGTCAGCGTCGACCACCTCGGCGCCCAGCTCCCGCAGCATGTCCGCCACCGTCGACTTGCCCGACCCGACGCCGCCCGTGAGTCCGATGAGCTTCACGACTTACGATGTTGCATTAATGGCCGACGACGAAAAGTTTGACGCCGTGGTGGTCGGGGCAGGGCCCGCCGGCACTGCCGCTGCGTTCACCATGGCCAAAGCTGGGCTGCAGGTTGCCCTCCTCGAGCGCGGCGCCAAGCCGGGTTCCAAGAACGTCATGGGCGGCATTCTCTACAGCCATTACCTCGAGGAAATCGTAGGCGACGCCTGGAAGGAGGCGCCGCTCGAGCGCCCGATCATCGAAGAGCGGCGCTGGATCATGACCCCGCAGGCGTACATAGGCATCGACTACAAGAACCTTCGCAACCGCGAGCACCCTCACTCCTTCTCCGTGCTGCGGGCGAGGTTCGACGCATGGTTCGCCGAGCAGGCTGAGAAGGCCGGCGCAGTGGTCGTCCCCGAGACTGTCGTCGACAAGCTCATCGTCAAAGAAGGCCGCGTCGTCGGTGTCGGGACCGGCCGCGGCGACGACGTCTACGCGGACGTAGTGATCATCTGCGAGGGCATCGGCCTGGGCACAGGCCTGCTGGAGAAGACGGTGATCGGAGGCAAGCCGCTGCGCCGAAAGCTCCGCCCCAACGAGGTCGCCATGGCGGTCAAGGAGATCATGCAGCTCGACGCGGGCCTCATCGAGGAGCGCTTCAACTGCGAGGCGGGCGAGGGTTGCACCATCGAATGCTTCGGCGATTCGACGATGGGCATGTCCGGCTTCATGTTCATCTACACGAACAAGGACACGCTGTCGGTCGGGGGCGGGGCTCTTCTCAGCGAGTTCAACGCGACGCTGCGAAGCCCAAACGATCTGATGGAGCACTTCAAGAATCACCCCGCTGTAAAGCCGCTTCTTCGCGGCGCGGAGACCGTCGAGTACCTCGCGCACCTGATTCCGGAAGGGGGGCACCGTGGCATCCCCAAGGTTTACGGGCCTGGCTACCTCGTGTGCGGCGACGCGGCGATGCTGTCGAACCCCGTGCACCGCGAGGGCTCGAACCTCGCGATGGTGTCAGGCCGACTGGCCGGCGAGACCGTGATCCATGCCAAGGAGGCGAATGACTTCTCGGCGCGGCGGCTTGCCGAGTACAAGGGCAAGCTCGACAACTCCTGGATCATGGCCGACATGCGCAAGTACGACGGCGCAGTACCGCTGCTCGAGCACAATCCGCAGATGCTCACCAAGTACCCGCAGGTCGCCGATCAGGCGCTCGACGAGTTCTTCAGGGTGGACGGCGTTTCCAAGTGGCAGAAGCAGTCGAACATCCTCAAGATGGTCCGCAAGCAAGGCCTGTTCAGGATGGGCTGGGACTCCCTGAAAGCCCTCTGGACGATGAAGTAGGGGTTCGCCCCACCTTAGGCGTTCTTCGAGACCGCGATCCGCACCGTGTGATAGCCGCTCGCCCCTGTCGGGTAGCTCGGAGCTGCCTGTGCAGATTGAAGGGCGCCAGAGCTGTCGGTGGCTCGTACCTCAAGGCTGTACGCACCCTCTGCGCCAGGAGTCCAGTCAGCCTGCCAGAGCACCCAGCTCAGCGGCGAAAGGGGAGGCCGGAACGGGGCGTCGGCCCATGTCCTGCCGCCGTTGGTGCTGTACTCGACCTTCGAGATGCCGCGCGTGCCGGCGAACGCAACGCCGGCAAGGGTGACCGGGCCCAGCGGGACGATGTCGCTGTCGCGGGGAACGTCGAACCTTGCAGTGGTCTTGACCACTGCGTTGTGGTCCCAGCCCTGCGCCTCCCAGTAGCCCCCGCTCTCGTGGTCGACGACTGTGATCGAGTCAAGCCACTTGGGCCCCTTCATGCCGTAATGGCCGGGAATGAGCATGCGCGCGGGAAACCCATGCCCCATCGGAAGGGGCGCGCCATCGAGGTCGTACGCGACGAGGATCTCCGGCGCGCCCTGGACGAGGCTGATCGGAATGCTCTCCGCATAACCGTCCCGCGCTTTGAAAGCTGCCCACGTCCCACCCGCCTGGGGTCCCGCCTTCTCGAGCAGGTCGCGCAGCCTCACGCCAGTGAAGCGACCGGTGCTCATCAGCTCGCCGCCGACGTTGTTGCTTATGCACTCCAGCGTCACGTACTCGGTGGCGCTCGGCATGCCGCGCAGGTCCGAGACCGACAGCTTCATTGGCTTGTCGACAAGGCCCCCGATGCCGAGGCTCCAGCCCCTGGCATCCACCGTCGGATCGCTGAAGTTCTTCGAGACGATGTAGAAGTTGTCGACTGGCGTCAGCTCAGGTGAGATGCCGCGCAGCCCAGCTTCCGGCGGGTTGAAGATCGCGCTGTACCAATCCGGCACCCGGCGCCAGGCGAGCACGCCAAGGCTGGCGACGCCCAGGGTGACTGGCAGGACGCCCAACATGCGCCTGCGCCCGAGATCGGTCGCGACGGCAGGGCCCGACGAACCACCCATTTGAAGCACAACTCCGTAGATGGCGAACAGCGCACCCCAGATCAACGGTGTGGTCAGCCCGTCGACCAGGCCGAGGAATCCTGCGCCGGAGATCGGCAACAGGACCGCCGTCACCACCAACCAGCCAACTGCGGCGAACGCCAGGGCCGAATACTGCGATTGCCAGCGGGTGCTGGACCATCCCCACGCCGCGCCGAGCACGCCGAGCCCCACCACCATCGCGACGATGAGTCCCAGCTCCTCGACCACCTTGCCTGCGTGTTGCAGGGTGTCGATGAGGAAGCCGAATACGAACCCTGGCATGACCGCCAGGAGAGGTTGATTGAGCAGCTGTGGGAGCGGCCGCACCCCCAGGAATTCGGCGAGGTACATCAGGGTGACCAGCACGAGGCCGGCCAGCAATCCCCATCCGAAGCCCAAAAAAGCCGCGTGACTGCCGCTGACCTCGGACGGCGCAGGCGCGTCGCGAGGGGTCTTCCCCGATTGCATGTGAATGGGTTTACCACTTCGAGGTACGAGGCCGGGGCAATCGAACGAGCACCAATGGCCCGTTTGAGGCCTTGCTTGGTGGCCTGTTTGATGGTTTGTTGGCGCTCCGGCACCGGGTGGCCCACTTACAATCGGGGAACGCCGTGCCCCCACCAATTGGCGCTGATGACCTCTATCGCTTTCGCTGGATCGACCACGTCCGGCTCAGCCCTGACGGCGAGCGCGTCGCCTATCAGCTGAGCTCGGCGGACGCCGAGTCGCGCCAGAACCGGAGTCGGATCGTTGTCAGGCGCCTCCTGGACCAGGAACCGATCGATGCCTCCGCAGGCTCGCGCCGCGATCACTCGCCCGAGTGGTCGCCCGACGGTCGGAGCATCGCATTCCTGAGCCGGCGAGGAGCGGCTGACCAGATCTTCTTGCTCGATGTCGCGGGTGGCGGCGGCGCGGTGCAGCTCAGCACGCTGCCGGAGGGGGCGTCAAGCCCGGCGTGGTCGCCGGACGGCAGGCATGTGGCCTTCATCGGCTCCGTGGTCGGGGACCCCGAGTCGGTGGTCGAGGATCCGAGGCCACCCGAGAATGCCGATCAGGCGCGGCGTACCCCGGTGGCAAGAGTGGCACGGCGGCTCGACTACAAGCATGACGGCCAGGGTTTCGTCGACGGCCGCAACCATCACCTATTCGTGGTGCCTGCCAGCGGCGGCGCTGCGACGCAGCTCACGAGCGGCGCCTGGGACGTACAGGGCTTCGACTGGTCGCCTGACAGCGCGAAGCTTGTCGTGGCGGGCAATGCCGAGCCCGACTCCGACCTGCTGCGAGAGGTGAACCTCTACTCGGTCGACCTTGCAGGCAATCGCGACAAGCTCACAGGCGGCCTGTACCTCGAGTCGCCATCGTGGTCGCCGCGCGGAGACGTCATAGCGTTTGTCGCTCCCAACGGCCTTGAGGCAGGGCTCGTCGAGCGCCTGTGGGTCGTGCCGTCGAGTGGTGGTGCACCGCGGTGCCTGACTCTTGCGCTCGATCAGGCTGTCGGTGACAGCGTGATCACCGACATGCGTGGCGGCCACGGCGGTGTGCGGCTTCGCTGGTCCAAGGACGGGGATCGACTGTTCTTCCTTTCGAGCGGACCTGGCGTCACAGGCCTTTATTCATGCGACCTCGACGGCAACCTGTGGCCAGAGGCCGGGGGCCCACGCCGCATCTTCGACTTCGACGTTGCATCGGGAGTTTTCGCGCTGGCGGCGTCTGACACGAGCAGCCCGGGTGAGCTTCACATCGTCACGCAGGGCGCTGAGGCTCAGATGACCGACCTCAACCCATGGCTTCGCGAACGTTATGTCGCACAGCCGGAGCGCCACCAGTTCACCGCTCCTGACGGATGGTTGATAGAGGGCTGGCTCCTCAAGCCCGAGAACTTCGACCAAGGCCGCTTGCATCCGATGGTTCTCGAGATCCATGGCGGACCGCACGGCCAGTATGGATGGGCGTTCTTCCACGAGCTACAGATCCTGGCCGGGATGGGCTACCTCGTGCTCTACACCAACCCGCGCGGTTCGGACGGGTACGGTGAGCGATTCCGCCGGGAGGTCGTTCGCGACTGGGGCGGCAAGGACTACCTGGACCTGATGGCCGCTGTCGACCAGGCAGTGGAGCGGATCGGCGCTGTCGACACGGCCCGCATGGGCCTGGGCGGCGGGTCGTATGGCGGCTATATGACGAACTGGGTGATCGGCCAGACGGATCGATTCGCTGCAGCGGTCTCGATGCGCTCGATCTCCAACCTCGTGAGCGAGTACGCGCAGCACGACATTGTGATCTGGGGCTCGCTCGAGCTGGGCCCGCCGCCCTGGCCGGACCTCGACGAGCTGTGGCGCCGGTCGCCGATTCGATATGTCCAGGACATGAAGACGCCGCTCCTGCTGACGTGCGGCGAGATGGATCTCCGGTGCGCCATCTCCCAGTCCGAGGAGCTGTTCGGAGCCATGAGGCTGTTGGGCAAGACCGTCGAGCTTGTTCGATTCCCCGACGAAACGCACGACCTCTCGCGCAGCGGGCGTCCCGATCGGCGCGTCGAACGTCTGCGGCGGATCGCGGGTTGGTTCGAGCGCTTCCTTGGCACGTCCGCGTCGGACCGGCCGGTGGAAGTCGCGGCCTCCACCACCGCCCAGACGCTCGCTACCAAAAATCTTGACGTGATCCTCGAGGTCGTCGAGGCCACGCCCGAACCCGTCGCCGAGGCGGTGGCTGCAGAGCCGGAGATGGTCGAAGCCGAGGTCGACCCTGATGCTGTAGTGCTCGCACCTGAGGTGGAAGCCTTCGCAGGCGTCCCCGAGCCCG
>DAIUFK010000003.1:0-20551 GCA_036844615.1 Candidatus Dormiibacterota bacterium | reverse complement strand
GAGCCCGAGCCGGAACCGGAGTCGGTGGAAGCAGCGCCCGAGCCCGAACCTGTCGCCGAAGCGCCCCAACCGGTCGTCGCGCAAGAGGCGGCCCCTCAAGAGCCGGCTGAGCCGGACGCCTGGCAGGCGACGGTTCCCCCGGGGGCTGACGACTGGAAGGCAACGGTTCCGCCCAGTTCAGAAGACCCCTGGCAGGCGACAGTTCCTCCGCCTCCGGCGGCCGCTGACGAGGCTGCGCCAGTATTCCCGGAGCCGGAGCCCCTCTTCCCTGAGGCGGTCCCGGAACCTGTGGCGACCGCCACCGCGCCGGAGCCCGCGGCCGCGGAGCCGGAGCCGGCGGCTGCGGAGCCGCAGGCCGAAGAGGTCCATGAAGTCGCGCCCGCTCCCGCTGCCGCCGCGGCTCCAGCAGCAAGCGCGGCCGAGGACCCGGTGGGCCAGACCATCGTCGCCTGGCCTCACGGCGCCGCCGCGCCAAGCAACGGTGCACCGCCTGCCCAGTCCGAGTTCGCTGAGGAAGCCACGTCCATCATCCCCGCGTGGCAGCCGTCGGACGCTGCCGAGTCGAAGCGCACCGTTTCCCTTCAGGCGGTGCCACCCGAGGTGATCGCCGCCGGTGCGGGCTATCCGGCCAAGCTGACCTTCGAGTCCGGGCCTTTCGCGGGCCGGATCGTGGCACTTCCCAACCAGATGGTCACAGTGGGCCGGGCCCCTGAAAACGATGTGGTGGTGAGCGACCCTGCCACCTCCGGGCGGCATGGGCGGATAGAGGTCCGCGGCGGCGCCTTCTGGATCAGCGACCTGGGAAGCACCAACGGCACGCTGGTCAACGGCGAGCCGGTGATCGAGAAGCAATTGGGCGACGGCGACCTGATCGCCATCGGCCAGAACACGATCCGGTTCACGCTCGAGAGCTGACGCTAGGCGGGCTTTGGTCCTGCTGCGAGAGCGGTGCACTCCGCGGCGGCTTCGCTGAGGCTTGTGGTGAACTGTTCGACGTCGGGCACGATTGCCGGATCTGCGGTCAGACCGAAGTAGGCATCGCCGTTGTACGAGACGATGGCGACGCCAAGTCCCATCGATGGGTACAGCGGGGCGAACGGCCACACCTCGAGCAGCTCCGCACCGCCCGAGTACAGGGGGAACTGCGGGCCGGGGACGTTGGTGACGTTGATGTTGGCGCCGCCCTGGGGGTTGGACATCAGTCGACCCGCGAGCACCAGCAGCGTCGGCGGCGCCCAGTCGGCGAGACCCGCGAGCTTGTCCGCGGCGACCGCCTGCCGGGTCCGCTTGAGGTCGCCGGTGGTCACCTTGATGCTGCGCAAACGCTGCTCGATAGACAGGTCGCCGGTGGGCAGCTCCAGCACCATCCCGCTGATCTGGTTCCCGAGCCGCCCTGGTCCGTCGCCCCTGACGCTCACCGGGCAGAACACTCGCACCTTGTCCGGCACGCGCTCACCACGAGCCTTGAACCACCTGTAGAGCCCTTCAGACACCACCGCAAGCACCGCGTCGTTGACTGTGCAGCCGAACCGCTCCTTCAATCCCTTGAAGGCCGACAGCGGTACTTTCAAACCGCGACCGCTCCGTTGCGTTCCGATCCTCTGGTTGAAGAAGAGGTCAGGTCGCGGGCTGACCATCTTGCCGCTCAGCGAGAGGAGGCTCCTCCACGGCACCCTGGTGGTGCTCCAGACCGCCGGCACCATCGTCCTCTCGTCCTTGCGTTGAGAGCCCACGTTCCAGAGCACCGGTCGGATGAGCTGCCACTTCGTGGGTGCCGGGCGCGGTTTCCACTCCTCGTCAGGCGGCTCAGGTGTGTAGGTCTCAGGGGTCGTGTCGAGCAGGAGGGTGAGGATGTCGACTGACGAGACGCCGTCGACCATTGCGTGGTGGGCGCGGTTGACGATGACGACGCGATCGTGGCGCAGGCCGGTCACGATGGTCATCTCCCACAGAGGCCGTCGCATGTCGAGGGGCCTGGACAGGATCCGCATCACGAGCTTGCGCAGAGCCGTGCCTTCCCCGGGTGGCGGCAGCACCTCGCGGCGAACGTGAGCGCCGAGGTCGAAGTGGGGATCGTCGACCCAAACCGGATGAGCAAGGTTCATCGGGGCGCGCAGGATGCGCTGGCGGTAGCGCGGGACCAGGTGGATGCGCTCCCGGATCGTCTCCTCGATGCCGAGGGCGCCTCGTCCCCCGGGCAGGCGCGAGCCGCCCTCGAAGATGTAGACGGTGCCAAGGTCGAGCGGAGTCGACGCCCGCTCGGCATAGAGAAACCAGGCATCGCGTGCCGACAACGGCTCGAAGAATGGCTCAGCCACCTGCGGCTGCATATTAAATAGAGCAGGCGCGGCAGGGGAGGTCGGGCTTTGCCCGACCTCGACTTTGTCCGGTCGATTTGCCACCCAAGCGTCGCATGGTCGCCCGGCGAGCGCGCCAAGCGCGACGCCGAGGGGGTTCCGTAGGGGGATCTTGATCCCCCTGCGCTGGGGCGGGTGTAGCGTAGCCTCTCAAAGACGCATTTCGGGTTGCGACGAGGAGGAGAACATGGCGGTCAAGGCTTTCTCGGCCGAGTGGGCCGAAGCTTTCAAGGACGAGGTCAACAAGTCCCCTGTCTACAAGGCGGCGGGCAAGGGGTGGAAGTGGACTGTCGGTCTAGTCGTCGAGGCGGAGCCTGACAAGCACTTCGCCGAGGCGAGAGGCATCGTCATGGATCTGTTCGAGGGCGAGGCTCGCGACGTGACGGTCGGCTCGGCCGCCGACGCGCAGAAATGTGACTTCGTGATCACCGCGCCTTACTCGCGCTGGAAGCAGGTGGCGACGAAGGAGCTCGACGCGACCAAGGGCATGCTCCAGGGCAAGCTCAAGCTGAAGGGCGATCTGCCCACCATCGTGCGCTACACGAAGGCTTCGCAGGAGATGACGGAGTGCACGACAAGGATCCCGGTCGAGTGGCCCGACGAAAACTAGGGGCAACGCCCATACAGCCAGCACAGGTCGACTACGCGGACGAGGAGCCTAGCGCTTTCGCTTCGATGCTGGGCGGCTTGATTCAAGCCAACGTCGAGAGCCGTCCGGAGAAGCAACAGGACTTCGCAACGCTCGTCGCACGCGTGGGTATCTGGGTGACGGACATCGACGAGGGCGTGACGCTTGATTTCAAAGGCGGCAGGCTGACGGTCCACAACGGACTCAAGCCGCGCAGCACCCTCACGATCCGCACCGACGCCGAGACGGTGATGAGCCTGAGCAACCTGAAGATCGGCCCATTGGGCATACCTGTCTACTACGACGAGGTGGGGAGGAGCGTCGCGGGCAAGCTCCTGCGAGGCAAGCTCAAGATCGACGGCCTTATCCCCAACGTGATGACGCTTAACGCGGTGACGCGAATCTTCTCAGTGCAGTGACGCGCCTCGCTGTTGTCGGCGCGGGCAACATGGGCGCGCAGATCGCTCAGCAGGCGGCGCTGCATGGAGTGGATGTCGCCCTCCACGACAAGAGCGAAGAGCAACTGGGCAAATCAGTCGAGTCCAACCGAGGTCACCTCCTGCGCCGCGTCGAGAAGGGAAAGCTGGCGCGGGCCGAGGCCGAGAAGGCGCTGGCGCGGGTGAGAACGACGACTGACATGGACGAAGCGGTGCGCGACGCAGACCTCGTCATCGAAGCGGTGTTCGAGGACCTCGACGTGAAGCGCCATGTGTTCGCTGAGCTCGATCGCCTTGCGCCGGCCGAGTGCGTCCTGGCGAGCAACTCTTCCACGATGGGCATCAGCAAGATCGCCGGTGCGACCAGCCGGCCCGAGAGCTGTATCAACATGCATTTCTTCCACCCGGTCCTGGTGATGGATCTCGTTGAAGTGGTCCGCGGCCCCAAGACTTCACAGCGAGCGGTGGAGCGCGCGATGAGCTCGGCTCGCGAGATGGGCCGTACGCCAGTCCTCATCAACAAGGAGATCGACGGCTTCATCGTCAACCGCATCCTCCATGCCGCGACTCAGGAGGCTTACAGGCTCCTCGACGCTGGTGTCGCCAGCTTTGAAGACATCGACACGGCGGTCGAGAAAGGGCTCAACTGGCCCCTTGGCCCGTTCCGCCTCGGCGATTTCAGCGGCCTCGACGTCACTTACAACGCGCGCCTGCACATGTACAGGTCGACAGGGGAGGCACGATTCCGGCCGTCGCCTCAGCTGGAGGCCAAGGTCAAGGCGGGCAAGCTCGGCCGCAAGAGCGGAGAGGGCTGGTACAAGTACTAGTGGAGGTGACTCGCATCCATCACATCGGCGTCGCAGTCGCCGACCTCGACGAGTCGATCCGGCTCTATCACGCAGCTCTCGGCGCGGAGCTGGTCCATCGCGCCCGCAACGAGAAAGAGGGCCTCGAGGCTGCCTTCCTCAAGGTGGGGGAGGGCGAGCTCGAGCTCATGGCCGCGCTGCGTGACGACTCACCGGTGGGCAAGTTTGTGGCCAAGCGAGGACCTGGCATCCACCACGTCGCCTATAGCGTGACCGACATCGTAAAGGCGCTCGCCGACGCGCGCGCCGCCGGCCTCGAGCTGATCGACGCCGAGCCGCGGATGGGAATGCATGGTTCGCGCATCGCCTTCGTGCACCCCAAGAGCCTGAACGGGGTCCTTACCGAGTTCGTCGAAATATGACGGAGGTATCAAACGACAGTGGCCTGCCGGTGAAACCGGTCTACTCGGTCGAGGACCGTCGCGCCGAGGAGCCGCTGCCTGGAACTTTCCCGTTCACCCGCGGCATTCACAGGGACATGTACCGCGGCAAGCTGTGGACGATGCGGCAGTACGCAGGCTTTGGCACCGCGGCCGAGTCGAACAAGCGCTACAAATTCCTCCTCAAACAGGGACAGACGGGGCTCTCGGTCGCGTTCGACCTGCCGACGCAGATCGGCTACGACTCTGACGACCCGATGGCGAACGGCGAGGTGGGAAAGGTGGGGGTCGCCATCGACTCACTCAAAGACATGGAGACCCTGTTCGACGGGATCCCGCTCGACAAGGTCTCCACGTCGATGACCATCAACGCCACTGCATCGTTGCTTCTTCTCTTGTACCAGCTGGTCGCCGAGAAGCAGGGGTGTCCTCCCGAGAAGATCACAGGCACCGTGCAGAACGACATCCTCAAGGAGTACGCGGCTCGGGGCACTTACATCTTTCCACCCAAGCCCTCGATGAGGCTCGTGACTGACCTGTTCGCCTACTGCCAGGCCAACCTGCCGAACTGGAACACGATCTCGATCTCCGGCTACCACATCCGCGAGGCAGGCTCGACCGCGGCCGAGGAGATCGCCCTCACTCTCGGCCACGCGATCGCCTACGTGGAGGCGGCCCAGGCTGCAGGCCTCGGGGTCGACGATTTCGGGCCACGCCTCTCGTTCTTCTTCGCTTCGCACATGGACTTCTTCGAGGAAGTTGCCAAGTTCCGGGCTGCACGGCGCATGTGGGCGCGGATCATGCGTGACAGGTTCAAGGCCAAGGACACCCGCTCCCACGCGCTGCGCTTCCACACGCAGACCGGCGGCGTCACCCTCACCGCGCAGCAACCTTTGAACAACGTGGTGCGCACTGCCCTCGAGGCGATGAGCGCCGTCCTCGGCGGCACCCAGTCTCTGCACACGAACGCCTATGACGAAGCCCTCGGGCTGCCTTCGGAGAGCGCTGCCGAGGTCGCGTTGCGAACGCAGCAGGTGATCGGCTACGAGACGGCGGTTCCGCTGGTGGCCGATCCCCTCGGCGGCTCCTACTACGTCGAGAACCTCACCGACAGGGTGGAGGAGGAGGCGCTCGCGATCATGGCCGAGATGGACGAGGGTGGGGGTGCTGTCGCCTGCATCGAGTCGGGCTGGACCCAGCGCCGCATCGCCGAGAGCGCCTACCGGCTGCAGAAGAGGATCGAGTCGGCCGAGAGGGTGGTGGTGGGCGTGAACCGTTTTGTGAGCTCTGATTTCGACGCGGTCGAGATCATGAAGATCAGCCCGCGCCACCAGTCCGCGCAGGCCAGCGCACTGAAGCGGCTCCGCACGCACCGGCCTGAGGGCGTGCTCGAGCGCCACAGCGCGGCCATCGAGCGAGCCGCTCGTGGACGCGACAACCTGATGCCGCCTCTGAAAGCCGCGCTGGCGGAGTACGTGACGATTGGTGAGTGCTGCACGGTCCTGCGGGGAGTCTTCGGCGAGTACCGCCCGACAGATGGCGCCTGATTCTGCAGAAATCCAGGAGGATGTGATGTCGCCGAGCTACCCGGACTTGATCGGACATCGCTGGATGTTCATGCATTCAGTAAGGCCCATCCTCATCGCCGCGTCAGCGCGCGAGGGCTCATGAGCACACCGCGGAACCGCAAAGTCGACCCGCTGAACCAGCTGCGGCAGCGCAAGTACGAAGCGGGGCATGGGGACGCCGAGGCATTCAACCAGCAGCATGCGAAAGGCAAGCTGACTGCGCGCGAGCGCATCTCGCGCCTCGTGGATCGCAACTCTTTCGAGGAGATCGATATCTTCGCCACCCACCGGGCCCAGGGTTTTGGCCTCGAGTCGAAACGCGTGCCAGGTGACGGCGTGGTGACAGGGATGGGGAAGATCGACGGACGGGACGTGATGCTCTTCAGCCACGACGCCTCGGTGTTCGGTGGTTCCCTTGGCGAGGTCTTCGCCGAGAAGGTCATCAAGGTCATGGACCTCGCGCTTCGCAATCGAATCCCGATCATCGGCTTGAACGACTCAGGCGGCGCGCGCATCCAGGAGGGCGTCGTGTCGCTGGCGGGTTATGCGGAGATCTTCTGGCGCAACGTCGAGTCGAGCGGGGTGATCCCCCAGCTGAGCCTGATCCTCGGCCCTTGCACGGGAGGCGCCGTTTACTCGCCCGCGATGACCGACTTCACATTCATGGTCCACGGCGTCGGCTACATGTTCATCACCGGCCCTGAGGTCATTCGTGTCACCACGGGCGAGGAAGTGACCTTCGACTCGCTCGGAGGCGCCGAGGTGCACAACGTGAAATCGGGCGTCGCGCACTTCCTTGCCGAAACCGAGGATGAGTGCTTCGCCCAGGTGCGGCGCATGTTCAAGTACATCCCGCAGAGCTGCGAGCAGCAACCGCCGACCGCTGCCGCCACTGATGATCCGGAGCGCGCAGCGCCTGGTCTTGCCACCGTGATCCCCGACAACCCGAAAGAGCCTTACGACATCAAGGATGTCATCGGGATGGTGGTCGACCACGCGGACTTCTTCGAGGTCCAGCCCTACTTCGCAATGAACATCGTTGTCGGGTTCGCGCACCTGGACGGCCATCCCATCGGCGTTGTCGCCAACCAGCCCAAGGTCATGGCCGGCGCTCTCGACATCAACGCGTCAGTGAAGGCGGCGCGGTTCGTCCGCTTCTGCGACGCGTTCAACATTCCCCTTGTCACGTTCGTGGACGTTCCGGGCTTTCTGCCCGGGACCACGCAGGAGTACGGCGGCATCATCCGGCACGGCGCCAAGCTCCTCTACGCGTTCAGCGAGGCGACGGTGCCAAAGCTCACGGTGATCACGCGCAAGGCGTACGGCGGCGCCTATTGCGTCATGTGCTCCAAGCACATACGCGCGGACTTCAACGTGGCCTGGCCGACGGCAGAGATTGCGGTGATGGGCCCTGAGGGCGCTGTCAATATCGTGTTCCACCGCGAGCTGGCAGCAGCCGCCGACCCCGCTGCTCATCGGCGCGAGCTCGTCGCGGATTACACCGAGCGGTTTGCCAATCCTTATATCGCCGCCGAGCGTGGCTACATCGATGACGTCATCGAGCCAGGCCGTACGCGCAGCGAGCTGATCCGAGCGCTGAAAATCGCGCTGCGCAAGGAACGGCGCCGCAACCCGCGCTGGCACGGCAACATCCCGCTATAGGCTTCGGGGTAACAGCCTAAACTTTCCGGGTGCCTCGCCAGGACGCTCAGGGTCGTTGGGTCTCGGACGACGGCCTCAGCTACTGGGACGGCGCCGCCTGGCGTCCCCTCGGAGGCCAGATCCCTGGCGGGGCATATCCGGCGATGCCGGTGCCGCGCAAGTCTTCCTGGCCGGCGATCCTTGTCGGTTGCGGCATTGCATTGCTTGTGGTCGTCGTCCTCGGAATCGTTGGCGTGTTCGCGCTTATCAGCAGTCCCGAATTCCAGCGCAGCTTCTGCAACAGCTACACGAACTCAGACCCCAACCAGACGTGCCCGTTCTCGCCATCCTCGCCTTGACCGGAGCTCCTCTTTCGGCTTTCAAGGTCAGGTTGTGAAGCTCCTCGAGTACCAGGCCAAGGAGGTGCTGGCGTCGCTGGGCATCCAGATCCCCGCAGGCAGGGTCGCGCGCACACCTGATGAGGCGGCGAAGGCGTGCGCCGAGCTGGGGCCGGTTGCGATCAAGGCACAGGTCCCCGTGGGGGGCCGCGGCAAGGCAGGCGGCATCAAGCTCGTGAAATCGCCGGAGGAGGCGCGCGCGGCGGCGGCTCAGATCATCGGCATGGACATTAAAGGGTTCAAGGTGCCGCTCGTCTACTGCGAGACCGCGCTGGAGATCGAGCGCGAGGTCTACCTCGGCTTCACAGTCGACCGCGACGCCCGAACCAACATCCTGATGCTGTCGGGCAAGGGCGGCATGGAGATCGAACAGGTGGCGGAGGAGTCGCCCGAATCGATCGCCAGGCTGCATCCGAACCCGTGGCGAGGCCCTCTCGACTTCGAGCTCAACCAGCTCGCTTTCGAGGCGGGCCTCGGTGCGCTCGCCCGGCCGCTTGCCGCGCTCATCAAGAAGCTTTATCGGGCGATCCCGGAGCTGGACGCGGTGACCGCCGAGATCAACCCGCTCGTGATCACCAAGAAGGGCGAGGTCATCGCCGGCGACGCGAAGCTCGAGACCGACGAAAACGCCGCATGGCGGCACAAGGACCTCGAAGAGCGGTACGGCTCGGTGCTGGAAGGCGATCCTTACGAGGTCGAGGCAAAAAAGCGCAGCCTTACGTACGTGTCGCTCGACGGCGACATCGGCATCATCGGCAATGGCGCCGGGCTCTGCATGAACACGCTGGACCTCGTCGCCAGGGCTGGCGGAAAGGCCGCCAACTTCTGCGACATCGGCGGCGGCGCCAAGGCCGAGGTGGTGGAGAACGCTCTGGCTGTGATCCTCATGAACCCGCGCGTCAAAGGCGTGCTGATGAACGTGTTCGGCGGGATCACGCGGGGCGACGAGGTCGCCATGGGATTGGTGAGGGCGCGCGACAACCTGGGCATGAAGCTGCCCCTGGTGGTGAGGATGAGCGGCACCAACGAGGAGGAGGGTCGGGCGATCCTCAAGCAGAACGGCATCGAGCCTGGCGCCAGCGCGTGGGAGGCGGCCCAGAAAATCGTCGAGCTGACGAAGGTGCGCGCATGAGCATCCTCCTTGACACGTCCACCCGCGTCATCGTCCAGGGCATCACCGGCAGGGAGGGCACCTTCCACGCAGGCCAGATGCTCGAGATGGGCACGCACGTGGTCGGCGGGACCAGTCCCGGCAAGGGCGGGACCACCCACATCGGGGTGCCCGTGTTCAACACAGTCGCCGACGCCGTCAAGGCGACTGGCGCCAACGCGTCTGGCATCTTCGTCCCCCCACCCTTCGCGGCCGACGCGATCATGGAGGCCGCGGCCGGCGGGATCACTCTGATCGTCTGCATCACCGAGGGGATCCCGATCCAAGAGATGATCAGGGTCAAGGATTTCCTGCGCGGATATCCGCAGGCGCGGTTGATAGGCGCCAACTGCCCAGGCATCATCACCCCCGGAGTGGGCAAGATCGGCATCATCCCGCAACGCATTACCAGCGCCGGCCCGGTCGGGCTCGTCTCGCGTAGCGGCACCCTCACCTACGAGGTGGCATCTGCCCTGACAGCGGCGGGTCTCGGTCAATCGACGATAGTCGGCATCGGTGGCGACCCGGTTCTGGGCCTCACGTTCAAGGACGTTGTCGAGCTCTTCGAGAAGGATGCGGCGACCACGCACCTGGTGTTGATCGGTGAGATCGGAGGCAGCGACGAGGAGCGCGCGGCCGAGCTGCTGGCCCGAGGAAGCAGGCTGAAGACCGTGGCCTTCATCTCGGGACGGACAGCGCCCGAGGGCAAGCGGATGGGCCATGCGGGCGCGATCGTCTCGGGCCACAGCGGCACCGCCAAGAGCAAGGTGGAGGCTTTCCAGAAGGCGGGCGTCGCGGTGGCCGAGACCACCGACGACATAGTCGGCCTTCTCCACTGATGGCGCGCCCTTACGCTCGGCTGGCGTTGGCAATGCCCATCTCCATCACGCGGCCCATGGCAGGCGATCGCATGCGCGACGTCGCGATACTCGCCGGCCTGCTGCTCTGGCTGGGCTACACGCGTATCTACTGGATCATCGCCGCCGGCCACCTGACGTTGCCGCCCTGTCCCTTCTACTACCTGACAGGCCATCCCTGTCCGTTCTGTGGCGGCACCCGCTCGTTCGCGTACATGTGGCGCGGCGACATCGCCGACGCTGTGAGGCTTTATCCGATGGGCCCTGTTTTGTTCGCAGGCAGCCTGGCGGCGGTGGCAGCCCTGGCCACCGGCATCGTCACCGGGCGCACGTGGACGCCAAACCTCACCCAGATGCAATGGCGCCTCCTCATCGTCGGCGCTGTCAGCACCATCGCGCTGAGCTGGGCGCTGAAGGTCTTCGTCCTCGGCAACTAGGCCGGCGCCGGGGTTGAGCATCCGGCGCCTTGGGCCGGAGGACTGGCAGCAGTTCCGAAAGGTGAGGCTCGCCGCGCTCCAGGAGGCGCCTTACGCATTCGGCTCGACCTTTGAGCTCGAGGTCGCGGCGGATGAGGACAGCTGGCGACGCCGCATTGTCGACTGGGCCCGCTTCATCGCTGAGGTGGAAGGCGAGGTCGCCGGCACTGTTGGTGCAGGCGCCGGGGAATTCGCCCTCACCGTTGCGTTGACCGCGCTGTGGGTCGATCCTCGCTTTCGGAGCCGGGGCATCGGGGGCGCGCTTGTCGGCTCCGTCGTCGACTGGGCGGCGAGCGAGGGCTGCACGCAGGTCCTCCTCTGGGTAACCGAAATGAACAAAGCCGCCGAAAGGCTTTACGAGCACCATGGGTTCGCGCGTACCGGGAGGGTGGACGAAGTCCGTCGCGGTGAGCCTGCAGTCGAATACGAGATGTCCAAGCGAATCTAGGGCGTGCAACGATTGGCGATATGGATTTCGAACTGACGACCGAGCAGGCTGCCATCCGGGATACGTGCAGGGATTTCGCGCGCGAGGTGGTAGCACCCGCCGCCGAGGAGCTCGACCGCGAGCACAAGTTCGGCTACGACATAGTCCGCCAGATGGGCGACCTGGGCCTTTTCGGGCTGCCCTTCTCCGAGGAGTTCGGTGGTGCCGGTGGCGACTTTCTATCTCTGTGCCTGGCGATCGAGGAGATCTCGCGCGCTGACACCGGAGTGGGCATCACCCTCGAGGCCGCGGTTTGCCTTGGCGCTGCGCCGATTCACGATTTCGGCAGCAAGGAGCAGAAGGAGAGGTGGCTGCCCGACCTGCTTGCGGGGCGCAAGCTCTGGGCCTTCGGCCTCACCGAGCCCGAGGCCGGCTCCGACGCGGGCGCGACCAAAACGCACGCCGAGATGCGCGACGGCCAGTGGGTAGTGAACGGCGCCAAGCAGTTCATCACCAACTGCGGGACCGACATCTCGGCCGGCGTGACGGTGACAGCGGTCACCGCGAAAGCCAACGGCGACAGGCCCGAGATCAGCGCCATCATCATTCCAACCGGCACGCCGGGCTATCACGTGCTCGAGTCGTATCGAAAGCTCGGGTGGCATTCGTCCGACACTCACCCGTTGAGCTTTGAAGACTGCGCGGTGCCGGAGGCCAACCTCCTCGGCGCGCGCGGCGGCGGTTACAAGCAGTTCCTATACACGCTGATGGGCGGCCGCATCGCCATCGCCGCGCTTTCCGTCGGCCTCGCGCAGGCCTGCCTTGACGCCGCCCTCTCATACGCCAAGGAACGGAGGAGCTTCGGAGTCGCGATATCGAAGCATCAGGCAGTGCAGTTCAAGCTCGCGGATATGGCGATGGAAACCGAGCTGGCCCGCACGATGGTCTATCGCGCTGCTGTCGCATACATGAAAGCGGGAGGCGAGGCCACCGACGAGGCGCGCATGCTCGCCGCCATGTGCAAGCTCTACGCGTCCGAGACTTCGAAGCGAGCCGCCGATCAGGCGGTCCAGATCCACGGCGGTTACGGCTTCATGGAGGACTACCCGGTCGCGAGGTACTGGCGCGACGTGAAGATCAACGAGATCGGCGAGGGAACTTCCGAAGTTCAGCGAATGGTGATCGCCCGACTGTTGGGCTGCTAAACCTCAATCCACTGTCGTGGCAGGGTTGGCCGGGTCCCCCCGGCCATGACTTTGCTACCTCTGGGGTCCCCGCGACGCAGTCGCGGGAGGCAGCCCTGCGGCGAAGCCGCACGCGCGATGAGGGGGACCATCCGGGTCCCCTCTCATAATCGCGTCAGCGATAAACGCCGTTGTGGCCGAGGCTGTGCAGACCCACGTTCGGGAAGTACGTGAGGCCGTGGTCCTCTGTGCCGACGGCGATCCTGGCGATGAGCTTGCCCGTGATCGTGCTCATGACGTAGACGGTGCCGTTGTAACGGCCCGACGCCCACAGTTGCGTGCCAGCGGGGTTTAGCTGGAGCATGTCAGGGCTGCCACCGCCGGGTATCGACCATTTGGCGACCACCTTGCGGGTAGCGAAGTCGATGACCGAGAACGAACCCTCCAGGCGGTTGGAAACGTAAAGCGATTTGGTGTCCCGGGAAACCTGGAAGCCGTGCGCTCCTTTCCCTGTCGGAATGAACTGGATCTCCTTCATTGCGATCGGGTCGACCACCGAGACTCCGCTGCGACCCTGGTTGCTCACGTAGAAGACCGTCCCGTCCGGCGAGAGCTTGACGTCGATGGGCAGGCCCCCGACATGGACGTATCCCACCAGCTTCATCTTGATCACGTCGACCTTCGCCACCATGCCGGTGTACTCAGTCGAGATCATCAGGTAGCTGCCGTCGGCGCTGAAGTCCATGTGGTCCGCGCCCGCGAATGGGATCTGGACCGTCGCGAGCAGCTTCCAGCCGCGGTGGGGATCGCGGAACTCGATGCGCTGCAGGCGCTCGACCACGTCGATCGCCTTGGTGCCATCTGGCGTGAAGTAGATGTTGTACGGGTAGGGGATGTTGATAGTGCCTGACGGCCTGCCTGTGTGGACGTTGATCACCGTCAAGCTGCTCGAGCCCTCGTTGTCGACGTACAGCGCGCTCATGTCCCACGCCGGAGCGACGTGGTGCGGGATGGAGCCGACGGCAAAGTGGTCGATCACCTTGAAAGTCAGCGGGTTGATCACGTCAACGGTGCCTGCCCCGCTGTTGGGGACGTAGACGCGCGGCGGGATTTTGCAGAGCGGGCAAGGCACCACCCCCGACATGATGTTGGCGTAGACGTTGACTGGCGTTGGGGGCAGGCCGCCGGCCTGAACGTCGGGCGCGGGCTGGACCCTGATGGGTCCGGTTGGCGCCGCCGACTCGGGCGCCTTCGGCGCCAGGTACGGCGTGGTCCAGACCACAGCGAACACCGCGCCTGCAGGGCTCAGGATCACAACCGCCAGCAGCACGGCGGCGAGTATTCGTACCGGCCCCGACCGCAGGATGGAAAGGAGCCGGTTACTCGTCAGGGAGATCTTCCAGCTTGGGGGCAAGCTCGCAGACCCAGCGACCATCGTCGAGGCGCCTGATGAAGCGAGCGTAGCCCTGGTTGCGTGCCACGTTCAGAAATTGCTCCTGGGTGATCAACGTTCGGAGCCTGGCGAGGTCCGCGTACGTGTTATCGCGCATGATCCCGCCGACCACCCCCGCAAGCTCGCGCCACTGCCCTTCGGAGAGCGGCTCGCCATAGCCCGCGATGGTGACAAGGAGAGCCGCGGTTGCGCCGGTGATGGTGTCGGGCAAGAGCTTCTCGGACTTGGCCCGCGAGATGATCTCACGGCCGGTGCTGATGATGTCCGCGATTCGGTCGCGTCGCACCCCGATGATGTCGCGCCCGCTTCCCACCGTTGTGCCTTCGAGGTATCTAGGTCCTGCTTCCATGGCCGATTCCCTATTCTAGTTGGCTGGTCTATGGACCTGGATTTGGCGCCCCAGCACGCGGCCTTCCGGTCAGTCGTGCGCGAGCTGGCGCAGGGCGTGGCTCTGCCGCACGCCGCGGAGGTCGATCGCGACTATCGATTTCCGGACGAAGCTGTCAGTGCGGCCGCTGCCGCGGGCCTGCTCGGCGTCCTGATCCCGAGCGAGTACGGAGGGGCCGGGCTCGACGCAATCGCGTTTGCGGTCTGCATCGAAGAGCTCGCGCAGGCCTGCGCGTCCACCTCGGTCATCGTCGACGTGCATACGAGCGTGGGCAGCGAGCCGATCCTCCTGTTCGGCACCGAGGAGCAGAAGCGGCGCTGGCTGCCGCCACTGGCATCGGGTGAGCTCTTGGGCGCCTTTGCGCTGACCGAGCCCGCTTCCGGCTCGGACGCCGCGTCGTTGACGATGACCGCCCGACGGAAAGGCAACGACTACGTTCTGAACGGCACCAAGGTTTTCATCACCAACATCGGCCGCGCGGGCCTGTATGTCGTCTTCGCCAGGACCGGGCCTGATGAGAAGGCGGCGGGAGTCACCGCATTCCTCGTGCCTGGCGACGCGGCAGGCGTTCGGGTCGGCCAGCTCTTCAAGAAGATGGGCCTCCACGGCTCGCCCACCGGCGAGCTCGTGCTCGAGGATGTAGTGGTGCCCGCCGCCAACCGGCTCGGCGGCGAAGGCGAGGGCTTCACGGTAGCGATGCGGGCGCTCGACTCAGGCCGCATCGGGATATCCGGCCAGGCGCTCGGCATCGCACAGGCGGCGGTAGACGAATCGCGAGCTCTGCTGGCGGACCGGGAGCGCGCGCAGGGTGACGAGTTCACGCTCGCGGACATGGCGACGCGGCTGGAGTCGGCGCGCCTGCTGGCATACCACGCGGCGTGGCTGTGCAGCAACGGGCGTCCGTTCACGCGCCAGGCTTCGATGGCCAAGCTGCACTGCACCGACACAGCGATGGACCTCGCCACCGACGCTCTACAGCTGGCGGGAGAGGAGGGCGCCTCCAAGGGCAGTCCTTTCGAGCGCCATTTCCGCGACGCCAAGGCCCTCCAGATCTACGAAGGCTCCAACCAGGTCCAGCGAATAGTCATCGCCAGAGACCTCCTCCGTTAATCTCACTTCGATGGACTTCGAGTTCTCCGCGGAGCAAGTTGCGATTCGGGACACGATTCGCGAGCTCGTCCAGGACAAGGTAGCCCCTCGCGCGGCTGAGATCGACGCGAAGGCCGAATACCCGAAGGACATCGAAAAGCTCTTCGCCGACAACGGCATTCTGGGCATCCCATTCCCCGAGCAGTACGGAGGGATCTCCGGCTCCAGCGTGACGATCTGCATGGGCATCGAGGAGATCGCCAAGGCATGCGCCACCTCATCGCTCATCCTGGCCGTCCAGGCGCTGGGCTCGTATCCGATCCTCGTCGCAGGCTCGGAAGACCAGAAGAAGCGGCTCTGTCCCCCGCTTGCGGCGGGCGAAAGGGTAGCCGCTTACGCGCTATCTGAGACTGGCAGCGGCTCCGATGCCGCGGCGATGAAGACCCGTGCGGTCCGCCACGGCAACGCGTACGTGCTCAACGGCACCAAGCAGTTCATCACCGGCGGCAGCGTTGCGGGAACCCTTGTCGTCTTCGCTCAGACCGACCCTGAAGCGAAGCAACATGGCATCTCAGCTTTCGTGCTCGAGCGCGAGGAGAGCCCCTGGAAAGCTGAGAAGCTGGAGCACAAGCTCGGTATTCGCGGCTCGCCGACCGCCCAGCTTGTGTTCGAGGACGTGAAGGTTCCGGTTGCCAACAGGCTCGGCGACGAGGGTGCGGGCTTCAAGATCGCGCTCGCAGTCCTCGACCGCTCGCGTCCTGGCATCGGCGCGCAGGCGCTCGGCATCGCCGAGGGCGCTTTCGAGTACGCGCTGAACTACGTCAAGGAAAGGAAGCAGTTCGGCCAGCCGATCGCGAGCTTCCAGGGCATCCAGTTCATGCTCGCCGACATCGCCACCCAGATCGAAGCCGCGCGCCACCTCGTCTATCGAGCGGCGACGAAGGTGGACGAGAAATCGCCGGACCTGACCAGGATCGCCGCGATGGCGAAGCTCTTTGCCTCGGACATGGCGATGAAGGCGACAACCGACTGCGTGCAGCTCCTCGGCGGCTACGGCTACATCAGCGACTACCCGGTCGAGCGGATGATGAGAGACGCGAAGATCACGCAGATTTACGAGGGGACAAACCAGATCCAGAGGGTGGTTATCGCGAGATCCCTGCTCAGGTGAGCATCTCGCCGCCTTCGGCCGCACCGCCTACCACTGTGGCGCCTTATCACCCGCCACCACCCTACCCGCCGCCGCGTCTTGGGAGGGCCGCACCCACCGACGGGCGCGCCATCACCTCGCTCATCGCCTCGATCTTCGGCATCATGCTCGGACTGCCGTTCGGCCTCCCGGGTCTTGCTCTTGGGCCCCTTGGCTATTTCATGGGCCGGTCGGCGATCTCGCGCATCGACGAGACGCCTGGCACGGCGGGCGGGCGCAGCGTTGCGGTGATGGGCTGGGTGCTCGGCGTCGTGGCCACCGCAATCGGAGCGGTCATCAGCCTGGTGTGGCTGGTCCTGCTACTCGTGGTCATCTCGGCTCCCACCACTTTCGTGTAGTTCGTGGAACGCATCACCGAAGCGTTCACCTGGCCGTTTCGCGACCCCGATTGGATCTCAAAGCTGCTGATCATTGCGTTGATCCTCTTGATCCCGATCGTCGGCTCGATCAACGGGCTCGGGTGGATGCTCGCATCGCTCGACAACCTGCGTGCGGGCCAGGACAGGCTCGCCCCTGCCAACCTGAGCTACCTCGGGCGCGGCTTCCGACTGTTTGCGGTCGAGCTCCTCTACGCGATAGCGATCGCAGTCGTCGCGATTGTCATCTTCGTCCCTGCGATCGCCCTGGCGGCGCACCAGGGTCAGGGGTCTGCCAACGGCGCCCTCATCGTGCTCGCGGTGTTTCTCAATCTCCTGGGCTTCAGTGCTGTCACCGTGCTGAGCCTCGGTCTGACCTTCGCCACGCCCGCGATAGTGCTGGCGACCGACAGGGGAGGCGTCAGCGGCGGGATCCAGGTCGGCGCGGTGATCAGGCGCTGCCGTCTGAACCTGACGCACACCCTGATCGCCGGCCTTATGCTGATCGCCGCCAGCTTTGTCGGCTCTCTGGGTTCGATCTTTTGCGGGATCGGCGTGCTGGTGACAACGGCGTATGCGCTTGCGATGCAGGCCTGGATAGTCCACAGCTTCGAGAAGGGGTAGTGCGCCGCAGCCGCGGCGTTAGGAGGAGTTAGATGTCGGACTTGCCGCCGCCGCCGCCGCCCGCCGGTGGCGGCCACGTGCCACCTCCGCCGCCGCCACCGCCGCCCCCTGGGGGCGGGGGTTTCACGCCATCGCCGCCCCCCGCGGGGTACGTGCCGCCTCCTCCCGGCGGTTTCGCGCCGGCTACGGCCGGCTTCGTCGGGCCGAGGACCGACGGCCTGGCGATAGGGGCGCTGATCACTGGCATCCTTGCAGTCGTCTGCTTCTGGATCTGCCTGGGGCTCATCCTTGGGCCCGCCGCCGCGATCATGGGATTCATCTCCCGCCAGCGGATAGCTGCAAGCGGCGGGACAGTGGGTGGAGGCGGCCTTGCGCTCGCCGGCATGATCCTGGGCATCGTGGGCTTCGTCCTCACCTGCATCGAGGTGATCTGGTGGGTCTTCGTCGTCGCGCACAGTGCTTCGACCTCATCGGGGCCATAGGCCGGCGCGCGTAACGATCTGGGTCTGATCACCGTTCCTTAAGGCCTGGACGCTAGAATCCCCGTGCGCATGCGTAGGGCTCGGCCAAGGGCCAGGCGATCTCGCTATCACATCTCCTACCGCCTGACCCGCTCGGTCCCGGCGTTGATCGTTGCCGCCCTGTTGGTGTTCGTCCTCGTGGGCGCAACCCTGACCTATCAGAGGCTCGACAACTTCATGGCCGGGATCACCGGGCAGCACCTCAATCCGCTGGGCGAGGTCGTCCAGGCGATCGAGCCGGCGCCGGGCACCATCGCATACAAGCTGAAGCACGGCCAGCGGGTCAACATCCTTCTGCTTGGCAGGGGCGGCTACCAGAACGACGCCCCATACCTGACCGACTCGATCATGGCGGTGACCATCGATCCGGCCAGCGACCGCGTGATGCTCGCTTCGATACCGCGGGACCTCGTTGTCAACATGAATCTCCAGGACCCCTCCAGCAGGACGTGGGCGAACAAGATCAATGCCGCCTACGAGGTGCCTTTCACGAACATCATCTGCTGCGTCGCCAAGGCATATACAGGGCGCAATGCAGGTGGCAAGGCTGCCGAGCATGAGGTCGGGAAGATCACAGGGCTCACATTCGACAGGTTCATCGCCGTCGACTTCGTCGCCTTTCGCGACATGGTCAACGCGCTGGGCGGGGTGGACGTCTGCCTGGCCACGAATCTCGACGACACCACCTACCCCGACTATTCAGGTGGCTATCACCCTATCCACTTCAAGGCAGGGTGCCAGCACCTGAACGGTGAACAGGCGCTTGAGGTGGCTCGTTCCAGGCACGCGCTCCAGGCCGAGCAGTCATCCGACTTCGGGCGAGCTCGCCGCCAGCAGGACATCATGTACGCGATCAAGCAGAAGACCACCTCGGTCAACGGGTTCTCGAAGGCGCCCGCGCTCTTGAGCGCGCTGCAGAAGAACATCACCACCGACATGACGCTCTCGGACATGAAGGCCATCTACGACTGGGGAAAGAACCTCCCGAACTCGTCGATCATCAAGGTGGCGCTGACCGCTCCAGCGCCGGGGACGCAGGGCAACCTCCTGGGCTCCGGCAACTGCGGAATGGGTCCCTCCGTCTCGCAGCTCTGCCCTCTCGACCCGAGCTACACGATGATCCACAGGTATTTGAGGTCGGTGCTTATCGACCCCAACGTGCTCGCCGAGAAAGCCCCTGTCCAGATCGTCAACGGGTCGAACAACTTCACGGATCTCAGCGGCAGGGTCACCGACATGCTCGACCCCACCGGATTGCAGCTGGCCGACCCCGTGGGGCACGCGGCGGTGTCCAAGACAGTCATCCTCGACTACTCCGGCGGCCAGTTCTCGCAGACGGCGAAATGGCTGGCGACCTACTTCGGCGCCACCATAGTGCAGGCCACTGCGACGAAACCTGCCCCAGCCCGCGGCCAGCAGAGCTACGGCCTCGTCGTCGTCCTCGGCCATGACTACGCGAGCCACTTTCTCGGGTACTAGCGCAAGTCTCGAATCCTGACGCGCCGGTGCGTTAGGTTTGCTGGGTGGCCTCTAACCATGATGGCGAGCTGGCGAAGCGGTTTCGAGCCGGCGACATCCGGGCCCTGGCTCGGGCGATCAGCCTTGTCGAGCGGCGAGATCCCTCGGTGCGCGCGCTGGAGGAGCCGCCTCGCGGCAGAGCGAGCATGGCTCCGGTCGTCGGCTTCACTGGCGCTCCCGGGACTGGCAAATCGACCCTCGTGGACGCCCTTGTGGCGCTCCTGCGGAAGCAGGGCAAGTCGGTGGGAGTCATCGCCACCGACCCCAACTCTCCCTTCACTGGGGGGGCCATCCTCGGCGATCGAATCAGGATGCAGCGCCACGCGCTCGACGCCAAGGTCTTCATTCGCAGCATGGGCGCCCGCGGCCACCTCGGCGGCCTGTCGCTCGCTGCGCGAGAGGCGATAAGGCTCCTCGCGGCCTTCGGCTTCGACCAGGTGATCCTCGAGACCGTCGGCGTCGGACAGTCCGAGCTGGAGATAGCGGCGGTCGCCGACACCACGGTGGTCGTGATGACGCCGAACCTGGGAGACGGCGTCCAGATGATCAAGGCGGGCATCCTCGAGATCGCCGACATTTTCGTCGTCAACAAGGCTGACCTTGAAGGTCACCAGCGAGTCGTGATGGAGCTGCGCGGGATGCTCAGCCTCAACGCACCCCGGGCGCACGGGGCCGGTGCGCCAAAGGCCTGGAAGCCGCCGATCATCCCGACGGTTGCGGCCCGCCAGGAGGGGATCGACGAGCTCTGGGCCGCGATCGAGGCCCATCGGCGATACCTCGAATCGACAGGAATGGCGAGTGAGCTTGCCGAGCGCAGGCTGAAGGACGAGACGTCCGAGGTGGTGGCCGAGCTCGCCCGCGAGCAGGCCCGCCAGGCCCTGGCGGAGGATGGGGCCCTGACCAGGAAGCTCCTGGCGGACGGCACTCCGTACCGGGCCGCCGAGGAGATCATTGGGACGATGGGCGCGCGCCCTCGTAAGGCACCGCGCAAGGCGCCGACCGGGGACGGCGGATAGATAATGG
>DAIUFK010000002.1:71445-90402 GCA_036844615.1 Candidatus Dormiibacterota bacterium | reverse complement strand
GCGAGCGGGGAGGGGTTGGTCCGGCTTATAGGCCGGACCTAAGTATCCAATCCTCACGAAGGACTTCGGTAATCACGTGGTCGAGCCATTTGCCGTCGAAGAACATGTCGGCACGGTAGCGGCCCACCTCGCGGTAGCCCGCTGCCGCCTGCGCGCGCGCGCTTGCCTCGTTCCCGTCCAGGTAGCCGGATTTCAGCTTGCGCAGCGGGAGCTGGTTGAAGGCGTAGCTGGCGCGAAGCTGCATTACCTCGCGGCCGATCCCTTTGCCCCAAACAGCCTTGTCCCCGATGAGAGTGCCGGTGGTGCCGAAGCCGTTCCTCCAGTCGATCTGATGGATGCCCGTCACGCCCACTGTGCGGCCTTCGTGCTCGACGGCCCATAGGACCTGGTCGGGGTCCTTGGCCATCTTGTCGAACCACTCTTTTTCCTGCTCGATGGAAGGTGGATGGCGCAGAAGGAGGAAGCGCGTGACCTCCATGTCCTCGAACCAGGTGATCATCACCGCGGCGTCGTCAGGCCGGGGCGGTCTCAGACGAACCAGCTTGCCTTCGATGACGGGCCCGTACATGGACGGGAAGGCTAGCTGCTGGTGTGGAGCTTTGCTGCCTCTTTCACGTCGACGGGGACCGAAGGTCCCTGGGTGGCACTGAGGAAGAACGAGCGCAGGTACTGCCCTTTCGACGTGGTCGGCTTGTTGCGGATCAATGCATCCACCAGGGCTGTGAGGTTCTGCTGCAGCTGCTTCTGGTCAAACGACACCTTGCCGATCGGGGCGTGGACGATCCCGAACTTGTCGGTGCGGAACTCGACCTTGCCGCCCTTCACCTCACGCACTGCCCGAGCCACGTCGTTCGTCACAGTCCCCGACTTCGGGTTCGGCATTAGGCCGCGGGGCCCGAGCACTTTTCCGAGGGGCCCTACCTTGGACATCATGTCGGGCGTAGCGACGGCAGCGTCGAAATCAGTCCAGCCATCAGCGACCTTCTTGACGAGGTCGTCGCCGCCCACGAAGTCCGCGCCCGCCTCCTGCGCCTCTTTCGCCTTGTCGCCGACCGCGAACACTGCGACACGCACCTTCTTGCCCGTTCCGTTGGGCAGCACCACCGACCCGCGCACCATCTGCTCGGCGTGGCGTGGGTCGACCCCAAGCCTGATGTGGGCCTCGACCGTTGCGTCGAACTTGGAGATCGAGGTGTCCTTGACCATAGCGACGGCGGCGTCGGGGTCCAAACCTCCGTTGCCGTTGCTGGCGAGGGCCGCCTCTACCTTCTTGGCCGCCTCGATGTATTTCTTGCCGCGCTTCTTAGGCATGGAGTGAGCCCTCCGGCCGGTTGACGGTTCTTCGGCGCCCAGGCAGGCCATCTGCGTTGTTGCCGCCTGTGCTCCTCGCTACGAGTATGTTCAATACGCTTCGCTCCGGTGCTCGGCGGCGCCTAGCATCTGGCCCGCCTGGACACCGAATCTCTCGCCGCCCGACCAGAGGTCTCACTCCAGCACCTCAAGGCCCATCGAGCGGGCAGTGCCCTCGACCATCTTCATAGCGGCTTCCATGTCGTAGGCGTTGAGGTCCTTCCGCTTCACCTCGACGATCTGCCGAAGCTGCTGGCGGGTGACCCTGCCGACCTTCTCGCGGTTCGGCTTGGCGGATCCCTTTTCGATCCCGGCCGCCTTCTTCAGCAGGTTCACCGCGGGTGGCGTCTTGAGCACGAAGGTGAAGCTGCGGTCCTCGAAGATCGTGATCTCGGCCGGCACCACGTCGCCCGCCTGCTGAGCGGTACGCTCGTTATAGGCCTTCGTGAACTCCATGATGTTGATGCCGTGCGGCCCGAGCGCGGTGCCCACAGGGGGGGCCGGCGTCGCCTTCCCGGCCTGGAGCTCGAGCTTCAGGACCGCACGAATCTTCTTCTTGCTCATCGGGGTGGTGCCAAGGCACGGGTGAGGAGGCCCTCCCGCGACTGCGTCGCGGGGACCCCAAAGGAACCCCCACCGAGTGACCCGATGCATGGAGGCGCTTGGATGGGGCATAAGTGACGGCCGGAGTAAATCCGGCCTTCGGCTCCCCTATGGGTTCTCATCAAGTTAGTGGACTTTCTCGACCTGAAGGAGGTCGAGCTCGACGGGTGTTTCGCGGCCGAACATGTTGACGAGCACCTTGAGCTTGCCCTTCTCGGGGTTGATCTCGTCCACCTTGCCGTGAAAGTCGGTGAACGGTCCATCGACCACGCGCACAGACTCGCCGACCTGGAACTCGACCCGGATCTTGGGGGCTTCCTGCTTCATCTGCTTCTGGATCGCCCTTACCTCTTTCTCCTGGAGGGGGACCGGGCTGTTGGCCGAGCCGACGAAGCTCGTCACGCCAGGGGTGTTGCGAACCACGAACCACGACTCGTTCGACATCACCATGCGGACCAGGATGTAGCCGGGGAAGATCCGCTTCTGGACGTGGCGGCGCTTGCCGTCCTTGATCTCGATCTCGTCCTCCATCGGGACGAGCACCTGCAGGATCTTGTCCTGCATGTCCATCGACTCGATCCTCTTCTCGAGGTTCTTCTTGACCTTTTCCTCATGTCCCGAGTAGGCGTGCACGACGTACCACTGGGCTTCGGGCTCGGTTGCTGCCTTCTCGACCGCCATCACTGCCCCGTCCCGCTGTAGATCGCGCGCCGGGCGAGCTCACCAAGGGCGTAGTCGACGCCACCGATAAAAGCCCCGAGGACGATCACCGTGAAGATCACGACAAGCGTGTAGCGGTAGAGCTCCCCCCAGGTCGGCCAGACGACCTTTCGCAGCTCGTCGAACACTTCGCGCAGAAACCGCACCGGGCTGAACTCCGGCGCCGATTCGGCACGCTTTTTGGCTGTGACGGCCACTACTTGGTCTCCTTGTGCGAGGTGTGCTTGTGGCACCACCTGCAGTACTTGCTCATCTCAAGCCTGTCCGGATCGTTCTTCTTGTTCTTCACGGTGGTGTAGTTCCGCCGCTTACAAACGCCGCATGCGAGAGTGATGATGTCTTCCATAGTTGGCTCTTTGGCTGAGGCTGGAAAGAAAAAAGCCTAGGTTACCTAGGCGCTGTCAATAGTATCAGGGCAGCAGAGTGCGGGTCACAGTCTCCGCCAGCCATTCGCTGTAACGCTCGGGAGACCAGGCCCGATCGACCCTCAGCAGCCGGTGCATCTCCGGGCTGGTCAGGCTCCAGACGATCGCCGCCGCGTCATCCTCGCTTAGGCCCTCCCGAAGGGGGCCGTTGGCCGCCAGCCAGGCGACGAACTGGCGCATGTTCTGAAACCGGGTCTCATGCAGGCGCGAGCGCATCGTCGCAACCTCCCCGTCGACCGCTGCCGCGCTCCGGATGATGTCGTCGACTGGCCGGGCGCGTTCGATTATCGATGTGATGTCGGCCGCAAAGGTGGCTACCTGCCGGCGCTGGTCAGGCTCGCGGCGCACCGCCTGGGGTCCTGGCCGGTCCAATACGCCGACGGGCTGGTCATCGCCTCCGACACGGACGTCCATCAGCTTGGACAGCACCCCACGCTTGCTGCCAAAGCTCGCGTAGACCGTATCGACGGCGACTCCCGCCTCGGCGGCGATCGCCTCGATCGTGCTGGATGCGTAGCCGCGCTCGGCAAACAGGCGCTGGGCGGCCTCCAGGATCGCGGCGCGGGTCTGGCGTGCCTGTTCCTTGCGCCGCGCCGAGTCGTAGCGCCGCTCGGACTTGACCTTTGCCATCGGTTCATCCTACTATGCCTGTAGTCATCCGAGTATTCCTAGGATGAAATGAAGGAGCAACGCAAATGACACACCCGAGCAACGAAGCGATGTACCGGCGGATCATCGAGGAGGGCTTCAACCAGGGCAACCTTGCGGTCGCGGACGAGCTCGTGTCTCCGCACGCGCTCGAGCACCAGCGCGGTGGCGGCGGCGACGGCCCAGAGGGAGCCAAGCGAACAATCACGTTCCTGCGCTCCGCGTTCTCCGACTTCACCATCACCATCGCCGAGGTGGTCTCCGTCGGGGACAAGGTGTGGGCCCGGCAGCGCGGCGGCGGCACCAACGATGGAAGCTTCTTCGGCCGGCCGCCGACCGGCAAGCGAGCCTTCATCGATGTGATCGACGTCTGCCGTTTTGAAGACGGGAAGATGGTCGAGCATTGGGGCGTCCCCGATCAGCTCGGGATGCTTCTGCAGCTGGGCCACGTCGCCCCTCCCTCCCGACCCGCCCCTGTAACCGCCTAACACCACCCAGGCTCGGCGACCGCGGCCGAGCCTGGGTCTTCGCTCCCCAATATGATTCGTCTGTGTCAGGTTCAACCGTGATCGTGCTGCACGGCGACCAGACCGGCGAGGAGCTGCTCCTCGAGGCAATCCGCCTGCTCGACTCCGACGTGCTGGGCTTTGAGGTCAAGCGACAAGACTTCGACCTCTCCCTGGAGCGCCGCCGCGAGACCCGGAACCAGGTGGTGCAGGACGCCGCCGAGGCCCTGCGCGAGACAGGGTTCGGCTTGAAGGCCGCAACGATCACCCCGGAAGGAGCCGGCGATGTCGGGAGCCCCAACGCGATCCTTCGCAAGCAGGTAGACGGAAGAGTGATAGTGAGGACCGGACGAAGGATTCCTGGCGTCCGGCCGCTGGCCGGCGTGCACTCCCCGATCTCCGTGATCCGCATGGCTGTCGACGACGCCTACGGGGCCAAGGAATGGCGCGAGGGCCACGGCCTGGACGAGTGGGCCTTCCGGACCGAGAAGATCAGCCGGCGAACCTGCCGCATGGTCGCGGATTACGCGTTTGCCCACGCCAAGCGGATCCAGGCCAAGGTTTTCGGCGGCCCGAAGTTCACTGTCAGCCCGGTCTACGAGGGGATGTTCAAAGAGGAGCTGGACGCGGCGGCCAAGCGGAACCCCGACGTCCGCTACGACCCCCAGCTGATCGATGCGACCTACGCGCTGCTCCTCGCGACCAGCGGCGAGGCCCTGGTGATCCCCGCTCTGAACCGAGACGGCGACACTCTTTCGGACCTGGTCATGCAGATGTTCGGCACGATCGCCGGCGCGGAGTCGGTCCTGCTTGCGTTCGACGAAGAGGGCGCGGTCACAGTCGCCATGACCGAGGCGCCGCACGGCACGGCGCCCGCGCTGATGGGAAAGAACGTGGCCAACCCCATGGCGATGATCCTGGCGGTCGCAGCTGTGCTCGGGTACATGAGGGACGCGAAGGCGCACCGGGCGTCGCGCGCAATTTATGAATCCGCGCTCGAGGCAGTCTCCGACGGCATCCGGACCGCCGACCTTGGCGGCGACGCTTCGACGACGGAGTTCACCGACGAGGTGGTGCGGCGCGTGCGGACCAAGGTCGAGGTCTGGAGCTCCCTCGCCGACGTAGAGAGATGACCGCCGGCGCGCTGCGCTACCTTGCGCTGGGCGACTCGTACACCATCGGCACAGGGGCTTCGGGCGAAGCACACAACTACCCGTCGATCCTCGCGGCTCGGCTGACCAAGACGGCGGGGAGAAAGGTGGAGGTGACCAACCCTGCCGTCAACGGCTTCACGACACGTGACCTCATTGAGAACGAGCTCGGCTACGTGGCCGCGCTCAAACCGGACCTGGTCAGCCTCCTCATCGGCGTCAACGACCTGGTCCAGGGCAGAACGCCCGAGCAGTACAGGGAAGCGCTGGTGAAGATCAATGATGAGGTGGCTGGGCTCGGGCTCGGGACTGGCCGCGTTGTCGCCATCTCGATCCCGAACTGGTCGGTGACCCCTGCCGCCGCGACCTTCGGCGACCCGGATCAGCTGCGCGGGCTG
The DNA here is from genome assembly GCA_036844615.1 of Candidatus Dormiibacterota bacterium. Taxonomy (GTDB): domain Bacteria; phylum Chloroflexota; class Dormibacteria; order Dormibacterales; family Dormibacteraceae; genus Palsa-872. The sequence continues at coordinate 84,601 of DAIUFK010000002.1, read as the reverse complement.
ACCGAGACTTTCAACAGGATCGCCCTTCGCGAGGCGGAGGCGCGTGGCTTCATGTGGGTCGACATCACCGCTGCCAGCATCTCCGGGTCGGGGTCGCCGGGATGGATCTCATCCGACCAGCTCCATCCAGGTGACCCTCAGTACGCGGCCTGGGCAGAGGTGATCTGGGAATCCGTGCGCGAACCGTGGACGGCGGCTGCGACTAGATCTTGATCCTCTTAAAAGACTCGGCGTAGGTGTAGCCCGCCTTCTTGCCCACGTCGCGATGCCGCTTGCGCATGAACTTCTCGAAGTCCCACTCGCGGCCTGGCTTGGCGACCTGGCTCTTATGCTTCGTCAGCGATTGCATCTTGAGGTCGAGAGTCGAGCTGATGTCGACGAAGAAATCCCCGGACGTCCAGTACGGGACCCAGATCTCCTTGACCTCGTGCGCCTCAAAGCCCTCCTTCAGTAGGCTCCGGAAGGCTCGCGGGTTGCGGGAGTCGGGATAGACCGCAGCAAACGTAGCTTCGCCGACAGCGATGTGATCGGGATGCGAACCGCCGATCGGAGCGTCGAGGAGACGGCCTGGAAGGTGCGTGATCACGAGCTCCGGCTTGTACTTGCGGATCATCTTCACGATGTCGCGCCTCAGCTTCAGGTCGTGCACGAGGTGGCCGTCCTTGTAGCCGAGGAACTCCACCTTCTTGACGCCGAGCACGCGTGCGGCGGCGCGCTGCTCCTTCTCGCGAATGCCTGAGAGGTCAGAGTCCTTCTGCTTGGGGTCCTCGCCCCCCTGCGAGCCGTCGGTGACGATGACATAGGTGACCTCGGCGCCGTCCTTGGCGAGCTTGGCCACCGACCCGCCTGCGGAGAACTCGGGGTCGTCGGGGTGCGCCGAGACGACAAGCACGCGCTTGTACTTGAGCGCCGCGGACTTGGTTTTGGACCTTGGTTTGGCTACTGCTTTGCGCTTTGTGCTGGTTGAAGTCTTCTTGGTCGCCACGCCAATGAGGGTACGGGAATCAGCGACGAAGCTTGGCAGGCGCCCCTAGCGAGGCGAGGGGAATCGCAGGTTCGATCGACTTCCATAACGCCTCGATCTGTTCGGAGGTCAAGCGCGCCCTCGAAGCGATCACCCGCCCGCCGAAAGCTGCCGTTTTGACCGCCGCCCATCCCGCGCTGCCCGCCAACCGCATTGGCACCGTGACCACCGCTGCCAGCGCCGCAGCTTCTTCGGCCGGCCTGGCGCTTCCATCCTTGGTCAACTTCGAGAGCACATTGGACATGTCGTCGCTCAGCTGCCACGGCTGCGCGAGCTGCTCGCACTGGCTGCCACCGAGACGCCCGATGGCGGTCACGTAGCGGAGCACCATGGCGCCGCGGGCCCTGGCGCTCGTGGCGGGGATCGCCGAGGCGAAGGGCGCGTAAGAGGCGGCGAACTTGATCGGGGTCAGCTGATGGCGTCGTACCAGCGCCGAGGCCGCGTGCCACGTCGCCACCGCCTCGTCATCGGATCGCCGGCTCAGGAACTCGATAAGGGCAGTGCCGGCATTGACGAGTGGCGCCACCACCTCCTCGTTGACGGTAGGAACCGACGCGGCAACCTCGACCCAATCGTCGCCCCTGAGCAAGCCGAGCCTTCTCACGAACTCGTCCGGATTCACCTCCTCGAGCGGTATCAGCGAAGCGAATGGGCTGTAGTGAGGGAGGATCTGCTCACTTTTCATGCGGTCCTTCGATTCGACTGCGAAGCTGGCGCGCTCGACTGCGGCGAACGCTCTGCAGCGCGTGAAGGTGTCCAGCTGGCTCGTGCCCTCGATGGCGGCGAGGAGCGCCCTGACCACGCTGGCGGGCTCGGCGCTGCCCTCCCTCGTCACGCTTGCAACCAGCTGCCTGCGATCGAGCACGCGCAGCCACTGGATTGGTGTCAGCTCGACCACGCCCTTCACGAACGCAGCTACCTCGCCGCCGTTTGGCCCATAAGGTGCTGAAGGCCTTGGTGCAGGCAGCGGAGCCACCCGCGGAGGCTTGATCGTCTCGATCGCTTTCGTGACCGCGGCTCGTACACGCGTGCCTGCATCTTTGCCCCGGGCCCTCTTCTCGAGCGAACCAAACGGGATTGCGGCCTGCAGCGGAGCCCAGAGGACCGTGATCTCCTCCTTTGCCAGCTCCTCTCGCCGGCTCAGCACTCTGCCGCCGTGAACCGCTGTGCGAACCGCGGCCCACCCTCGGTCGCCGGCGATGTGCGGCGGTATTGCTGTCAGCGCCGCCAGCGCCACGGCGACCTCGATGTTGAGGTGCCTGCTCTTTGCCACCGACTGCTGCAGCGCGCGGGACGCGGCGTGGTCGAGGCGCCACGGCCTGGAGAGGAATTCGCACTGGTCCGCCGTCAAGCCCTCGATGGCGGTGAGGAAGCGTCTTGTCGTCGGGTCGAGGGCATCGGCTTCCAGGACTGGGATGAGCGCCGCAAAGGGGGCGTAATGCGCCGCGAACTTCAGCGCCGAGAGCTGGTGGCGCGACACGAGGGCCGAAGTTGCTTGCCACGCCGCGACGACCTTCTCGTCGCTGCGTTTTTCCAGTGCCTCGAAAAGCGCCTCGCCGGCCCTGGCCATCGGCTCGGACATGCGGCTCTCGCTCGTGCGAATCGCGGCCTGTATCGCCTGCACCGACTGGGCCTCCTGGCCGACATCTTCCTTGGTCACGGAGGCAACAAGGCGCCGGCCGGCGAGGACCTGCCTCCACTGCCAGGGGGTCAGAAGAGCAGCTGCCTGGATGAAGGCCTCCACCTCGGCAGTGTTTGGGCCGAACCGGCGCGAGGCGTCATCGTTCGCTCTCTGGATCCTCCCGAGCAGCCCGTGCGGCGACTGTGCCATTAGACAGAAGGGTAGTCGCGCAGGACTGAGGATCAGCCTGGCTTAGACGATCTCGACTTTCATCAGGTTGGTCTGGCCCGGGCGGCCGACAGGCACTCCAGCCACCACGACCACCCTGTCACCCGGGCGGACCAGCCCGCTGCGCAGGGCAGCCTCAGTCGCGTTCGCGACCATCTGGTCGGTGTCGGTTCCCGGGCTGACGAGCATTGGGATCACGCCCGAGTAAAGGGCGGTCCGCCGAAGGACTTCAGGGTGCGGGCTGGCGGCGATTACAGGCACCCGCGGGCGCGCCTTGCTGCAGCGGAGAGCGGTGGTCCCCGACTCGGTGAAAGCGATGATCACACGGGCGTGAAGCTCGTCGGCGCTTGTCGCCGCGGCGTGGGCGATGGCGCTCCCCACCTCGCCAGGCTCTCGCCAGATCTGTCGCTGGCGCTGAAATGCGGGGTGCTGCTGCGCTGAAAGGCAGATACGTGCCATAGCCCTCACCGCCTCAACAGGATGAGCGCCGACCGAGGTCTCCTGCGACAACATCACTGCGTCGGTCCCGTCCCAGATCGCGTTGGCGACGTCCGATGCTTCCGCTCTGGTCGGGCGCGTCGAGGTGACCATCGACTCGAGCATCTCGGTCGCGGTGATGACCGGCACTCCCGCGCGGTTGGCCCTGTCGATGACGTCCTTCTGCACGGCGGGCAGCTCGCCAAGCTTCAGCTCCACGCCAAGGTCACCGCGGGCGACCATCACCGCGTCGGCCACCTCGAGGATCTTGCTGAGGTTGCGGATGGCCTCCACCTTCTCGAGCTTGGCGATCACCTGGGCGCGACTGCCGAGCGCCTCGAGGTGGCCGCGACAGGCGATGACATCCTCGGGATGGCGTACGAAAGATAGCGCGACGAAATCCACCTCAAGCTCGACAGCGAGCTTCAGGTCCTCGAGGTCCTTCTCGGTGAGGGCAGGCATCGGCACCGGCCGGCCTGGAACGCTCACCCCTTTCCTCTCGCCGAGCAGGCCGCCGCGAATGACTGAGCACTCGGCCCCAACCGATACGCGGCTGCGAACCACGAGCTCGATGCGGCCATCGTCGATAAGGACGCGATCACCCGCGCGCAGCGCGTCCACCAGCTCGGGATGGCTCACCTCGATCTCGCTCTCAGCCCTGCTGTCGCGACTCCCACCGGTAAGGAGGACACGGCGTCCCCTCACGAGACGCTGGAAAGCTGAGTCGAGCGGTCCGGTGCGGATCTTCGGCCCCTGCAGGTCGCCAAGGAGGGCGACCGGCCGGTCGGCGTCCTCCGCCGCGGCGCGCACGTCGATCGCGGCCTGCCGGTGAGTGGCGTGGTCGCCGTGTGAGAAGTTGAGCCGAGCCACGTCCATGCCGGCTTTGAGCAGGTTGCGCAACACTGACGGCGAAGCGCTCGACGGCCCCAGCGTGCAGACGATCCGGGTGTTCCGAATCACCAGCTCACCTTTGGTTCACCGGGCGTATTTGTCCACTCGCCTGCCCATCTCCTGCTCCGCCTCGAGCACCCTCCGCTCAAGCTCGCGCGCGTCGATTACAGCGCCGCCCATGCCGCGGACGAGGTCGCGCTGGGTGCGGTCCGAGGTGGCGACTGTGATCACATCACCCGCCTCACCCGCGGCGTAGGCGATGCGCTCGATCACGTGGTCGGCGGAATGGCCCTTTCGGGTGAAGATCACGAGCACGCCTTCCACCCGCTCCTCGGAGTTGGTGCGCGCGGCAGAGTGGTGGGCGTCGAAGACGACTGTCACGTCCGAGCCGGTGACCATCGCGTAGACGGCAAGCCTCTCCACCAGCTTTTCGCGGGCAGCTTCGAGCGAGACGTCGAGCAGGCGCTTGAGCGGAACCCAAGCATGGATCACGTTGTAGCCGTCGACGATGACCCGTTCCATCAGCGGAGGCTGGGCATGTGTGCCTGGCCGATACCGATTAGCCCGGGATCGATCCCAACCACGTTCGTAACCTGCAGCACAGCACCGAAGAAGGCGTTGGCAACGACAGGGACGAAGAACAGCACGATGAACACGGCGATGATCGCGCCCTGGCCAAACCTGATGGCGAAGTCCTGGGCGGAATACGGAAGCCATGGCCGAATGATGCCGAAACCGTCGAGCCCGGGAATCGGGAGCAGGTTGAGCAGGAGCGCAAACGCCTCGATGAAGCCGAGAAATGCGAGAGCTCCAAAAAAGGCGATGTGGCCAACCATCCACTCGATGTGGTTCGGAATGAGAAACGGGATCGCGATCAGCAGGCCGCACAGCATCGTGCCGATAGGTCCCGCCACCGAAACCGCCGAGTCCCACAACTTGGTGCGAATCGCTGAATGGTCGATGTACACCGCGGCCCCTGGCAGACCTATGCCGCCCAGGAGCAGGAACGCCACAGGCATCACGATGCTGAGGACGATATTCGTGTAGAGGAGCGGGTTCAGCGACAGATAGCCGTGGGCCACGACAGCTCGATCCCCACCGAAGTACGCAACGAGCGCGTGGCCGAACTCGTGAATGCACACTGAAGTGATCCAGCCGGCCGTGACGAAAACGACAGTGACGATGGGGATCGCGGCTGGCAGGACGTCGAACCACAACAGGGCCCCAGCGCCCGCCGTAAGCGCAACCAAACCGAGGAACACAGGGCTGACCGTCACCACTCCACGCACCGGCGGCATGGGTTTGCGCCGTAGGGCGGCATCCGGCCGCGACGACGACCGAGTGTCGGGCCGCGGAGCGGAGCGAGGGTCGCCGGCGAACGCCGGCTTGGCGGCAGACTGGATGTGGCTGCGCAGGTCGTACATGGTCAGGCCGGCCCTCTTGAGCACGGCTGACGTCACTGGCGAATCGCCGTAGAGCATCGCCAGCAGGAGGTGGATCGCATCGACCTGGTAGTGGCCGAGAACCCCTGCCTCCCGGTTTGCGTTGACCAGGAGCTGGCGGATCGGCAGGCTGGGCGATCCCTCCGGTGGCACCAGCTGCGCCACCATGCCGGCCGGATCGCCACCCAGCTCCCGGATCGATTGTGCCGCCAAGGTGCCGCGACTCTCGAGCATCGCTCTCAGCACATCCACGGGGTCGGCCTGCAACGCGCCACGCGCTGTCGCGATCGCTACCGCCCTGTCGAGCACGTCACGCGCGGAACGCGTGAGCTGGATGTCCGAAGTAGCTGTCGCGAGCTCCTGGGCCGCATCAGGCACTGGACTTGGACCTTTGCCGCATCACCTCGTATAGGAGGGCGGCGGCGGCGGCTGACGCGTTGTAGCTGGCGATGTGTCCCTTGATCGGCAGCCTGACGCGCACATCGCACCGCTCCTTGACCAAGCGGTGCACTCCCTCTCCCTCGCTGCCGACGACAAGGCACACGCGCTGCGTCATGTCGAAGTCCCAGGCTGGAATCTCGCCTCGCGGGTCGAGCGCGACACACCAGATGTCAGACCGTTTGACCTCGGCGATCGCCGAAGGCATTCCCGAAACGGTTGCGATTCGCAGCAGCTCACTGGCGCCGGAGCTCGCCTTCACCGCTGCCGGCGACAAGGGCGCGCTGCGGTGCTCAGGGAGGATCGCGCCGTCGCAGCCGGCAACCTCGGCGCTGCGGAGGATCGCTCCGAGGTTCTGCGGATCCATTATCGAATCGAGGGCGATGAGGAGCGTGGGGCTCGTCGCCAGCAAATCCTTGAGGGTCCACACGCGCCGCGGCTTCAGCTCGGCCGCGACACCCTGGTGGACGCCGGGGGCGATAACGTCGAGCCGCTCTGGCGGGACGACCTCGACTCGCGCCAGCTTGCCAAGCTCCTCCAGTCGCGGATCGTGCCCAAGCCCCGACGCTTGAAATACCTTCAGCACGCGTCCAGCGCGCGCAGCCTCGAGGACTGCATTACGGCCGTAGATGAGGTTGGCTGGAAGGGCAGCCGGAGGCGCGGGGCGCAGCCTTTGAGTGGCCCCCTCCCGCGCTTCGCTCCCTCCCGCGCCTGTGGCGCGGGGGCCCCGGCGGTCGCGGGGAGGATTTAGTCTGCGGCGGCCTGGACGCGCTTCCAACGCACTCCCTCCTTTGAATCTTCGAGGGCGATTCCACGCTGGCGCAGCGCGTCTCGAATCTGGTCCGCACGGCCGAAGTCACGCGCGGCGCGCGCCGCCTCGCGGTCGGCGATCAGGCGCTCGACCTCGTCGGCAAGGCCTGGTTCGTCGGCTCTTATCACGTCGAGGTGCGCGTCGACGTCGCCGATCAGCGCGAGCAGCTCGGACCGGCTGCGCTCGCCCACCCTCCCGTAGTCCAGGCCCGAGTTCGCCTCGCGTAGGAGCTCGAACACCAGTCCCACGCCCTGTGGCAGGTTGAGGTCGTCGTCGAGCGCTTCGCGGTAGGCCGCGCGGACTTCGCCGATGCGGCGGAGCAGCGCCGTGTCGTCGGCTTGAGCCGGCGTCGCTCGCTGGATCCTGTCGGCGAAATCGCGTAGCCGGCGCACCTGGCCAGCCGCCGCATGCAGTGCGTCGGCGCTCAAGCGAATGCGCGACCTGTAGTGCGCGTTGGCGATCAGGAAAAAGCGCACAGCGAGCGGGTCGTGGCCTGCCGCGACCAGATCTCGCAGCGTCGTGAAGCCGCCCGCGCTCTTCGACATCTTCTCCCCCGTCGCGTCCGCCAGGTGCTCGGAATGGAGCCACACCCGCGCAAAGGGCTTGTGATTCGCCGCCTCCGACTGCGCGATCTCGTTCTCGTGGTGAGGAAACATCAGGTCGATGCCGCCGCAGTGGATGTCGAACGTGTCACCGAGGTATCGCTTGCTCATCGCGGAGCATTCGATGTGCCAGCCTGGCCTGCCTCGCCCGAATGGCGCGTCCCAAGCCGCTCCCAACGGTTCATCAGCCGGCTGCGCCTTCTTCCACAAAGCGAAGTCGCTCACCGACTCCTTGTCATATTTGTCCGCCGCCACCCGCGTTCCCGCTCTCAGGCCGCCGCGGTCGAGGTGCGACAGTGAGCCATAAGAAGGAAAGCTGGCGATTCGGAAGTAAACGTCTCCGTCAGCCACGTACGCGTTTCCGTGCTCCAGTAGGGCGGAAACCATGGCGACCATCTCCGGGATGTGCTCGGTCGCCTTTGGGTAGTGCTCCGCCTCCTGCGCGCGCAGCGCTGCCATGTCGGCGAAGAACGCGGCACCGTAGGGCTTCACGTACTCGGCGATCGTCGTGTTCGCGTGCATTGCCTGGTCGAGGATCCTGTCGTCGATGTCGGTGAGGTTCATGACGTGTGTCACGCGATGGCCGACCACCTGAAGGTGGCGGCGAAGCAGGTCATAGAAGAGAAAGGCCCGCAGGTTTCCGACGTGCGCAAAGTTCCACACCGTCGGGCCGCACGTGTACATGCGGACGTGATGTGCCTCGAGTGGCTCGAACGTTTCTTTCGTGCCGCTGAGAGTGTTGTGAAGGATGAGACCCACCGACGTAGGTTAGCTTCAGCCGGTTGCCTCGATCAGGGCCACCGCCTGCGCGGCGATGCCTGCCTTGCGTCCCAGAGCGCCGAGACCTTCCGGTGAAGTCGCCTTCACGCTGACCGCGTCGGCGTCCACATCGAGGCGGCTGGCGAGCTGAGCGCGCATGGCGGCCAGATGAGTTTCCAATCGAGGCTCCTCGGCGATCACAGTGCTGTCGACGTTGACGATTCGATAGCCCGCATCCTTAACTGCGCGAACCGCGGTCGCAAGCAGGTCCTGGCTGGACGCGCCCTTGAAGCGCGGGTCGCTCGCCGGAAAATGCTGGCCGATGTCGCCGAGCCCGGCCGCGCCGAGAAGGGCGTCGATGATGGCGTGCGTCAGGACGTCGGCGTCTGAATTCCCATCAAGCCCGACGGGATGGTCGATGCGCACCCCGCCAAGAATGAGGTCTCGTCCGGCGCGGAGTGGGTGAGCGTCGTAACCCGTGCCGACCCTCACGTCGTGGCGGCTTCGTGCTCTTTGATGAGCGCCTCGACCACCTCGAAGTCCTCGGGTGTCGTCAGCTTGATGTTGGCCGGCTCGCCTTCGACGACGGTGACCGCATGCCCGGTCGCCGCCACCAGCTGAGCATCGTCGTCGCCCACCAGCCCTGCGTCAGCCGCCTCGCGGTGCGCCCTGGCGAGCAGCTCATAGGCGAAGGCCTGAGGGGTCTGAGCGAGCACGATGCGCGAGCGATCCAGGCTCTCCACCAGCCTGTTGCCTTCGACCCGCTTCACTGCATCGCGCGGCGAGATGGCAGGAAACGCGGCGCCCGACTCGACCGCCGCGGCGAGCACTCGGCGTACCAGTGTCGCAGTGGCAAGGGGCCGCGCGGCATCGTGCACCAGCACGAAGTCGCATTCGCCAAGCGCCGCGAGGCCGGCGCGAACCGACGCTTGACGGCTCTCGCCGCCCGCCTTCACCGTGACGGGCTTGCGGGGGTGCAGCGCCGCTACCTCTTGCTCGGCGTTTTCGAGGCGGCTGGGCGGGCCCACCACGACAATCCGATCGATCTCGTCAAGCGCGAGGAACAGCTCGAGCACCCTCGCAAGAGTGGTCCTGCCGTTGAGGCGCACCAGCGCCTTGCTGCCGCGGCCAAGGCGCGATCCAGAGCCCGCCGCCGCCACAATCGCGCCGACCGAAAGTGCGTCAGCCACTCTCTGCCTTGCCGCGCGGGCTGGCGCGGCGTCCGTCCAAGGCCGCCGGCTCAGCGAAGATCATCCGGCCTGCCGAGGTCTGAATCACCGATGTGACCACCGCCGTGATCGTCTGGTTCAGCAGCCGCCTCCCGTTCTGGATGACGACCATCGTTCCGTCGTCGAGACTGCCTACGCCCTGGCCCGGCTCCTTGCCTTCCCGCGCCACGGTAACGACTATCTCCTCACCCGGGATGGCGACAGGTCGCATCGCCTGGGCAAGCTCGTTCAGGTTCAACACGGTCACCCCTTCGAGCCGCGCGATGCGGTTCAGGTTGAAGTCGTTGGTCATGATCGCCCAGTCCTTTCGCTTGGCGGTGCGCACGAGGTGTGCATCGATCTCGACCTCCGTGGTCACGTCGTCGTCGACGACCTGGAGAGGTATCGAGGCGTCCTTCTGCATCTCGGTGAGGACGTCAAGTCCGCGCCGCCCGCGCCGGCGCCGCGTCGCGTCCGCCGAGTCCGCCACCTGCTGGAGCTCGCGCAGCACCGAGCTCAGGATGATCAACGGCGTATCCACAAAGCCTGTCTTGGCGATGTCGAGGATGCGGCCGTCGATGATGACCGAGGTGTCGAGCAGGATCCCGCTCAAACGCTGGCTTTTCTGCTCAGCGGCGCCACCGAAGAAGAGCGCCGCCAGCTCGCTGCGGCGGGTGAGACCAATTGAAGCGCCCTGGGCCGCCAGCAGGAGGGCAAGGATCGCGGAGACGAGCACCCCGTTGGGAAGATCACGCACGAACACGCCGATCAGCGCCGCGATCACGAGACCTACCACTATCCCGAGGAGGCCGCTCAGCAGGTCGGGCAGAGGAGTGCTCGTCAGACGGAAGTTGAAGGTCCGCCAGCCACCCAGCACGTAAGGCGTGCCTAGGTACGCGAATATGAGGCCCTCCAGCGTGGTGAGGCCGATGATCACATAGCCGGGGTATGTGTGCACCCCGCCGCGGACCAGGAAATAGCCGAGCAAGAAACCGCCGATCACGCCGAGCCCCGCCCCAAGCCATCGGGCGACATTCTCAGAACGCTTCACGGGAAACCTCCTAGGAGACCGAGATGCCGGCCTCCTTTATGAATGCGCCGGACTTGATAGGTGAAGGAAAAGCGGCAGAGATCGCCTCCGCCAGCGTCCGGACCTCGATCACCTCGAGGCCGGAGGGCCGGCCGGCTTTGACACCGGCCGGAATCAAAGCGCGCGTAAGCCCATGCCGGGCCGCCTCCGAAAGGCGGCGCTCCAGCTGGCCCACGCGGCGCACCTCACCCGCCAATCCCAGCTCGCCGATCACAACCATGCCGTCCGGCAGGGGCACGTTGTGATCGTTGCTGATGATCGACAGGGCGAGACCGAGGTCGGCGGCAGGTTCCGTGATCCGGATGCCGCCCGCGACATTGACGAAGACGTCGGACTTCCCGAGCTTGAGGCCGGCCCTCTTCTCGATGACGGCGATAAGCATGAGCAGACGGTTGGTGTCGACGCCGTTGGCAATGCGTCGAACCATCGCGTTGTCGGTCCTGTTGACGAGGCTCTGGATCTCGATGAGGAGCGGGCGCGTGCCCTCGAGGGCGGCGACGATGGCCGTCCCAGGTGACCTTGTTGTGGCCTGGCTGAGAAGCGCCGACGAAGGGTCTGGCACCTCTTCGAGGCCCGCTTCGCCCATCGCGAAGACGCCGATCTCCTCGGCCGAGCCGAAGCGGTTTTTCATTGCTCGGAGCACGCGCAGCTCCTGCCGACGGTCGCCTTCCAGGTACAGCACGGTGTCAACGATATGCTCAAGTACCCGAGGCCCGGCAATCGCACCCTCCTTGGTGACGTGGCCGACGAGGAAGATCGGAACGCCGACCTCCTTGGCCAGCCGCATCAACCGCCCTGCCGACTCCCGAACCTGCGTCACGCTGCCGGCGCTCCCTTCGAAGCCGGCGTCGGTGACGGTCTGGATGGAATCGACGATGGCGAGCTGGGGGCCTTCCGAGCGAATGGCCTCGCAGATCGCGTCCAGATCGTACTCAGCCAACAGCAGGATTCCGGGCTCCATCGCGCCCAGCCGCTGCGCGCGCATGCGCACCTGGTGCGGCGACTCTTCGCCAGTGGCGTAAAGGACTTTGCCGCCTGTGCCGGCCACCTGCTGGGCTGCGTGCATGAGCAAGGTCGACTTGCCTACACCCGGCTCTCCGCCGACCAGGACCAGGCTGCCCGGAACGATGCCGCCGCCCAGGACCCGATTGAGCTCTCCCCACTTAAGGGCGAGACGCGGGGCGGCGTCGCCGGCAAGCTCGGTGAGGGGCACTGGTCGCGAGCCGATGGACGCGGTCGAGGGCCGAGCCCGGCCGGCTGGAGCCTTGCGGACGTGGAACTCCTGGAGCGTGTTCCAGGCCTGGCAGTGGGGGCACTGGCCTGCCCACCGCAGGCTCTCGCCGCCGCAGTCGGTGCATACAAACGTAAGTGTTGTTTTGGGCATTGGGGGTGACTCTCCACCCATCATCCGGTTTTTACAAGTGGGGCCGTAGCCTTTTACAGATTCGGTCGTTCTTTTACTAGAGGAACAAGCCGGAGTGCCTCCCGGCTCCTTGAAGCGTAAGGCGCCGCCCTGACTACCCCCGGGGCGGCGTTCTCCTCCCCCTTCCTTTGGGGCCCCCGCGCATTCGCGCGGGGGTGGTCGAAGCGCCGGAGGGGGCGCCGGATAACTTATCGTCCGCGCCATGGACTCTGACATCTCGATCGATCGAATTCGCGAAGCCTCGGAAACGATCGATCCCGTTTTCAGGGACTCTCCGCAGTACGTGTGCGAGCCGCTCTCCGACCGCCTCGGGGTGACAACGATCCTCAAGGTCGAGTGCGTCAACCCGATCCGCTCGTTCAAGGGTCGCGGCACCGATTACCTTCTGCACCGCCTCGAGCACCAGGCCGCCGGCTTGGTATGCGCGTCGGCGGGGAATTTCGGCCAGGGCATGGCATACGCGGCGCGGAAGCGGGGTGACAGGCTCACCGTGTTCGCGGCAGTGTCGGCCAACCCCTTGAAGATCGACCGCATGCGCGCCCTTGGCGCCGACGTAGCGCTGGAAGGGGCCGACTTCGACGCCGCCAAGGCCGCTGCCAAGGCAAGAGCGCAGAGAACCGGCGCGCTCTACGTGGAGGACGGCCTGTTGCCTGAGATCGCCGAAGGAGCGGGAACCATCGCTGTCGAGCTCGGTCGGCTCCAGGAGCCGCTCGACGCCGTCTTCGTCCCGCTGGGCAACGGCTCGCTCGTCAACGGGATAGGAACGTGGGTTAGACATTTCTCCCCGTCGACGAAGGTGATCGCCGTCTGCGCGGCGGGCGCGCCAGCCATGGAGCTGTCGTGGCGGGCGGGCGAGCCTGTCACCACCGACACTGCCACCACGATCGCCGACGGTATCTCCGTTCGGGTGCCGGTCCCTGAGGCGCTGACCGCAATGCGCTCCACCGTCGACGAGGTGATGCTGGTCTCCGACGCCGAGATCCTGGCTGCGATGCGCATGCTTTTCAGCGACGCCGGCCTTGTCGTGGAACCTGCCGGAGCCGCCGGGATTGCGGCCATCGCGAAGCGGCGGAACGATTTCGCAGGCCAGCGGGTTGCGAGTCCTATCTGTGGAGGCAACCTGACCCAGGATCAGGTTCGGC
>DAIUFK010000002.1:0-71345 GCA_036844615.1 Candidatus Dormiibacterota bacterium | reverse complement strand
CAGCGGGTTGCGAGTCCTATCTGTGGAGGCAACCTGACCCAGGATCAGGTTCGGCGGTGGCTCCTGTAACGGGCTATTGCTGCTCCAGGTCTGCAAGGTAATCCAGCGTGGCGAGCGGGCCGCGCTGCGCAAAGATCTCGGGCAGCGCGACGCTAAGGCTGGGTTGAACGGTGCTCGCCAGCTGAACACGCAGCTCGAGAGGTAGCTGCGGGCGGCGGCGCGCGTACGAGCTGACGAACCGCCGCAGTTCCGGGTCGAGGCGTCGAAGAGTGAGCTCGGCTGCGGAAGCCGGTGCATAAGGACTGGATGCGACGCTGACCCCATATCCGGGCGGCGGAGGAGGCCTCATCGGGGATTGACCGCCGGCATCCAGAGGTGGACTTGAAGGTGGAGGCGCTACAGGCGCGACCTGGCGATAGCCGCCCCCGAGCTGCCAAAGCCAGACATGGTCCGAGTCCTTGACGACGATGGTTCCTGCCGCCAGGTCACCGAGCCGCTTGCCCTTGCCGTTGGCGAAGAGGACGATCATCCCCACCCCGTAGCCGTACGGAAGGAAGTCCACGATTCGCACAACGTTGCGGATGCCTGCCTGCATGAAAGTCAGCGGCTCCCCGCGGTCGCCCACCGCACGCAGGCGAAATGCCTTCTTGCCAACGGTCTGGCCCGAGAACAGCGCTTCGCTGATCCAGAAATATCCGAAGACCACGATGAAGGCACCGATGATCAAGATCAGCGTTCCCACAGTGCTCGAGCCGGTCACGGTGGCAGCCGCGGAAGCAAAGAAAAAAACCGCGATCAGGATCCCTGCCACGATCAACAGGTCGAGGAGCTGCGCGATCGCGCGAGTCCCCAGACCCGCAACCTGGTAGTCGAAGGAAACACGCTCCGGAGTGGCGATGACAAGGTCGCTGTCCGAGAGCGGGCGGTCCATGTCGAGTATTTTGCTGTCCATGCGCGCCGAGGACTTTGTCGCGATCCGGCGCGACGACTGGAACCGCCTCGAAGACCTGCTGGCCCGTGGAGGCGCAAGCCACCTGAACGCCCTCGCGCCCGCGCAGGTCCTGACGATGGCGGCGTTGTACAGGCGAGCCACCGCCGACCTCGCTCGGGCTCAGCGCGATTGGCCCGACGAACCGGTGCACCGCTACCTCAACGGCCTTGTCGGCCGCGGCCATGGCGTCGTCTACCGGCGTGGGGGCCACGCGTGGCGAAGGATTCGCGCTTTCTACGCGGAGGGGCTCCCGCGCACCTACCGTGAGGCGTGGCCGTACCTTGTCGCTTCAGCCGCGCTGCTGTTCGTGCCCGCGATAGTCAGCTATTTCGTCGTGCTCGCCAACCCCGATGCGGCCGCCGGCATCGCACCGCAGAGCATCATCGACGACGTCCACAAGCACAAGCTGTGGACTGACATCCCGCCGGACGTACGCGCCGTGGCTGCGGGCGTGATCATGGCGAACAACATCTGGGTGGTCATGCTCGCCTTTGGTTTCGGCGTGATCTTCGGACTGCCCGTGATCTACGTGCTCATCAACAACGGCATCAGCCTCGGCGGTCTATTCGGCCTCACCCAGGCGTACGGGCTCAGCGGCGGCCTTTTCGACTTCGTCATCGCGCACGGTGTGTTGGAGCTATCCATCGTTGTCGCCCAGGGAGCAGGCGGCCTGATGATGGGCTGGGCCCTGTTGTCTCCCGGCAATCGGAAACGGTCGGACGCGTTGGTGATCGCGACCCGGCGTGCCTTCACCCTGCTGCTGGGCCTGGCGCCCCTGCTCGTGGTCGCCGGCACCATCGAAGGGAACATCTCACCCTCGAGCGCGCCCTTCGCGGTCAAGCTCACAATCGGGTTGACGACAGGGATTCTCTTCTACTCGTACCTGCTGTTCGCTGGGCGCATGTCCTAGAGGAGTGCTCGTTCCTTCAGTTCCAGGTAGCGCTCCACCAGCGCAGGGCTGAGGCTGCCGGCCACTACGTCGAGGCCGAGCACGCCGCCCCGCCTCAGGAGCTCGAAGCTCTCGCGGCGGCTGGCGACGAACTCCTCCGCTGCCGCCCACTCGTAAGCGCGTGATGAGCTGGTGATGGGTTGGTCGCGGGCCATCAGCACAGCAGGGTCGGACATGGCCACCACGAGAACCAGGTGTCGTGCGGCCAGACGCAGGCAGTGCGCGACCAGCTCCTTCGACGCCTCGGGGTCCTGCACGTCAGTGAGGACCACCACCATCGATCGCCGCCCGAGCCTGAGCGCCAGGTGGGTAAAGGCGTGGCCGAAGTCTGGCTCGACGTAGTCGGACTTGATCGCATACAGAGCCTCGGTGAGCCGGCGCACCTGCGAGCTCCCCCGTTCAGGCTTGATGAAGCCGGTGACGCGGTCGTCGAAGGTCATGAGACCGACGCGGTCGCCGTAAGCGTTGGCGACCCACGCAAGCATCAGGGCGGCGTTGACTGCGTGATCGAGCTTGTCGAGCGCGCCCGCGGGCGCAGTCATCAAGCGGCCGCAATCAAGCGCGATCATCACCTGCTGGCCGCGTTCCGCCTCGACCTCGACGACCACCGGATGGTCGCGCCTGGCTGTCGCCGTCCAGCTCACGCGCCGTACGTCGTCGCCACGAACGTAGTCCCTGAGTCCGGCGAAGGCCGTTGACGCGCCAGGCGGACGGGCGCGACGGAGCCCTGCCATGGCGCGAAGGCCGCGTCGCAGGCTCAGCTGCACCCGCTTGATGGCGACCACGTTGGGAAAAACCGCCACCTCGTCCGGGTGATTCAGCCGAACCTGGCGGCGCCACCAGCCGGCTGCCCTCGACACCTGCAGGTCAACCGGCCCGAACTTGAACGCACCGCGCCGTGGCGATGACGTGAAGTACCGAACGGCGAGATGGCCATTGCTATCGAACCGTCCGTCGAGCTCTCGCGGATGGGGGTTGAGGTCGGCCGGAGCATGGTCGGCAACGCGCGCTTCCAGGCCCGCCGCCGCCGGGTTCTCCACCACCACCCTCACCTCCTCGAGCTCGCCGAGCGAGAAGGGCTCCGGCACGAGGCGCTGCAGCTGATAACCCGTTCGGCCTGGCAGCATCGCAAGGTCGCGCGAGAGCACGAAGATGAGCCCGACGTGATAGACGACGGCGACAAGAACCAGCAGCGGTGACGCGACGGCGAGCGCGATCAGAGCAGCACCAATCGCGATCGCCCACAGGAGGCGCGGCTGAGGCGCGAGTCCCCGAATCATTCTTAGTGTCCCGACCCTAGCGAGGCGGGACTACCCTTGCCGCCACCGCTTCGAGGACGCTGTCGGGAGTCTGGCCGCCCACCTCAGCCTCGGGGCGGAGGATCAGCCGGTGGCGGAAAGCAGGTGCGAGCAGGGCTTTGACGTGGTCAGGCGTGACGAAGTCCGAGGCTTCGAATGCAGCGAGCGCCCTCGACGCCAGCATCAGCAGCACCTCGGCCCGGGTGCTTGCCCCGAGCGCGATCTCGGGCGCGGTGCGGGTCGCTGAAGCGAGCTCCACCACGTAGTGTCGGATCTTCTCGTCGATGACGACTTTGGCCACCTGCTCGCGGCAGGCGTCGATGTCGGCTGCGCTGAGCACTGGTTCGACGCCCGCCTTGGCAGGGTCGCGCAGCTCGATGCCGGATTCCCAGCGCCGGAGAACCTCCATCTCGTCGGCTGACGACGGGTAGTCGAGACGCACCTTGAACAGGAAGCGATCCTGCTGAGCCTCGGGCAGCGGGTACGTTCCCTCGTATTCGACAGGGTTCTGGGTCGCCAGCACGAGGAACGGCGCGGGCAGCGCGAGCTGCTGTCCTTCGAGCGTGACACCCCGTTCCTCCATCGCTTCGAGGAGCGCCGACTGGACCTTGGCCGGCGCGCGATTGATCTCATCAGCAAGCAGGATGTTCGTGAAGATCGGGCCGCGGCGAAGCGCGAAGGTCCGATTGGAGAGGTCGTAAACCGACGTGCCGACGATGTCGGCGGGCATGAGGTCTGGCGTGAACTGCACGCGACTGTATTGAAGGTCGAGTGCACGGGCCATCGACTTGGCGAGGAGCGTCTTGCCCGTGCCTGGAACGCCTTCCAGCAGCACGTGGCCCTGCGCTACGAGCGCGATGGCACAGAGACGGATTGCGTCTTCCTGCCCGACCACTGCCTTGGCGAGCTGATCGCGAAGGCGAGCGTAGAAATCAGGTGCGGTCGTGGTGGGCTTGGGGTGTTCGGTCATCGGGCCTCCTTGGGCGCGGTTGGACGCGACGTGCGTCGGTCCGGTGAAACTGGATATGCGACGTCGTGCAGTCGCTGTGCGGCCTTCAGCAGACCGGCTTCGCCGGCTGCCGACCCATACAGCGCGTGTTCGGCTTCGGCAAGCTCGCCAGCGAGCTCCGGAGCGCGAGCCCAGAGGGCATTCCAAAAACGCTCGCGTGGCTGCAGCGGTAGGCCTGTGCGGGCCGCGACAGCTCGCTCGCTGGCGTTTGCCAGCAGGCCCAGGGTAACGGCGCGAGCGCCGGATCTGCGAAGCAGCTCGCCCACCGCCACCGCCCATTCGACGTCGGCGCGCGCTGCCTCCGCCGGTCGCGGGACGAGCGGGCCGAAGCGGCGGCCCCGAAGGACCAGGCCCACGAATATCGCCACCAGAAGCCACAGGAGGGCGGCACCCCAAGGCGTCAAGACCCATGCCTGCGGGGCAAGGTCGTTGAAAGTGAGCCCATGGTGGTACTCGTCGACTGCGACTGTCGCATTCAAGCTCACTGTTCCGATCAGGTCGGCAAGCAGCCTGCCGTTGTCGAGCTTGTCGAGATTGCCGTTGCATAGCACGAGCGGATCGGCAAGCACGACGATCGTGCCCAAGCCCGATGACTCGAGGTATCCGAGCGGCGCCCCGCTCCGGGAGCGCAGGATCGGGACCTGCTGCGGTGCGGGGTCAAGTGGAGATGCAAACGTGCCTCCTGAGACCTGCGCCACGCCGGCGAGGACTGGGTTTGCGATAGCCGGGGTGCTGGAGGCGAAGCCGTTCACCCTACCCACCCCGAGCGCTCGATCAAGCTCGGGATCGCCCTGCTCGGAGGCATAGACCAGGACGCCGCCTGAGCGCACCCACGCGGCGGCCTGATCAGCTTCGTCGGCTGTGTAAGGGCTGGTGGGGGTGAGTACGAACATGAGCCCTGGTTGCGCGGGGGGAGTGAAGGTCCCCGAGATCTTGACTGTCGGATGGCCCATCGCCTGTGCAAACAGCACCAATGCCGACGTGCCATTGGCGGCATCGCTGGTCGAGCTGTGGTCGGGAGAATCCTGTTGAGGTTGGAAGAAATATGCAAGCGCAGCGATGCCGAGGGAGACGGCGAGCGCGAGCACCCAGCCGCGAGCTCCTTTCATGCGGCAAGCTCCGATGGTCGGCGGAACGGTTCCGCCACCTGCGTTGCACGTTCGTAGGTGGCGGCATCGACCTCCCGCCCGCCGTACACCGCAGCCTCGAACGGAACCAGCAGAGGTCGCAGGCTGGCTGGGTCGGGAGCGCGCTGGAAGATCTCGCGCACCGTGAGCGGGCTTCCCTCCCAGGTGCGCTCGCCGGCAAGCGTCGCGGCGACCCCCGCGCAAAGTGCGCGAATCGCACGCACCCGATCGCCCGCGGCCGCATAGCGATCTGCCTCGTCAAAGTAGTCCGCGGGAGCGCGCGGCCCCGTGGGGCCCGCCGCCATTGCACCTTCAGTGAAACGACCTCGCGTCGACCTGAATATGAGGAACGCGGTGCCGACCACGACGATGGTCCCAAGGGCGTACCAGAAGTAGTCGGGCAGCGGCGAGGACCCCGCCTGGCGGACAAAGAAGTTGAGCAGGTCGTTGATCCTGTCGTTCACCCATTGGCGCAACCGATCAAGCCACGATTCGGGCCTGTGCAGGGCGTCGTACCGGGGCATCGCAAGGACGTCCTTGAGCTTCTGCTGCGCCTGCGCGGGGTCGGATGTGTCAGCCGGGGTTGTCAGCGCAGCGAGCAGCGCCTGCAGGCGATTGATCGCGTCCTCGAAGTCCGGTGGGATCAGTTGTAGGTCAGCGACCACCTCCGGCTGCGTGAGGCCCGTGCCGGCTTCGAGGACGTTGAGAGCCTGGTGCGCGGCGGCGGTGTCGTTC
Source organism: Candidatus Dormiibacterota bacterium (assembly GCA_036844615.1). Classification (GTDB taxonomy): domain Bacteria; phylum Chloroflexota; class Dormibacteria; order Dormibacterales; family Dormibacteraceae; genus Palsa-872. The sequence goes on along the minus strand of DAIUFK010000002.1, from coordinate 65,236 downwards.
GGCTGGGCGCCCCGCACCAACGCGAGCGTTTGCGAGACGGCCTGCCGGTAGGCCGCATCCGTCGACGCGTCAGCGGCAGCTTGCATGGGCGTCGCAAGGGCGAACGCCAGCGATAGGAAGCCAAGCAGGCAGGCCGCGTTGATCGTTTTCAGCGAGAGCTCACGCCGCGGGAGGGGCGGTGCCAACGCGCTGCGCGAGCTGAAACAGGTCGAGGCCTTCTTTTCTGACTCGCAGGTCGAAGTAGATGAGCACTATCGCGATCTGGAGAATCGGGTTGACCAGGGAGCTGATGATCACTGTCGCGGCTTCCGATATCGCGAGGCTCAGGTAACTCGAGAGCACTATCGAAAGGAGTATCTGTCCCAGGTAAAGGAACGCCTGAAGGGCCGACGACACAACCTCGATGAGGATGAAGACGAGAAAGAGGATGAGGAAGGTGCGCCACCATCGCCCTTCCACGAGCCTCCAGCTCCGGCCCATGGCGGCAATCAATCCTGTGTTCTCGATGAACATCACAGGCATGACCGCGACCCAACCCACCCAGATCCAGACCCAGAGCGGCAGCAAGCAGAACATGAGGACTGTCACAAAGATCAGGAACAGGAACGCGAAGATCTGGACGTAGCGACGCAGCGCGCCGCGCAATGCGCCCCATACGGTGACCGGGCGGCCGAGAGCAGACTCGCATGCGGCAAAGGTGATCGCGCCGTACAGGAATGGATAGAGCGCGAAATTGACCACGATGAACACAGCGAAGGCGGTGATCGAGGGTGTGAGGCTGGTCAGGGTCGGCGCCTGGTCCGGGCCGACCTGCTGCACAAGGTTGGCGAACAGGGTGAAGAAGCTGTAGCCGGCGAGCGCCGCGAGCGGGATGGAAACGATTACCGAGATGCCGGCGAAGAGGAGGAAGTGGCGCCTGTACATTCGAAACGTCTCGTCGAGGAGGTCGCCGATCTCCAGTGGGCGAAGGCGCAGGGGGACGGAGGTGCTCACCGCGACCAATTGTCGCGTTTAGCCCGGTGGCGCTGAAATTCCGGCCGTCGAAGTTGTCGTACGCTCCGTTCTTGGGGGTGCGGAGGTGACCGACAGGGCGGAGGGCGAGCGACAACCGGTGCGGGTGCTGTTCGTCGAAGACGACAGGTCCGTCGCCCAGATGTACAAGCTGAAGCTCGAGCTCGACGGCTATCTCGTCGATGTTGCGTACGACGGGGAGACTGCGGTCGAGATGGCGAGCACGGAGCCGCCGGACATTGTCTTTCTGGACGTCCGCCTACCGAAGTTGGATGGCCTTGGCGTTCTTCAGGCTTTGCGCGCCGATCCGCAGACCAAGGACGTGCGTGTCGTCGTCCTCTCCAACTACAGCCAGAGAGAGATCGGCGATCGCGTGGCCAACCTCGGCGTGCTGGCCTTCCTGATCAAGACCGAAACCACCCCAGGCGAGCTGACCGCGGCCCTCGAAGGCTGGCTCGCGACCTAGGGCTTCGCCCCGGCTGCTCCTGCAGGTTCCTTGTGGCGGTGCTTCACAGGCGTGAACTTCAGACCGTCCTCGCCTTCCACGTCGATCTGGACCGTGTCACCCCGCGCGATCTTTCCACGCAGCAGGTGCTCGGACAGCTGGTCCTCGATCCTGCTCGTGATCACCCTCCGCAACGGGCGCGCGCCGTACACGCGGTCGTAACCCTCCTTGGAGAGGAGGTCCTTCGCAGCGTCGGTGACCTCAATCGTTATCTGCTGCTCCACGAGGTGCTTGCTCAGCTTGTTCAGCTGCAGATCGACGATCTGCCGGATCTGCCCCGTGGTTAGGCTCTTGAAAACGACGACTGCATCGACTCGGTTTAGGAACTCGGGGCGGAACATCCGCTTCAGCTCCTCGTCGATCTTTTCCTTTGTGTTCTTGTGGCGGCGCTCAACCTCTTCGGCCTCGTCGACGACCGCGGGCTGGAATCCGAGCGACGTTCCTGCCTGGTTGACATCGCGGATGCCCAGGTTCGAGGTCATGATGATCACGGTGTTGGCGAAGTTGACGACCTTGCCCTTCGCATCGCTGAGCCTGCCGTCCTCGAGGATCTGCAGCAGCATGTTGAACACCTCAGGGTGCGCCTTCTCGATCTCGTCGAAAAGGATCACCGAGTAGGGCCTGCGCCTCACTGCCTCGGTCAGCTGACCGCCCTCGTCGTACCCGACATAGCCGGGAGGTGAGCCCACCAGCCGAGCGGTCGTGTGGCGCTCCATGAACTCCGACATATCCAGCTTGATCAGCGAGTCTTCCGAGTCGAACAGGTACTCGGCAAGCGCCCGGGCCAGCTCTGTCTTGCCGATCCCGGTCGGGCCCAAGAAGATGAATGAGCCGATCGGCCGGCGCGGGTCCTTCAGCCCGGCGCGCGCGCGCCGCACTGCCTGCGACACCGTCTTGATCGCCTCATCCTGGCCGACCATCCGCTTGTGGATCTCTTCTTCCATCCGGAGCAGCCGCGACGTCTCCTCCTCGACGAGGCGAGAGACAGGCACGCCGGTCCACGCAGCCACGATCTGGGCGATGTGCTCCTCGTTGACCTCAGGGACCGTCTCGCCCAGCTTGTCGCGCCAGGCCGCTTCTTTCACAGCGAGCTTGTCCTGCAGCTTCTTCACTTTGTCCCGCACGCTTGCGGCCGCCTCAAAGTCCTGCTTGTTGACCGACTCGTCCTGGTCGGTGCGGTGCTTCTTGATTTCCTTCTGCAGCTCCTTGAGGTCGTCGGGCGTCGTTGTCAGCTTCATACGGACGCGCGCTGACGCTTCATCGATGAGGTCGATCGCCTTATCGGGAAGGGCGCGGTCGCTGACGTAGCGGTCGCTCAACACGGCCGCGGCGTGCACCGCCGAGTCGGTGATCGTCACCCTGTGGTGCTTCTCGTACAGAGACTTGACTCCGTTGAGGATGTCGATGGTCTCGGCCAGCGTCGGCTGATCGACAAATACGGGCTGGAAGCGACGCTCGAGCGCAGCATCCTTCTCGATGTACTTGCGGTACTCGTTGAGGGTGGTCGCGCCGATGCACTGGATCTCGCCGCGCGCAAGGGCCGGCTTGAGGATGTTGGCGGCGTCAATCGCGCCTTCCGCCGCGCCGGCACCGACCAGCGTGTGCAGCTCGTCGATGAACAGCACGACTTCACGGCTTGATCGAATCTCGTCGAGGATCTTCTTCAATCTCTCTTCGAACTCGCCGCGGTACTTCGTGCCGGCAACCAGCGCACCCATGTCCAGCGTGAGCACGCGCTTGTGCTGCAGCGACTCGGGCACGTTGCCGAGGTTGATCTGCTGCGCAAGGCCTTCGGCGATGGCGGTCTTGCCAACGCCAGGCTCGCCGATTAGCGCTGGATTGTTCTTCGTGCGACGACTGAGGATCTGAATGACCCGCTCGATCTCCATCTCGCGGCCGATGACGGGATCTAGCTGGTTGCGACGCGCCAGCTCCGTCAGATCGCGACCGAACTGGTCCAGCAGCGGAGTCTTCGACGGCTTCTTCGGGGCGGGCTCGGCCTCAGTCTCGGCGCTCGAGTCGTGGAGCAAGCGCTCGATCTCTGAGCGAACCTTCTCCAACGTCGCGCCAAGATCCTCGAGCACGTGGGCAGCGATTCCCTCGCCTTCGATGAGAAGCCCCAGCAAGAGGTGCTCGGTCCCGACGTAGTTGTGGCCCATCCGACGCGCTTCCTCGAACGAGATCTCGATGACCTTCTTGACGCGCGACGTCGGGATGATCTGCTGGATGATGATCCGCTCGTTGCGGCCCAGCACTGATTCGATAGTCTGGCGAACTTTGCCGATCTCGACGCCAAGGTTGTTCAGGACCTTGGCAGCGAGGCCCTCTCCCTCACGGAGCAAACCCAGGAGCAAGTGCTCTGTCCCGATATAACTGTGGTGCGATCGTTCTGCTTCTTCTTGGGCGAGCGTCAGAACCTTCTTGGCTCGCTCAGTGAATCGTTCAAACGGATACAAGGTTTTCCTCCTGGAGTACTACGACTGCTGCGGGTGGGGCCAGCACCTCCTCGATCTGTTGCTTGGATACCCGTGGTACCTCGACCCCTAATATAACGAACAACTCAGCCGGCGGAATTCCCTTAGCGGAGGCGCAATGAGGCCGCTTCTTGAGCGCCTCGGCGGTTTCCTCCCCGCGGCGATCGCCCTGGCACTACCGACGGTCTTCCTTCCTAACGCTGTCGACTCCTACATCCTGCCGCGCGTGGCCGTCGTCATCGCCGGCGCCGGCCTCGGTTTCGCGCTGGCTCTGCTGGTGCCCGGCCGCACCAGCCTTGCTCCGCTTCGCCTGCCTTTGATCGCAGCCGCGGCGGCCGCTCTCCTGGCCTTCGCCTTCTCAGTGTCGTGGCCGGCAAGCCTGGTGGGGTCTTATACCCGCTACGAGTCCGTCCCAATCCGGCTCGCCTATCTAGGTCTCCTGGCGGTACCGGTCTGGTTGCTGACCGACCAGCGGTCGCGCGACAGGGTCATCGACGCATTCGTCCTGGGCACCTCCATCGCCAGCCTCCAGGCCCTCTGGCAGGAGGTGCTTCTCATCAATCACGAGATCGACTACAGGCCCGACGGCAACCTCGGCAATGCCAACCTGCTCGGTGCGCTGCTGGCCATGGCGATTCCACTCGCCATCACGAGAGGGCTGCGCGGCGGCCGTTTCGTCGTCGCGTGGTGGCTTGGTATTGCAGTCATGGCCGGCGCCCTGGTGGCGACCACCTCACGCAGCGGCGGCCTCGGGGCGCTGGCCGGCTGCCTCGCCCTCGTCGTGTTCAGCCTCCGAGGAAAGAGGGCACTGTGGGGCGCAGCGGCAGGCGCTGCAGTCATCGGATTGGCGCTCCTCGTCATCCTGTTCTCTCCCCTCCGGTTGCTCAACGACGACCCGGGTCCCTCCCGGCTCCACCTGTGGCCCGACGCGGTCCGCATGATCGCCGCCCGGCCCGTGACGGGCTGGGGTGAGGACGCGACAGGGCTTGTCTTCGGCACATTTCTCAGCGGGAACTGGGCGCCCGAGGTCGACCGAGCCCATTCGGGGCCCCTCGACATCGCTGCCACGCAGGGCCTCGTCGGCCTTGCAGCCCTGGCCTGGGTTCTCATCACCTGGCTTCGTGGCGTGTGGCGGTGGCGCTTCACAGGTTCGGTCGGACCGCTCGCGGCTGCGTGCGCCGGCTACACCGTGTGGGTGCTTTTCAACTTCGATTGGGCCCCCGCCACCGGCGTTTTCTGGCTGCTGGCGGGAACCGCATGGTCAGGGGTGCGCGCAGCGGATACGAACCAGGCAACAACAGTAGACCCCGCCCGACCCGTGCGGGCCTGGCGCCCGGTCGCGGCTGTCAGTCTCGCCGTCGCTGTCGCCTGGTTGGGCGTGATGCCGGTGCTGGCCGATGTCTGGTACTCGCAAAGCCGCCTCGATCTCGCTGTCAGCGCCGACCCGTTCCAGGGCAAATATCACTGGGCACTCGGGCAGGGCCTCGTCGCCGTCGGCTCCCCAACCAAGGGCTTGGACGAGATGCTGCTGGCGGGACGCCTGGGCGAGAGCGATCCACAGCTTTACGTCGACATCGGCGACGCGGAGCGCGGCCTCGGCAGAACTGCAGATGCCACTGCCGCCTACCGGATGGCGTTGGAGATCGACCCTTACAACGTCACGGCGCGCCAACGGCTGGCCGGGATCGGCGGGCCGCCATCAGGCTGAATCGACCGATCGGCGCGAGTCGGGCTAGGACTCGTCCTCGATGTCTTCGTACTCGTCAGGCCGCCGGTCGGTCCGGCTCGCCCCCAGGCTCGCAGGTGGTGCGGAAAGCTGCTTCAGGCTCAGCGAGATCCTTCGCCTCGCCGTGTCGATTCCGATCACCTTCACCTGTAGGGTTTCCCCCACCTTGAGGACGTCCTCGGTCCGCTCGACGTGGTCCCACGAGAGCTCCGAGATGTGGAGCAGGCCTTCGATGCCGACCATGATCTGGAGGAAGGCGCCGTATTTCTTGGTCTTGGTGACCTGGCCTTCGACGATCGAGCCGATTGGCATCGACTGAACGAGCTTTTCCCACGGGTCCTGCTGGAGCTGGCGAAGCGAAAGCGAGATCCGCGTCTGCTCGGGATCGAGCTTGATCACCTTCACGGTGACCTCGTCTCCGAGCTGAAGGACGTCGGTGACCTTGGACACCCGGTCCCACGAAAGCTCCGAGATGTGGATGAGCCCGTCCGCCCCGCCGATGTCGACGAAGGCCCCGTAGCTGGTGATGCCCGAAACGGTGCCCTTGACAGTGCTGCCGGTCAGCAGGCGGCTGAACAGGTCCTCGCGCTTGCGCGCGCGATCCTCGTCCTCGGCTGCCTTCTGGCTGACGATGAGCCGGTTGCGCTTGCGGTTTACCTCGAGGATCTTGACCGGGATCCGCTGCCCGACCAGTGACTCCAGGCTGCCCGCGTAAGCGCGCGCTACCTGGCTAGAGGGCAGGAACCCGCGCAGGCCCAGGACGTTGACGATCAGGCCGCCCTTGTTCTGCTCCCTGACATCAGCTTCGATGACGGAGCCGTCGGTCTGCTTCTCGGCAGCCGTGATCCACGTCGTCTCCGCGCGAGCGCGCCGCAGGCTGAGGACAACGTTGCCCTCCTCGTTCTCAGGCTGGAGGACGTAGACCTTGATCTGGTCTCCAGGCTCGAGGCCGACCGAATCCGCCTCGCCGCGGAGACCGAGCTCCTTGCTGGAGATGACTCCTTCCGCCTTCGCACCGATATCGACAAGGACCTCGTCGGCGTCGACGCGAACCACGATTCCATCCACGATGTCTCCGTGGTTTGGGGTCTTGAAGGCCTCCGATTCGTAGTGGAGGTAGTCCTCCATCGTCATCGGGTTGGATGAGTCTCTTTCGGTAGCCTCCTCTTGTTCAGTCAGGACAGCACCGGACTCATTGGACAACGCGCATTCCCCCTAAAGTTTATTGGTGTGGTGTTGGTCGTCAAATCGGCCTCCGCCAATACGAACGAACCGCAATTGTACCGCAGAACCTCGGTTTAGCCAGAAAATCGCAGGTCCAGGTCGTGGTTGTCGATCAGGCGCGTTTTTCCGATCCTGACCGCCACCACGGCCAGGCTCCCAGGGGGCCTGAAAGTCTCGGGGTCGATCAGCTCGGCGTACTCCACCTTGGCCAGGGGCTCCGCCTCCAGGACTTCCCTGATCTCAAGTCTCAGGCGGTCGAGATCGCGCTCCCCGGCCTGGTACGCAAGCGAAGCCTGCCGCAATGCCCTGCTGAGGCTGGCTGCCGCCTTGCGCTCCTCGGGTCCCAGGTAGGCGTTCCTGGAGCTCAGGGCTAGGCCGTCGGCCTCTCGGGCCGTCGGGCAGACGCAGATCTCGATACCGGTGTCGAGATCGAGGGCCAGCCGCTTGACGACAGCGGCCTGCTGGGCGTCCTTCTGGCCGAAATAGGCGCGATCGGGCTCGGTGGCGTCGAACAGCTTCGCGACGACAGTCGCCACCCCCTCGAAATGGCCTGGACGGGCCGCGCCTTCCAGCGGCTCGGAAACCCCCGATACCCTCACCCGCGTCGCCGCCCCTCGCGGGTACATGACGGTGGCGGCCGGCTTGTAGACAGCGGCCACGCCGGCCCGCTCGAGCAGCTCCATGTCGCGGTCGGGGCTGGCCGGGTAGCGCTCCAGGTCCTCGGTCGGGCCGAATTGAAGCGGGTTCACGAAGATGCTCACCACCACCTTCGTGTTGTCCCGGCAGGCCCTTTCAACCAGGCTCATGTGGCCGGCATGGAGAGCCCCCATCGTCGGGACAAGACCTATCGTGTGCCCCTCGCCGCGCCACCTCCGTGAGGTTTCGAGCATCGCGCCTGGGGTGTCGAATACGGCCGGAGGGCTAGCTGGCGCCGTACTTGACCTCTTCGTCGGCTTCCTTCGCCTTACCTGCCTTCGACGCCGGCGCCACGCCGTTGGCCGAGTAGCTGTGCTCCGGCCCCGGGAACGATCCCGCGCCAACCTCGTTGGCGAACTGCTGGGCTGCCTTGCCAATCGCCTCGGCCAGGTTGGCGTAGCGCTTGACGAACTTAGGCGCCTTGCCCGTTGTCAGCCCGAGCATGTCGTGGAGGACCAGGACCTGGCCGTCGGTTCCAGGCCCGGCACCTATCCCGATCGTCGGGATGTGCAGGGCTCGGGTGACACGATCGGCCACCGAGTTCGGCACGCCCTCGAGCACGATGCTGAAGGCCCCTGCCTGCTCGAGCTCTTTGGCGTCGGCGAGGATGCGCGCTGCCTGCGCATCGGTCTTGCCCTGGACCTTGAAGCCGCCCATCTGGTGGATAAACTGCGGGGTGAGGCCAAGGTGCCCCATGACCGGTATGCCGAGAGACGTCAGGCGCTGCGTGATCTCAACGATCCTGCCACCGCCCTCGAGCTTCACCGCATGCATGCCCCCCTCCTGGAGGAAGCGCCCCGCGCTCGTGATCGCCTGCTCGATGGAAGCGTGGTAGGACATGAACGGCATGTCGCCGACGAGCAATGCCTGCCGGGATCCCCTGGCCACCGCCTTCGCGTGGTGGATCATCTCGTCGAGGGTCACCGGGAGTGTGGTCGGGTAACCGAGCATCACCATCCCAAGGCTGTCGCCGACCAGGAGGATCGGAATTCCCGCGTCGTCGAGAACCTGCGCGCTCAGAAAGTCGTAGGCCGTGAGCATCGCAAAACGACGGCCTTCATCCTTGAACCGCTGGACGTCCAGGACCGTAGTCATTGACGAGATCTCCTTCGGGTCGCTGCCACTTTTCGGGTCAGCGCCCTTCTCGTTTGCTCGGCCGCCGAAGGCTCTAAACCTGCCTGTCGAGCGATCTCGAGCGCGACTTCGCCGAGCATACGATAAAGGCCCCTCTGCCGCGTACCAAGCGCGGCGAGATGGCGGCCAACCGTCTCCGAATCACCGCGCCGGATTGGCCCGGTGAGCGCTCGTATCGGTCCGCTCTTAGCGACGTTTGCAACCGCCCCTTGAGCCAACGGCACCAGGCCGCTCACCGCGTCTTTTTCGCTCCAGCCCGCCTCTTCGAGAAGACCGACAGCCTCGCCGAGAAGCGCGACCACGTAGTTGGAGGCGAAGACCGCCGCCGCGTGGTAGAGCGCCCTGTGGCTGTCATCTACCCTCCTCGGCTTCGCGCCGAGGTCGCGGGCAAGCCTGCTGAGAACCCGCAGCAGGGACGCGCTCGACGCGTCCACCGCGATCACGATGTGCCGGAAGGCTGCAGGGGGGCCGGGTTCTGGAAACGAGCGCAGCGGGTGAAATGAGCCGACCGAGTGGCGGCCGGCGAGCGGCGCCAGCGCGCCCAGCTCGAGGGCTCCGCTCGTGTGGACGAACGCGACGGTCGCAGGGACCGCCAGGCCAAGGGCGGCTACCTTGGCACCAACGCCGGCGACCGCGCTGTCGGGGACGGTGAGAAAGACGACAGCTCCGGCGCGCGCGTCGAGAGTCCGCACCAGCTTTTGGAGCCCGTTTCGCGCGCTGACGAGCCGCACCGGCTGTCCAGCCGCGCGCAGCGCTCGCGCCAGGCTGCGGCCAAGGTTGCCCCGGCCCGCGACGATCAGGCGCGGGCTTGCCGGCGTCTTAGGAGGCTGTCGAGGAAGCGGCAGCGGGGGCTACGGGCGCCGCGCGGTTGAGGATCTCGTCGAGCTCTTTCGCATCGAGCGTCTCGACGATCTTGAGCCGCTCCACCACCGCGTCCATCTTGTCCCGCTGGCCGGAGAGGATGGTCTTGGCCGTCTGGTACCCGTGGTTGACGATGCTGCGGATCTCCTCGTCAATGACTGCAGCCACCTCTTCCGAGTAGTTGCGCTGCTCGCCGAGGTCGCGGCCGAGGAAGACGAGCTCTTCTCGGTGACCCATCGCAACGGTGCCGAGCTTTTCGGACATACCCCACTGCGTGACCATCCGGCGCGCCATCTGCGTCGCTTTCTGGATGTCGTTCTCAGCGCCCGATGTGATGTCGCCGAAAACTATCTCCTCGGCTACGCGGCCGCCCATGATGCCGGCGATCTCGTCCATCAGCTCATCGCGCGAGATGAGGTACTTGTCCTCTTCTGGCAGGCTCAGGGTCCAGCCCAGCGCCATGCCTCTCGAGATGATCGAGATCTTGTGCACCGGGTTTGTGTGCGGCAGCGCCTTCATCACGAGCGCGTGACCCGTCTCGTGGTAGGCGATGACCTCTTTCTCGTGGTCGGAGATGCGGCGGCTCTTGCGCTCGGGTCCCGCGATCACTCGCGCGATCGCTTCCTCTAGCTCCTCCATGCCTATCGTCTTCTTGTTGGCGCGCGCGGCAAGGATCGCTGCCTCGTTGATGAGGTTGGCCAGGTCGGCGCCGGTGAACCCGGGTGTCTGGCGCGCCAGGACGTCAAGGTCGACTGTGGAGTCGAGAGGCTTGTTCCTCGCGTGAACGTCCAGGATCGCGCGGCGGCCTTTGATGTCGGGCCGGTCGAGGGTCACGTGGCGGTCGAAACGTCCCGGCCGAAGCAGAGCAGGGTCGAGGACGTCAGGACGGTTGGTCGCCGCGATCACGATGACGTGCGTGTTGGTGTCGAAACCGTCCATCTCCACGAGGAGCTGGTTCAGTGTCTGCTCGCGCTCGTCGTGACCGCCGCCAAGACCGGCGCCACGCTGGCGGCCGACGGCGTCGATCTCGTCGACGAACACGATGCAAGGTGAGTTCTTCTTGGCCTGGTCGAACAGGTCGCGGACGCGGCTGGCGCCGACACCGACGAACATCTCGACGAACTCGGAGCCCGAGATCGAGTAGAAGGGGACTCCCGCTTCGCCTGCCACGGCCTTGCTGAGGAGGGTCTTCCCGGTTCCAGGCGGGCCCACAAGCAGCACGCCCTTCGGGATGCGCGCACCGAGGGCCACGAACTTCTCGGGGTACTTGAGGAACTCGACGATCTCGGACAGCTCCTGTTTTGCCTCCTCGACCCCTGCCACGTCAGCGAACGTGATGGCAGGCTTGTCGCCGGCGATGAGGCGAGCCCGAGACCTTCCGAAGGACATGGCCTGGTTGTTGCCGCTCTGCGTCTGGCGGAGCACCCACCACATGAAGGCGGCGATGAGGATGACGAGGATGATGTTCGGCAGCAGAACGCTCAGCAGGTAGTTGCCGCCGCTGTTCTTGTCGTACTGAAGGGCCACCTTGTCGGTCTTGTAGAGCTCTGTCTCGTAGGGACACTCACCCGTGCAGTCGGGCAGCGTGACAACGTGCTTCTTGCCGTCGACCCCGACCACGGTGCCGTCAGTTCCGTTGATCTCGAGCGACTTGACCTGGCCGTTGGCGGCCGCGCTCATGAGGTCTGAGAACTTCCAGGTGTCCTGGCCCTGGCTGCCCTGGATCGATTGCCAGGTGAACCAGAACACCAGGCCGAGCAGTACGACCAGTGCGAAATAAAACAGGCTGGAGCGGGGGAAGCGGCTCAACTCGGCTCTCCTGGGGTGCTTTGAGGCGATTTTACCACGGCAATTTTGGTCTTCCTGAACATAGAAGGAACTACCGAGACGTGTTGCGCGACGACGCCGGGACCGCTCGCAAGGTCAGTGTCGACAACAACGCCTGGGACCCAGGCCAACCTGTCGCCCGCGAAAACAAGAGGCCATGTATTTCGCTCTTCGCGCGGCACGCGCGCGTCAACAAAGATGTCCTGGAGCTTGCGGGTGCCACGGCCGCCACGCGGCCGCATTGTCAGCCCGGGGGTGCGAAAGCCGATGCGAAGATTCAGACCCACACTGAAGTGACCTGCCTCCCGGTCGTCGCAGCCCGAGCAACGCGAGATTACGAGGCGCGGGCTCGGCCGGTCCCTTCGGACTTGACTGGTTTCGGAGGCCACGATCTCCATGGTCTCCCCCACGATACGCAACCTCAGGCCGCCGGGTAGGTCGACCCCGCGACCGCCGCGACCGGGCTGGGCCAGTTGCAGCATCGATTTCAGATGCGCGCGCGACAGCGCAGGCTGGGCTCCGCCGGCGCGCGTATAGAGCTGTCTCATCAGCTCAGCAGCGATCGGTTGAGGAGCCGCGGCGACAACCGAGCGCGTCAACGCGCCAGCCACGAGCATGCAGGAGGCCTCATTGGCGATGACTTCGTGGATGGCCGTCGCTTTGAGCGCGGCGGCGTAAAAGCGGCGGCCGATACCTGGCCGGCTCCGCTCCAGGGCAGGCAGGATCTCGCGCCGCACGCGGACGCGCGCGAAAGCGGTGTTGGAGTTGGCTGGATCCTCGAGCGCCGTGATCCCCCGACCTTCCAGGAAGTCACGAACCTCGCTCCTCCACACCGACAGAAGCGGGCGCACGAAGACCCCACGCCGTGCCGGCATCCCACGTAGCCCGGACAACCCGCAACCACGCATGAGGTGCAGCACAGCCCCCTCGACGAGGTCGTCGGCGGTGTGGCCGAGCGCAACCACCGTCGCCTCCGAGTCCCGAAGGGCCCTCTCCAGAAAGTCGTACCGAAGGGCGCGGGCGCCTGCCTGGATCGAACCTTTGGGCACCTCGGAGTGCCGGCGCTCGGTAACCAGCGCGACGTCAAGCCCCCGGCAAAGTTCCGCCACGTGTTCGGCTGCCGCTGCCGACCCTGGCTGAAGTGCGTGGTCGTAGTGAGCGGCGACCACATCGTGGCCCGCCTCGCGCGCAGCCACCAGCAGCGCGCAGGAGTCGGGGCCTCCCGACACAGCGACGAGCACGCGGTCGCCCGGCCGGATCAGCCCGGATTGGCGAAAGCCAACGAGAAGTGGTTCGGAAGCATCGGTGGGCAGCATGGTGGTGCCGGCTGGACTCGAACCAGCGACAACGCGATTATGAGTCGCGCGCTCTACCACCTGAGCTACGGCACCGCGGGACGCCGGCGCGCGCGCAGGGCGCACTCCTGGAGGAATCCTATCGCGCCGCCTGTGCCCGAGCCTTCAGCTTCCGCTTCTTGGTCCGGCGCTTCGCCAGCGCCACCCGCTTTCTTTTGTTCACGGCTCTCCAAATAACGAAAAAGAGCCGGGGAACCCGGCTCGGCCTTGGATTAAGTTGCGGAGGTCGGATTCGAACCGACGACCTTCGGGTTATGAGCCCGACGAGCTGCCGCTGCTCCACTCCGCGAAGCGGATTATACCGCCGGCCTCGAGGCCGACCCCTGGCAGTCCGGGGGTCAGGGAGCCGTCTTGTCGGCCGGTATAGAGGGAGTCGGAGATGGAGGCGCCGTCAACAGGTAAATGCGCTCCCCGGTGCGGGCATACCCGCGAAGGCGAGCCTCCTCCTCGTTGGCGGCGCCCGACGTCAAGGATTGGACGTCCACGTGGTAGCCCTTGTTCTGGGCTGCCAGAAGCGAGTTCTGGTGGCGCAGGTCTGCGACCTGCTGGCTGAGCCTGTGGCCGATGTAAGCCTCTTGCGCGAATGCGACAGCAGTCCATGTGGCGATGACCAGGGCGGCCGCGACCACGATGATGCGACGCACTCCATGCGCGCTGGTGCGCACATTGCCCGCGGCAACTATGGCTTTGCTGTGTCTCATGCTGCGTCGTTAAAGGATGTCCGCGTGAACGAGTGCCGACTATAGCAAACGCCCCCTGAGGTTGGGGCTGGAGTGCCGACCCTCCCGTTGACGTCTAGCTAGTCGCTTTCCAGCGCCTCTCCTGCTCGTCGCGGTCCAGGTCTCCGAAAGTCACTCCCTCTTCGCGAAGGGAAGCCTCGGTTTCGGCGAAGCGCCGCCGGAAGCGCTGTCCCGCCACCCGGAGAGCATCCTCGGGGTTGACCTTCAGCGAGCGTGACAACGAGACAATCGCGAACAGCAGGTCACCCATCTCATCGAAAGTTTTGGCCGCGTCCGACGCCGACGCGAGCTCGCGCGCCTCTTCGGCGACGGCTTCAGCGGTGTCGATTGGAGATGCGAAATCAAACCCGACGCGCGATGCGCGCTTCTGCAGGCCGAGGGCCCAGGCTAGGGCGGGCAGCGTGGCAGGCACCCTGTCGACAACCGACTCGTCCTCGCGCCCGACTTTCCGAGCCTCGTGCGCTTTCTGCTTCTCCCAGTTCTTCAAGACCTCGTCCGCATCCGCGACCGGCGTCGATCCATAGACATGCGGATGTCGAGTCACCATCTTCGCGGCAACCGCCTCCGATACTTCGGCGGCATTGAAACGAGATTGCTCGGCGGCGATCTCGGCGTGCATCGCGACCTGGAGCAGAAGGTCGCCCAGCTCCTCCATGATCTTGGCGTCGTCGCCTGTGTCGATGGCTTGGAGGAGCTCATACGTCTCTTCCAGCAGGTACGGTCGCAGCGATTCGTGCGTCTGCTCCCGGTCCCACGGGCATCCGCCGGGCGCCCGAAGTCGAGCGACGACCTCAAAAATGGCGCCAAGGCCCGGCGAAAACGGTCGCTCTTCTGGGTCTGGCATCGATTCTGATTCTGGCATGGACCTTCAGACGCCTGGAACTGCCGCCACACCTCGACCCGATTCGTAGAGCTGCGCCATCTCGTCGAGAAGCATCAGAAGGTCGTCCTGCCAGCCTTCGCCCTGCCTCCTCATCTTGATGCGGTTCGGAGCGATCGCGATGCGACCCGCCAGCCGCCGCACCAGCTCATCGACATCCATGAAACGCTGAGGGTCAACTCGAACGACGATGTCATGGCCCTCCGCCACCACTCCTTTCAAACCCAAGCGCTGTCCTCTCAACTTGATGCGCAGCGAGTAGGCGAGGTTGTCGAGCTGTTTCGGTCCTGGCCCGTAGCGATCCTCGAGCGAGCGCAGCACCGCCTCAAGCTCTTGCTCTTCTTCAGTGCCTGCGAGCTGGCGATAGGCGCCAAGCCGAAGCTTCTCGTCGCGGATGTACGAGCGCGGTATGAAGTGGTCGAGCGGGAGGTCGAGGTTCATCTCCGTCGTCGAAAGCACGTCGCTGACCGCGGTCTCCTCGGATCCCGCCCGCATCTTCGCAACAGCGCTCTGCAGCATCTGCAGATACATCTCGAAACCCACTGCGGCGATGGCGCCGTGCTGCTCTGTGCCCAACAGGTTGCCTGCGCCCCGGATCTCGAGGTCGCGCAGGGCGATCTTGAAACCCTGCCCAAGCTCGTGTAGCCCGGAGATGACGTCGAGACGCTTGTCGGCGCGCTCGGTGAGCGAGCGGCGGGGGTCGTATAGAAAGTATGCGTAAGCCCGCCTGCCAGAGCGTCCGACACGTCCCCGCAACTGGTAGAGCTGAGCGAGTCCGAACCGGTCGGAGCGCTCCACGATGATCGTGTTGACGTTGGGGATGTCGAGCCCCGACTCGATGATCGTCGTGCAGACGAGGACGTCGAAGTTCGCCGACTCGAAGGCAACCATGACCTCCGCCAGCTGGTCCTCGGCCATCTGACCGTGACCGACAGTCACTCGCGCTTCGGGTACCAGGTCCCTAACCCGGTCGGCAGCCTTCTCGATGGTGCGGACGCGGTTGTGGACGAAGTACACCTGGCCGCCACGCTGTAGCTCGCGGGTGATCGCTTCCTTAATAAGCGAATCGTCGTCGGCCGTGACGTACGTCTTGATCGGCTGTCGCTCCTCGGGTGGGGTTTGAATCACGCTCATGTCGCGGATGCCCCCGACCGCCATATGCAAGGTTCGCGGTATCGGCGTCGCCGACAGCGACAGCACGTCGAGCTGCGTGCGCAGCTTTTTTAGCCTCTCCTTCTGCATCACGCCGAATCGGTGCTCCTCGTCGACGATGAGAAGTCCCAATCGCTTGAACCGGACGTCGCGCTGGAGAAGTCGATGCGTCCCGACCACAATGTCGACCTGGCCGGCCTTCAAACCTTCGATGGTTCGGGCCTGCGTCTCGTCGTCGACGAACCTCGACAGCATCTCGACCGCGACTGGGAACTTGCTAAGCCGCTCGCGAAAGACGTGGAAGTGTTGCTGCGCAAGCACAGTTGTCGGGGCGAGGAGAGCAACCTGCTTGCCGCTCATCGCCGCCTTGAAAGCGGCGCGCAATGCAAGCTCTGTCTTGCCGAAGCCGACATCTCCGCACAGCAGCCGGTCCATCGGGCGGTCGGACTCCATGTCCGCCTTGATCTCGGCAAGTGCGGCGACCTGGTCTGGCGTCTCTTCATAAGGAAAGGAGGCCTCGAGCTCCTGCTGCCACGCGGTGTCGGGCGCAAACGCGATTCCCGGCCTCGCTTCCCTGAGCGAGTAGATCCTGAGCAGGTCTTCGGCAACGTCCTGGACCACCTTCTTGGCGCGCCCGCGCGCCCGCGTCCAGTCGCCGGTCCCAAGCTTGTGGAGGGTGGGTTCGCTCTCACCTCCAAGGTATTTCTGGACACGGTCAAGGTTCTCGACCGGCACGAACAGGCGGTCCCCCTCGGCGTACTCAAGCTCGAGGTACTCGCGGTGGGCACCGTCGGTCTCAATCAAGCGCATCCCTTTGAAGCGCGCTATCCCGTGGTCCACGTGCACCACCAGCTCGTCGGGTGCGAAGTCGAGCGTGAACTCGCGGGTCAGATCTCTGGCTCGGGTGGCGGCTGACCGCGCGCCCCGTCGGCTCGGCCGTCGCTGCCGGCCGAAGAGCTCCGCATCCGTAGCGAGGTAGAAGGCGATCCCGGGCTGCGAGGTGCC
The DNA here is from genome assembly GCA_036844615.1 of Candidatus Dormiibacterota bacterium. Taxonomy (GTDB): domain Bacteria; phylum Chloroflexota; class Dormibacteria; order Dormibacterales; family Dormibacteraceae; genus Palsa-872. The sequence continues at coordinate 48,646 of DAIUFK010000002.1, read as the reverse complement.
GGTGGCCAGGTCGACGTCCGCGTGGAACAGGCCTGGCTTCAGGTCGAGATCAAGGTCGAGGTCCACGTCTGTCGGCCTGGCCTTGACCTTGCTTTCGTCAAGCAACGCCTCGAGGCGCTCAGGCTGCTCGGTGGCCATCACGACAGTGGCGGAATCCGCCAGGGCTGCGGTTTCGGCCAGGGCGCGCGGCCGGCCGACGAACGGCTCCATCTCGACCCAGCCGAGGTCGAGCGCTTCGCCATCGACCTCTCCCGCACTCAGCTTCAGCCGGTGGCGGCCTGCGAAATCGTTTAGTCGGTCGAATGTGACGATCGGCAGGTTGAATCCTCGCGGCAGCTCGCCGCCACTCGCCTCGGCGGCTGCGAGCATCTCGGTCTCCGCGATAAGGGATCGAGCATCAGCCAGCTGACGGTCGGCCTCGAAGTCCACGATGACGATGTCTGCGGGCAGGTGGTCCAGCAGGGAGGGCCGCGCCGGGTCCAGGTAAGAGGAATAGAACTCGATTCCCGGATATGCGGAACCTGCTTCAAGTCGAACCAGCTCGTCCTCCCAATCGGCACGAACGTCCGCGCGCAGGCCGTCGAGCGGCACCTGCGCACGGAGGCGCGCCACGGCTTCAGCTCCACGCCTCGGTCCGAGCAGGAGCTCGCGCCCCGTGCGTATCGACACCTGCGGGATCGCCATGACCGACCGCTGGTTCTCTGGATCGAACAGCCGAAGGGTTTCAACCATGTCACCCGACCACTCCGCACGCGCCGGCGCGTCTGCAGCGGCTGGAAAGACATCAAGGATCCCGCCCCGCACCGAGAACTGGCCCCGAGCCTCGACCAGCGCCTCCCGCGAGTAGCCGAGCTCGACAAGGCGCCTACCGACAGCGACCGGGTCCGGGCCCCGTCCCGGCTCGAGGACGAGCGTGCCTTGGGCGAGCTCCGCCGGCGAGAGGGTCATGCGGACAATTGCTCGGCGAGACGAGATCACCACACCTGGCGAGTGGTCAGCACCTGCCAGCGCGGCGAGCGCCTCGAGCCTCTTGTTGACAGCCTCGTCGCTGGCCGGCGGCCGGTCAAGAAAGGAGACGGCGACCTCCGCGAACACGTGGGTGGCGGGACGGCCGGCCAGCCACGGCCGCAGCTCATCGGCAAAACGGTCAGGCCCCGGCACCAGGACAAGCAAAGGGGTGCCTCGCTCATGGCAGGCTCGCGCGAGGGAGCCTGCGACGATAGCCCAGGCTGACCTGGGGAGCCTGCCGACCGTCAGCTCGCTGGGCGCCGAGCCAAGCCAACGCTCCAGCTTCGGCGCGGCGCCGACAGTGCTTTCCCAGAGGGTGCTCATTTGAGCTCCTCGCACCCCAGCGAGCCTGGGCGGTTGAACTTCTCCATGGCGCGCTCGACACCCGCCTCGAGCGCAAGTTCCAGAGCGGTCGCGACGCCGTCGACGATGTTGGGAAGACGAGCGCTCTCCGCCTTGGTGAACCTTCCAAGGACATGGTGCCGGCCGGCCGGCGATCCCTTTCGCGGGGGCTTTCCGATCCCGACACGGAATCGAACAAAGTCAGCGGTGCCCAACGAGCCGATCACCGAGAGCACCCCGTTGTGGCCGGCGCCCGAGCCTCCGCGACGGATCCGCATCCTGCACAACGGAAGGTCGAGCTCGTCGTGCACGACCCACAGGCGCTCGGGCGTCAGGTTGAGGTCACGCAGCGCCTTGGCGACTGGTTGGCCCGACAGGTTCATGTAGGTCTGCGGCAGCACCAACCAAACCCCTTGCGCTTCGGAGTGGCCGACCAGCGACTGCCACCGCTTGCGATCCACGCGAACGCCAAGCCGGCGAGCCAGCTCGTTCACGCATGCGAAGCCGAGGTTGTGGCGAGTGTCGGCGTACTCCGACTCGGGGTTGCCGAGCCCAACGATTACTAGCTTTTCTCGAACCAACTCCTGACCATCCAAAAAACTGATGAGACGCAGCTAGGCCCGCGGCGAGCGCCGCAGACCGGTTGCTGAGTTTACGCGCAGATCACAGCCGGCCTGGCGCCAACGTCAAGCCCCCCAGCGAGAGGGCCGAGACGGTCAGTCGCGTCATCTCTCTGCGCTCCGCCGCCGTCGAGTGGTCCCACCCCAACAGGTGCAGCATCCCGTGTACGCAAAGAAGGCCGCATTCGGTCAGCGGGGGGTGGCCATGCTCTGACGCCTGACGAACGACCATCGCCCACGAGATCGCAAGGTCGCCGAGATGGTCTCCGGAGCCTGCGAACGCAAGCACGTCCGTCACCGAGTCCTTGCCGGCGTATGCCTCGTTCAACCGGCGAAGCTCGCTGTCGCCGGTGATTCGCACAGCCATCGTGTTCGTCCCTTCTGGCAGCCGCGCCACCACCTCCGGCAGCGTGGAGGCACTACTAAGTATCGAGCGCACGAACGCCGGCGCCACAGGCGCTCGAACCGCCTTGATCACCTCCACTGAGAGCCGGGCCTGCTCAGACACCATCACCAAGTAAACCCGCTAGAGTCACTTCCGATGCGGATTCTGGTCACCGGCGGTGCCGGTTTCATCGGTTCCCATGTGGTCGACGCGTACATTGCGGCGGGCCACGAGGTGGGGATTCTCGACAACTTCAGCACCGGTACCGAGGCCAATCTCAATCCAGCGGCGGAGGCGCACCGAGTGGATCTCCGCGACGAACCGAGCGTCGAGAAGGTGATCGCGTCATTTCGCCCGGACATCGTGAACCACCACGCAGCGCAATCGGAGGTCCCGAAGTCCGTGGCCGATCCGACCTACGACGCTCAGGTCAACATCATCGGCGGCCTGAACCTGCTCAAAGCAAGCGTCGATCACGCGGTGAAGAAGGTGATATTCATCTCCACGGGCGGCGCCCTCTATGGCGAGCCCGACGTGGTCCCCGCTGATGAAGACCACCCCGTGAGACCTCTGTCGCCGTACGGCACCAGCAAGTACTGCTTCGAGCAGTACCTCGGCACCTTCAAGCGCACTTTCGGTCTCGAGTTCACTGTGCTGCGCTACGCAAACGTCTACGGCCCCCGACAGGACTTCCACGCAGAAGAAGGACGGGTGGTGGCGATCTTCGCCAGCCGGATGCTCGAGGGCAAGCCTGTCACGATCGACGGGGACGGCGAGCAGTCGCGCGACATGCTCCACGTCGGCGACGCGGCCACCGCCAACCTCGCCGCCCTCGAGCGCGGCGACGGCGGGACCTTCCACGTCAGCACTGCGTCACCTGTGACAGTCAACGACCTCTACAGGAAGTTGGCCCTCCTGACCGGCTACAAGCAGTCTCCCCACTACGGGCCGCCCAGGAAGGGAGACGTCTATCGCATCGGGCTGGACAACACACGGGCGAAGCGCGGCCTCGGGTGGGAGCCGGGCGTCGACCTGGAAGAGGGCTTGAGCCTTACCGTCGACTACTTCCGCGAACAGGTCTCTCGAGCGCCCGCTTGATGCCACCGGCTTGACCGACATTCTCGGCTCCCTGCACGGTTACGCGGCGCGGGTTCTTCTCGTGTACGCAGTGGTGCTTGGAATCTGGGGGGCGTACAGGTACTTTCGCAACCAGGAGCTGGGAGGCGGCTTTCGGGCGAGCTTCCTGATCATGGCCGGCGTCACCGCAATACAGGGGTTGCTCGGCCTCGCCACATTTCTCTTGGGAGCCCGGCCAACCGTGCTGCTCCACGTGGTTTACGGCATCTTCGCCGTCATCTTCCTGCCCGGTGCCTATCTGTACGCTCAGGGCGGAACGCGCCGTCGCGAGGCGGTGATCCTTGCAGGGGCAGCCTGGATCGTGAGCATCGCCTACCTGCGCGGTATCTCCACCGGATGACGTCCCGCGAGGCCTAGACCCGGAACAGAACGCCAACCACGTATGTGAGTGCCGCCACTGCGGTGCCCACTGCCAGCATCTCGAGGCCCGAGCGAACTCCGCCTTTCCCGGTGAAGAAGGACCTGGCGGAGCCTATGAGGAACAGGAACGCAGCGGAGACGGCGAAGGTGATGATCAATGCGCCCAAGCCGGAAAGCGTTGCGCCGAGTATCAAGCGGCCGGCGAGGAATCCAAGCACCGGAATCGCCCCTCCGACAAGCGTGGAGATCCCTGCCACAACGCCTTCGCGCATGGGGTTCTCAAATTGCGCCGCGTCGAGGCCGAGCTCCTCGCGGGCCTGCGTCTCGAGCCACACCTTCTTATCTGCCGTGATGCGCGCGACGATAGTTTTGGCCTCCTCGGGGGTCAGGCCCTTCGAGCGGTAGATCTTCACGAGCTCGGCCCTCTCCAGATCTGGCATCGCCTCGATCTCCGCCGCCTCGCGCGCCAGCTGGCCTTCGAAAACCTCGCGTTGCGACTTGCTCGCCAGATAAGCGCCACCGGCCATTGAAACGCCCGAAGCGACCATCGCCGAGAGGCCGCCGATAAGCACTACTCGCGAATTGGTGCTCGCTCCGCCTACGCCCGCGAGCACACCGAGGGTCGCCGTCAGCCCATCGTTGACGCCATAAATGACGTTTCGGATGCTCTCGATTCCGCCTCCGTGCAATGCCTCTTCCTCGACTTCCAAATCAGCACCGTCGTCGTCATTTCTGCCGGCGGATTGCGACCCGGAATCTCCCTCGCCGGCAATGTCTTCCGACGATTTGTGGTCGCGCTCCTCGGGCAGCACCTTTCGCAGCACGCCTTGGGCGCGCTGGTCTGAAACTGTCGAGACCTGACCGAGATAGGAACGCAAAACCTGCCCTTCCGCGGCGCCCGCCAGGGCAAGCGCAGGTGCGATGCCCGCAACACGCGCGAGCGATGCCAGCATCTGGGCGGTCAGCCGCGGCCTGCGCTCGGGAAGCTTGATGCCTCCGGCCGCGAGCAGCTCGGCCCACGCGTCGGCATGCCGCTTCTCGGTCTCAGCAAGAGTCTTCAACCGTCGCTTCACGCCGGCATCAGTGGCCACACCGGCAAGTGCCTCGTACACACCCGCCATTCGCGTCTCGCTCTCCCAGTTCGAGCGAAGAGACCTGGCGTCGGGTTCGGACAACGGTCGGTCGGGTGGCGGCACCTGTCTATCGTAGGGATGGGTGGTCGGGCCATTGAGCCCGGCGGTCATCGACGTAGCGTGCGCCGGCATGGCGGGACGGATCTGGCACCTGCCCGAAGACCTGCGAGCGCGACGGCGCCGGCGTAGCTCACCAGGGTTTGTCTTAAGGTAGGGTCGCTCGATGACCCCGACTGTGCTGCGCGCCGAGTCCGGACTCACAACCAGACCCAAACCTCGAACCACGCGCGCGGACGCGGGCCGCCCGGCACGCCGCGTTCTCATCACGGGTGGCGCCGGATTCCTCGGCGTCAACGCTGCAGTCCGCATGATCGAAGACGGCTGGCGCGTGACTGTCCTTGACAACCTCAGCCGTCCGGGAACGGAGCGCAACTTGAAGTGGCTGATCACCGAGCACGCAGCCGAGATCACGTTCGTCAAAGAGGACGTCAGAAACGCGAGCGCCCTGCAGGAGCACGTCAAGAACCAGGACGCCATCCTCCACCTGGCCGGCCAGGTTGCGGTGACCACGTCGCTCATCGACCCGGTCACCGACTTCGAGGTCAACGCCGCGGGCACGCTGAACCTCCTCGAGGCGACGCGCAAGCACAATCCAGAAGTTCCTTTTGTGTTCGCATCGACGAACAAGGTGTATGGAAAGCTCGACAAGAACAACGTCGCCTGTAAAGAGAGCCAGCCGATCGACTTTCACAGCCCCTATGGGTGCAGCAAAGGCGCCGCCGACCAGTACGTAAGGGACTACGCCCGCTGCTTTCACATGAACACCGTCGTGCTCCGACAGAGCTGCATCTATGGCGCGCACCAGTACGGCACCGAGGACCAGGGCTGGGTCGCGCACTTCGTCCACTCGATCCTCAACAAGCGCCCTATGACGATCTATGGGGACGGCACGCAGGTGAGGGACCTCCTTGACGCGCGAGACCTCTGCTCCCTCTATGCGACAGTCATCGAACAGATCGAGAAGACGCGTGGCGAGATCTACAACGTGGGCGGCGGCCCGCAGAACCAGAGAAACCTGCTCGAGGTCATCGAGCGGATTGGCGAGCTCAGTCACCAGACTCCGGAATTCAGCTTCGCGGACTGGCGCGAGGGCGACCAGACGTACTACGTGAGCGACATCGCCAAGGCGCAGTGGGACCTTGGTTGGAGCCCGCAAATTGATTTCGATCGAGGGCTGAAAGACCTGATCGTGTGGGCGTCTCGCGCAGCCGACTGATTACGAGGCCAGCCGTTCAGGCATCTTCTTCTTGCCATCGGGCCTCGTAACGACGTGCGATCGGTCGCCAAGGCCTGCTCAAAGCACTGCGCACCCCGCCCAGCAGCACATTGGCGGCGCCAGGCCTGGCCAGCCACACCAGGATGAGCACAAGGCTGACAGCCGAGGCCACCCATGCGGCGATCTCCGACCAGGGCGGACGGTATGTGAGCTCAAGTCTCGATCCATTTGGTAGGGAGTCAAGCCTGACCAGCATGTAGTCGTATTCGGAATCGACGATGTCCACCGGCTGTCGCGAACCATCGGCGGTCACAACGGCCGCCGACCAACCCGGGAACTCGGACTCTTTGAACAGGACGAGGGTAGGTTGAGTCGAGGCAAGCAGCGGGATCGTTGCTGTCTCGTTCCCAGACCAGACCGGCGACAACGACGCAGCGGCCGCGGGAGAGGCCCCCGACGCCGACGTCGAAGACGAGGGCAGCATCCAATCGAGCTGGTCACTGATCATCGCGTCCTCCGACGCCGAGACATTGGAGGTGGCATGGGCAAGTAGGTTCATCCCGCTCCACACAACGCGCCCTGAACCGAATGTCGTGCGCGCAACGACGATGCGACCGCCAACTGTGACGACGGCCTCGGCTCCCGGACGGAGGGCTGACGCCGGCGCCGACGAAGCCCCCCACCCACCACCCTGGTACTTGAGGCTGCCGAAAGAGGGATCCGGCTGCGCAGCCGACCCCGCACCAACGATGACTGGCGCCGACGCGTCAAGCGGGGCCCAGCTCGTTGATGAGACGGGGAACAGATCTGGCATCGCGCCGCCCGCCCAGTCCGGATTGACATATTGCCAGCCCGTCTCAACCAGGAGCCGCCCACCCGCCCGCACCCATGACGACAGCAGCCGCCACGCCGAGTCACTCGAGTGGTAGCGGTAGCCCCAGAGGACGATGGTGCCGTACCGGGCAAGCTCGGAAGCGGAGTAGTTGTCCACGTACGGGGACGCACCGCGAACGAGCCAGCCGCGCGCAAATGGAACCAGCTTCCCTTCCGCCGAGCGCTCGAACACAGAGTTGTACACGTCGGCAGGACTCGTCTGCGATGCACCGATGACCAGCACCGCGTTTCCGCCGGGCCACTCTGCCGCGAGGCCGGAGGGCGATGGGTCCTGGTACGCAATCGGCTGGTCCGAAGTCTTGGTCCAGCCCAGCGAGGCGTAATCAGAAGCCTGCGCCGCCTGGGTCGGACCAAGCGCCACCGCGTCGATGCCGGTGATGGCGGTCAGCTCGCGTTTCACCTCCACTCCCGACTGCTTGAGCAGCTGGTTCTCGACGAATTGGTAGAGCTCTCGCGAGGGCTCGGAGCCGCCCCCACCGACGGCGATGGTGCCTGCAGCCGCCCCGCCGGTCAGCTCGTGGGCGGCCGCCGCGAGCGGCTCCACTTCGCCCTGCACAGCAAGCCTCTGCGGCGGCGATGAAAAGACGTGGCCAAACGTATCGCGCGCTGCCGCCTCGCTCTTACACCAGGCGAGATAACACCCGACCATCGGTTGCCGCCACAAGGTCGGATCGAGGAGCTGGCGCCAAATCGGGTCGTAGCGAGCCAAACAAACGGGGTCAGACCGGCCCGAGCACCAGGCGTCGGTGGAGGCGACAAGTGCGTCAGATGCGGGGCTCCAGGCCGGTTTTGACAGATCTGGACCGATGGCGACGCAGATCGGCACCTCGGCGCGCGGCGATCCGCTCGCAGCTGCGCAAGCGACCGCCAGCTCCGTTACCGAAAAAGCGCGGGTAAGAGCAGCCGAGGAGCAAGCCGGATACGGGGGCGCGGGATCGCGGCATCGGTCGGTGTGAGCCATCCACAGGTCACGGGTGTCGGGCCCGTGAGCGCTGTACGTGCCCTCGAGGCCAGGACCGTAAGCCAGGCTGTATGGCAAGTCGCTGATGTGCCCAGCGAAAGCGAGCACGTCGGCGAACAGGATCGCCAGCGTCAACAACACTGCGAAGGCCCGAGCCGGCGCGCGAATTGGCTGACTCCCACGCTTCCCGAGCCAAGCGATTGCAGCTTCCGGCAATCTGACCAGCGCCAGTGCCCCGAGCAAGGGCACGAAGAAACGAAGCTGGATGGCGGCAGGACGGTACAGCGCCTCCACGAACACTCCAGCCGATGGGACGATCGCCAGCGGGTAGTACAGCCACTGCATGGTGAGCAGTCCAAGTCCAAGCAGGGATAAGGCAGCGGGCACGCGCGCCCGCACGTCGCGCAGGGAGTATGCAAGGCCGACCACGGCGGGCAACCAGACCGCCGGGCTCAGGGAAAAGCGATCGACGTCGATTGTCGCTCGGATGGGAATGAGCTCGAGCAGCCGCTGGATGTCAAACGTCGTGACGAGCGCCGGGTTGAAGACAAGCGTCGGCGCCCTCTGCCCAACGTATGAGAGAAACCCGAAGAAAGGTCCGATCCAGAAAAGCTGCAGCGCGACGATACCAAGCGCCATCAGCGGCACAGGCCCCAACAGCCACCTCCACCACCTCTCGCGCCCGGCGACCAGCACGTAAGCGAACAGAACCAGGATCGGCGCTGACAACGCCGCAGGTGAAACTGCCCCCACCGCTGCAGAGAGGCCGATGAACAGCACCGCTGCCAGGCGCTGCCGCGAGCCGCCAACTTTCATGGACCACAGGGCGAAGAACCAGTCGAGGGCGATCAGGGCCGGCATGAAGAACACGATGCCGAGCTGGCTTGCGAACCAAAGGTAGTCGATGGTTTCGACCCAGCTCAGTGGATCGATGAGGAACAGCACCGCAGCGACAATCCCCACCAACGGCCGCTTCCAGCGAAGATCGCAAAACGCATAGATGCCAAGCGCCAGCAGCGGCGTCACAGAGAACTGCACGAGCTGGATGCCCCCGAAGAGATCGAGACCGAAAAGGCGCGAGACGGCGACCGCCAACCAGTGGGGCAGTATCGGATAGTAGTTTCGATACGGCACTCCCGACAGGTCCCAGCGGTTCCAGAACGGTAGTCCCGGGAACTCAGTGGAGACCCACGACGCGAGATGCCAATGCCAGAGGTAGTCGATCCCCTGCAGGCCGTCAACGAGAAACGGCCAGCTGAGCACGTAGCTCAGCGCAAGTATGGCCACCCCCGCTGCCGTGAGCCGCAGCGCACCGAGAGCCGGCCCACCTGCCCTAGCCAGCAGCAGCCTTTTCCGCCAATGCGCAATCCGCTGCGGTCGGCGTCGGCACGTGGACGTCCTGCACTGACCACCCGTACGCGTCCACAGAGCCGACTTGCGTGAACCAGTCCGGATGATCTGCGATGACCTGGAAGTACTGCGACTTGGCAGGGTCCACGGCCCACAGCCGCGTATTCGTCGACCTCAGCCAGCACTGCAACAGTGCATCGCCGACGTCGCGATGCTGCGTGTACGCGAAGCCGGGAAAGTAATAGAAGGGGTCGTAAAGCTGTCCGACGACGTTGCGGCCCTGCAGCCCGTGATATTCGACCATCGCGTAGAACATCGCAGGCTTGTCGGCAGGTACGTTCAGCACACTGCCGCGATAACCCGGTTGGTTGTAGACGCTCATCAATTGCGACGCGGCACTTTGCGATTGGCTCCACGTGACGCGTGTGGCATCGTAGAGATTGAGCACCGGAGCCCACTCGAGCTGCGCTGTGCCGAGGACGACGACGATCGCCGCCCAAGCGGCAGGCATCATCCGGCGTCCCCAGCGGCGAGGTGCGGCCCACAGGAGACCAACCGCCAGCAGCACGCCGGCAAACTCATAAGGAAAGAGAAAAAATCTCTCCTGCCAGAACCACGACTCCCAGCTCTTCAGGTAAGCAGTCAGTCCGAGCGAGAGGCCGGTGTAGGTGAGGTACCCGAAACCAAAGCTCAAGAGCATGTAAGAGGGTGGCCGCCTCCACAAGGTCCACCCAAGACCGGCCAGACCCACGAACATGAGCGCGATGAGGAATGGTCTGGCCGCCAGCTGGTCAGACGTGAGATGCGTCGCAAACTCCCACTTCCCAAATATGTTGGCGAGCAGGTTCCAGTACACCGGATAGATTGGGTTGCCTGTGCGGTCGAGCAGAAGCTTCATGTACGCGACGATCAGCGCGATCCACGCCACAGTCGCAAGCAAGCGTTGCCGCTCGTGCGCGCGGCGGAAATAGGTGGCGATCAGCATGCCGAGGCTGAAGATCCACGCCTCAGCGCGCGCCATCGAAGCCAGCGCCCACGCAACCCCCGTCCACAACCCACGCTTCGGCCACAACCAGATCCCAAGCAGAACCAGCGCGATGCCCATCGGCTCGAGGAAGCCTGTCGCGTCGATGAAGACGCTAGTGGGCAGCAGCGCGGCGAAAAGGCCGGCGGCGATCGCCACGCCAAGGCCCCAGTAACGGCGGCACAGGCTGAAAAGAAGGACTGCACTGAGCGCACCGAAGAAGACGCTCACGAGACGCGGGATGACGATGTCAACTGACCCCGTGACGTAGAAAAGGACGACGAGGAGTGCCGGATGGATAAGGCCCCAGAAATAGTCGAGGCCCTTCAGGTCCCAGAGCCGAGGACCGTTGGCGTCCCAGAGGCCGATCTCCTTTGTGAGGTAGGCGATCTGCCAGTGGTGGAAGACGTCGCCGTGCCAGCCGTCGCCGGGGTTCTCAGGATCGGTAAGAAAGAAGAGAGCGAATAGTCGGGGCACGAGTGCGACCGCCCAGACGGCGGCCAAAGCCGGCCAGGGCAATGGCCGTGGCAGTGTGTCAGTGGCGGTGCCTTGAGCCTGCGCGGCGCGTTCGCCGCCGGCTGTCAGAATCTCGTCATCTTCGTCTTCGTCATCGGCGAGGATTCTGGGGAGCAGCTTCAAGCGGTGGCAGCCTCGGCCGCGACCCGTTCGTGAATGCGAGCAACCTCGATGACCGCGGTCTCGAGAGTGTCAAGGTGCCTCTCCCAGTCGAACCGACGAGCCCACTCGAAGGCGCGTTCGCCGGTGGCCTGATTGGCGGCAGGATCGTCGAGCAAGGCACCGATCCCAGCTGCGTAGTCCTCCACCTCCAGGGGTTCGGCAAGGTGGCCCGTCGCCGGTCCAACGGTCACCGTCGGACCCGCCTGGTTCCAAGCGACCACCGGAACGCCTTTGGCCATTGATTCGATCACGCCCATCCCGAAGTCCTCTTCGGGAGCGGGATAGACGTAAACCGCAGCGCCCTCGTAGAGCCGGTTTAGCTCGTCCTCGGTGATCGCGCCGAGGAAAAGCACCGCGTCGTCAAGCTTCAGCTCGCTTGCCAGGGCCTGAAGCGACGCTGTGTGCGAGGTGGCGGGCCCAGGGATCACCAGCTGCACCTTCGGGTGGCGCTTGCGAACTTCCTGAATAGCGCGGATGGCGAGGTCGAACCTCTTTTGCGGGTAGTGGCGGTTGGTAAGCAGCACGTACGGCCGCCGGATCGGGTAGCCGTTGATGGTCATCCCGCCTGCGAAGCGCTGGTCGCCGGGCAGCGGAAAACCTGACGCGGCAACGTGGCAGCCGGCCGGGCAGTCGACAGCCTCGCGCCGGTAGATCCCGCGGATTATGTCGCCGATGTAGTCGCCGTTGACCAGCAGCTGGTCGGCCTCCTGAACCGATCGCCTGTCGGCCCAAGCGACGAACCCGGTGGCTCGGACGACTATCGCGGCCAGCAAGCGGTAGTCGGCATTCGCCACCCAGCCGGTCTCACGGTCGATGCTTCGCGGGTACACCAACCGGTTCGGCTGGTTCAGGTAAACGACGTAGGGAACGTCGATGAGGCGAGCCGCCCACCACGCGATCCACGCGCTCGGTTGATTGCAGGCGACTATCGCGTCGATGCCACGCAAGCGCCACGCGTAAAGGGGCATGAGCAGTGACGCCGCCGCCATCTGCAACGCCTCGCGGTAAGGGAACCATCGCGGAAGTTGCGGCAGGAACGTTCGGACTCGCACCTCACCGATCAGGTCGGGATAGCAGCGCGAGGCGTCGACAGTGGGCGCGTAGCACTCGACCTCGAAGCCTCGCCGCCTCAGGCCAAGCACCTCTTCGATGACGATGCGCTCGCCGCCGCCGGAATACGTGAAGCCGCAATGAAACACTGCAATCCGCCGCGGGCCGGCCGCACGCAATCGCCGCCTGCCGCCGACCAGCAGAAAGCCCAGTAAGCCGATCGCTAGAGCGTTGCCGGCGGTGATCGCGTGGTACAGCACTATCGCGCCGGCCGCCACCGGCGCCGCGAGCCCCAACCCGCCGCCCAGGACGAGCGATCCTGCAACCTCGAGGTTCCCGAGATATCCAGGCCCGGCCGGCACGGCGAAGCTGAGCAATATGGCCGGGTATGCAGCCATCGCCTTGAGCATCGGCACCTGCACGCCCACCGCGGTGAACAGAAGCGTGAAGTTGAACGCGTCGATGAGCAGCGCCAGCGCGGTCAGGGCCGCGAGCCGTGCGGCCAGCGCCGGGGTCCAGAGCCCACGCGCACCGGCTCGAAACGCGAACGCCTGCCCGGCCAGCCCTGATGCGAATCGCGCCGGCAGCAACCGGCCGGCCAGTGACGAGCGGGCGATCCTCGGCCCCGCCAAGGCGGTTCCCAGCACCGCCGCCAGGAGCAGGATGGCGAACGCGGCGGCTCCGAACAACCCGCTCGGCGCGGTGACAGCGCCGGTCGCGGCCACCACACCAAGGACGCCAAGCACAACTGCAACGCCGGCGAGGTCGCAGGCCTTGTCGATGACGATGGTGGCGAGCGCAGAACCAGCCGGCACCCGGTGCCGCCGCCACAGCCACCAGGCTCTCGCCGCATCGCCGGATCGGATAGGAACAATGTAGTTGAGGAGTCCGCCAGCGGCGTTCATTGCAAAGGCCCTCACCATTCCGACCGGTGCAAGTGGACGGAGAAGCAACAGCCAGCGCCGCGCCCTGATCAGGCTGGTGACCAGGAACAGGAGGATCATCAACGCGACGGCGGGCCAGCTCTGCACTCGCGCGTGGCTGGCGACCTCCGGCAGCGAGACGGTCCGTAACCAGAGCCAGAGCAGAAAGAGCCCGAAGGCGGTCTGGAGGGCCAGCCTCGCCCAGCGTTTCACGCAGGCACCTCAACGCCATCCGAGGGCGGCGCGACAAGGATCCATCTCTGGGCGAAGATCCAGAACCCGAAGAGCCAGCCGATCACAAGGAGGGTGCCTCCGTAATCGTGGAACAACATGGCGGGGGTTTGTCCGATGGTCGCCGCGATCGCCGCCACCGCCGCCACGCGCATCAGGTTCAAAAGCATGGTGCCGGCGATGCCGATGAGCACGACCTGGACACGCGCTTCCAATGACTGCTGTCCGCGCAGACCCGAGAGAAAGCTGATGCCCAGCAGGATGAGGCTCTGCCAGCCGATGCAGTTCCAGGAGATGAAAAGAGTGTGCATAGAGCCTGCTGCGTCCCAGATCACTATGTGGCTGCCTGATGCTGCGGCGTGGATTCCAACCGCCCCCAGCAGGCCAACCACCATGCGCGCCTCGATGGGAACGATTCCCTGAAGTGGATTGTTGGCGCCCAGCTGCAGCGCCCACGTTGTGAGCAGATCGTCGAAGGTGGTGACGAAAGGCAGCAGCATCAAAAGCGCGCACGTCATGGCAACGAGGGTCATGTTCAGCGCGTCGCGGTCGTGTGTTCTCATCGCCACACCCGGAGCACAGACAGCAGCCGACGGCGGCCGGTTATCACAGGGATGGCCAGAGCAAGCGCGAGCCAACCCAACAGCGACTCTGGGACCACAGTGGATGCTGGAACCAGCTGCGTGTCGGCAACCCCGGCAGTGCCGTCATAGAGCACCGAAGTGGCACCCCCAGTTCCGTGAGCGAGGCTCACGCTCAGACACAGCGACCCACCCGCTGGAATCACCAGCGCGGCCTGGCTCGCGCTCGTGCTGACGGTGACTGGGCTCGTGGTGTTGGCGCCGTTGCTCCCGAAGGTGGTGGTCCAGGTCGTGCCCCCGTTCGGGATCGTGGCGACAAACCCTGCGCAGCTGGCGCCGGCGACCACGCCGACGCTCACGGTCACCGTGTCCTTGGTCGCGCCTGTTCCGCCGGTCCAGTAGAAGGTGAAGGACCAGACGCCTGCGCTGATGGTTTGCGATGGCAGGTTCGTAAAGCCGAACACCGACGTCGTGCCATTGGATGTGACGGAGCACGCCGTCGGGCGCACGCCGACGGCCTGGTCCATGGTGGCGGGCGTGCACCCCGGCGAGACGCCGGTGCCGTGCAGATAGAGAGGGTTGCCCGCGGACTGCACAATCGGCACGCTCGCCGATCCCCACACCAGGGCGCCGACTGCCAGCACGATCGCCGCAAGCACCACCCAACCAAGCCGGCGGTTCAGATGAGGCTGGGCGGGAACCGCGCGGACGGGGGCACTGGGGGATGGTGACGGGTGCCGCACCCCTCCGACACGTCCCTCGCCTACCGCTGCGCGGTGGCCGAGCAGCCATCGGCGCAGCAGCTGCAGACGGCGAAGGTGGTGGACCTCATCCGTGACCCGACCCGTCTTCGGCGTCCGGAACCACGGTCCCTCCTCCTTGGCCAGGAGGCCCTTCAGGGCGGCCCACCCCTGGAACGGGACGAGTGCAAAGGACAGAACCACGGCGCCGAGCACTCCCTGGAGGTCCCGCGGCGGAGCCTCTTCCAGGATGAGCCCGCCGAGGTTCATCAGCGGCAGGGCGAAGATGTTGGAGAACAGCAGAGCCCAACCGAGCTGCGCGGTCCAGCCCGGCACATGCGTATGGAAGATCACCTCTGACACCAGCCAGCTCCCAGACCCGATGACGAAGAGGAGGGCCTGCAAGTAATAAGTAGTGTCGAAAAGAAACTCGAGCTTCTCGAGTGGCGTGACGTAGCGAGACAGCAGGATGGGCAAGAAGTACTTGCGAACGTTGTGGGTGTGCCCCTCCGCCCAGCGCATGCGCTGGCGGGCCAGGCGCGAGAACGTGCTCACGCACTCAGCCGGTGTCTCTGCCCATGGTGTGTAGGCGACTTTGTAGCCGCGGGCATAGAGCTTGAGGGTGAGCTCCCAGTCTTCTGTGATGCTGGTTCCCCAGCCGATCTCGCGCAGGAGGTCCGCCCTGATCATGCAGGCGGTCCCTGCCACCATCTTCAGAGAGCCGACCGCATCCTGGAACGGGCGCTCGACCATGTAGCTGCCTGCGTACTCCGCGCGCACTGCCTCGGTCAGCCAGCTCTCCGATTTGTTGAGGACGTGCCACTGGTAGCTCTGCACCGCTGCGACCTCTTCGCGGCGCTTGAACTGCCGGACGCCGTGCGCGGGCTGGCCGTTATCAGAGGCTGCATACCCATTGCCGCTGAGGTTCCTGCCGTTCTCGTACTCCTGGTAGAAGTGCGGAAGGAAGCGATCGATCGAGTCAGGGAACGGCACTGAATCGGCGTCGAAGACCACCACGTACTCGGTTCGCGGATCCATGACCTTGAGCGCTTCGCGAAGCGCGCCACCCTTGTAGCCGGCCCGGCTGTTCCGGTGCAGGATCTTGAATCCCGGCGTGTGCATCCATCGCTCGAGAATCAGGTTCGAGTCGTCGTTCGAGTCATCGACGACGACGACCTCGTACGCGGGATATTCGAGCTGCGAGAGCGCGGTCAGGAGGCGTTCGATAACCCGTTTCTCGTTGTAGGCCGCGACGTGGACAGACACGAACGGGTGGTA
Source organism: Candidatus Dormiibacterota bacterium (assembly GCA_036844615.1). Taxonomy (GTDB): domain Bacteria; phylum Chloroflexota; class Dormibacteria; order Dormibacterales; family Dormibacteraceae; genus Palsa-872. The sequence goes on along the minus strand of DAIUFK010000002.1, from coordinate 32,675 downwards.
TCCAAGGTCGATGTGGTAGCCGTTCTTTAGCCCGGCACGCTGCGTGCCGTTGCCGTTGCTCCCGTTGTTGCCGTTGCTCCCGTTGTGGCCGTTGCCCCCGTTGCGACCGCCGGTGGCGAGCGTGGTGATCAGCACGATCACAGTGCTCAGGTAGTACTTGATCGCGTACGCGAAGAACAACGCGCCGAGAAACAGGCCAGTGAAGGCAAATCCGTATGCGAGCCAGTCGCCTCCGCTCTGGACCTTCGATTGCCCGACGAGCTCGACGAAGCCGCGCAGGATCGCAAGGATTGGCGTGATCGCGAGGACGACCGCCGCGACGAGGATCGCGTCGAGCAGCGCCGTCCAGAGCAGCAGGCCGCGGTCGGCTCGCGTTCGAAGTCGAACGATCTCCACTCCGATGAAGACCAGGCCCGCGAACATCGCGACGATTGCCACGCCGTACCTTGTCGTCCAGCTGAAGAGCCCGAGCGCGATGACTGCAATCCCCGCCGTCACGAGCAGGCTGCCGAGGCCCAGCCCCAGCGACGTCCCGTGCAAGCCCTCGGTGTCGCCGTTACGTCGCGGCATGGTCAGCCCCTTCGTCGGTGTGAGCCTTGCGGCCACGCGCTGACTGGAATGCCGTCGAGGCAAGCTCGGTGGCGGCGAAGCGGCGGTGGCCGCCAGGGGTGACCGCGGCGGGCGTCACTGTGCCGTCGTGAACAGCCCGGCGGAGCCTGTCGACTGTCAGTCCAAGCACGCGAGCCGTCTCGCCGGTGCCCGTCAGCCCCTTGGCGACCGGCGCCAGCCGGCGGATCCGCTCCTCCGAGAACCGAAGGTGTCCCCCTGGCGTCGTCTCATCGGGCTTAAGCCGGCCGTCGCGGCACGCCCTGATGACAGTGTGCTGGCTGACCGCAAGCAGGCAGGCTGCGGCACGGGTGCTGATGAACGTCGTCACGAGCCCCAGGTCCGGCGAAGGAGCGCCGCCAAGAGCTTCGATCGCGTCGAGGCGGAATCGGTGGTGGCCTCCGGGCGTGGTTCTGGCAGGCTTCAGCACGCCCCGCGCAACTGCGCGGAGAACAGTCGCCTGGCTGACGCCAAGGCGCTCGGCTGCCTCCCTCGAACTGATCAAAGTGTGCAAGACGTGTGCAGGACTAACGCAGCATTATGACGTTTGGGTCCTGTGTTTTATTCCCCTTGGTATTTCCCGAGCGACGTGGTCGATTTGTCGCCGAAAACTCACACACTTTGCGTATGGCACTCACGGATTCCAAGCCTTAGAATTTGTCGGGTAGAGATCGTCCATCGGTGAAGGATCCTCAGAAAGGTTGGACGGCCCTCTCAACTTGATAAGAACTCACCCCCCGCAGCCAAGCTCGGTGCCGGTGTCGAGAGATCGCCCGGCCCGAGCCTTTTTAAGGGTGGTTGCGGTTGGCCGCCCAGGCGGCGACTCCCTCACGCCACGGCCTGAGCGCCTCTGTGCGGACGGATCCAAGGCATCCGTTGAGCGGCCGCCGCGCCGGCGCGCTGCTGTCGCTGGTGGTCACGGACTTCACCTCCGCATCGACGCCGCAATCGGCAAGGGCCGCCCGCGCGAACTCGTCCCAGCCGCAACAGCCGGCTGCGACGACGTGAACCACGCCACTCATCTCGGCAACCGCGAGCGCGATCGCCGCCTCGGCGAGGTCCCGCGCGTACGTGGGGTTGACCCGCTGGTCGGAAACTACTCGCAGCTGCCGCCCTTCGCGCGCCAGCTCGAGAATCCGCCCGGGAAAGCTCCCGCCATTCACCGCCGACCCGCGATCACCGAAAACCGCCGCCGTCCTGATGACTATCGCTTCGGGCAGTACGGCAAGGAGTGCGTTCTCGCCGTCGAGCTTGGATTTGCCATACACGCTCAGGGGATGCGCGGCGTCGGTCTCGACGTACGGCCGGCCGCGCGAGCCGTCGAAGACGAAGTTCGTCGAAAAATGGACCAGGCGGGCACCGTAGCGGCTGCACGCGGCGCCGGCGGCCGCCGGTCCCTTGGTATTCACCTCGTATGCGACCTCCGGCTCGCTCTCCGCGCGATCGACAGCGTTGAAAGCTGCGCAGTTGAAGACGACGTCTGGGCGGTGGCGGAGGCAGGCCCTCTCAATTCCTGCCCCGTCAGAGACCGAAAGCTCACCGTGGGTAAACCCGACCGCGTCGCCAAGGCGCCGCATGAGCTCCGACCCAACCTGCCCCCCCGCGCCGAGCACCATTGCCTTCACCGTGGAGGAAGGTACCAACTAATTAAAGCCAAGCAGGCTGACGCAACAATTAAGTATCCGCTTTACAGTTGCAGTCGAATGGTTACAAGAAAGCATGTGCGGGCCTTGCCGGCGGGACACTTTGCAGCCCAGGACGGCAGAGGGTGACGACCGTGCGCAAAGCGGAGCCGGAGCTCGCGGGCGAGCCGGTCGCCCGGCGGGTGCGCGTCCTGATCGTGCAGGACCATCCCCTCCTTGCCTCGGCCCTCGCCCGCGTCCTTGAAGGGCAGCCCGACCTGGCGGTATCCGGCGTGTCCTCGTCCGGGGCGACTGCGGTTGTCTCAGCCGCCAATGATCACCCCGACGTTGTGCTGATGGACTTCCGGCTCCCCGACGTGACAGGGCCGGAGGCCGCCCGCATGATCCAGCTCGAGCACGCCGGAGCAGCAATCGTGTTCCACAGCGCCGACGAATCCGAGACTGCGCTCCTTGACGCTGTCGATGCGGGCGCCACCGCGTATCTGACCAAGGATGCGACAGCGGAACAGATCATCGAGGCAGTTCGCCGGGCATCCAGGGGCGAGGTGCTCATCCCTGTCGAGCTCTTCGCGCGAGCGATTCGACGCCAGCGGGGGGTAGTGACCCAAAAGCGCGAACGCGAGCAACTGCTGGCGGCGTTCACGCCACGCGAGCTCGACATCCTGCACCTGCTCGCCGAAGGCCTGGACACTGCAGCCATGTCAGAACGCCTTGGCATCGCCCCCCATACAGTCGAATGGCACGTCCGCCATGTGATCGAAAAGCTCCAGGTCCACTCCAAGCTGCAAGCGGTCATCTCGGCGGCTCGCCAGGGGCTGATCGAGCTTTAGAAATCCCCCGATGCCATCCTCTTATAGGGGTGGCTCGCCGTGCTCACCCATGGCGACAAAACAGGCTGCCCCGCGTAGTACAAGGGCATGCAGCTGCGAAGGGGACCGCCAGATGACCGGGTCCTCGACCTAAAGCAGCCGGCGCTTCGCCTGGTGAAAGCCCCAACGGGGGCTACGCGTGCGCCCAGACGATGGGGGAGTTTGCAGTCATTTGACGGCTACTCCGTTCGTGCCGTGGCAGGCCTGCTCCTGGTGTCGATTCCAGTCTCCATCCTGCTTGGCTTCGTGATGGCCAACTTCAGCACCCAGACCACGATCGATCAGACCAAAGCGCGCGGGGCAGCTACTGCACAGAGCGCAGCCGTGCGCATCAGCGACTGGGTCGCGGAGCGCAAGGCGGAGCTTCGCGCCATTGCGCAAGACCAAGTCGGCGAACTCTCTGAGCCTGGGGTGAACGCGGCCCTGGTGGCTTCGACCGCCGCCCATCCGGCCTTCACCACGCTGCAGATCTTCAATTCGGGTGGAAAGCTTGTGGGGTCGGCACCGCGAGGCGCCGTGCTGTCAGGCCGGCCCGAAGGCGCCGCGTTTACGAACAGCCTGGTCATCGACACGGTTGGGCCGATCCAGAAGAGCGTTGGCGGCCTCGATTGGATCATGACTTCGCCGATCGTCGGTTCGGACAGCAAATCGCAAGGTGTAGTCGTAGTAGATGTGACAGTTGCCGTTTTGGGCCGGCTGCTCAACCCCTACGGACTCGACACCTCGACCACATCGGATCAGGAGGTGCACGTGGTCAACGCTCAGCACCTCCTTCTGTACAGCTCGGCGTGGGGAGTCATCCAGGGCGACGCCGGCATTCTGGCGAAGGGCTCTCTGAGCATCACGGCCGAGGCCGCGACCTACGACCAGGCGACGAACCTCGGCCGCGGCGTTGCGCAGATCAAGGACTACAGGAATCACCAGGTCCTCGCCGGGTACGAGCCGATCCCCAGCCTCGGCTGGGTGGTGATCGCGTCAATTGACCTGTCGAGCGCGCTGGCTCCGGTCTACGCGCAGGAGCTCACGACCTCCCTGCTGCAGGCCCTGAGCACCGTGCTGCTGATCGGATTCGCGGTAGTCCTCGCGATCTTCACGACCAGGCCAATCGTTGCTCTCGCCCGCGCCGCCGCAAGGGTGGAAGCCGGCGACCTCTCAGCCCGGGTAAACCTGAAGGGGGGCGGGGAGATCCGGCGGCTCAGCGACGCATTCGACGCGATGGTCGAGCGGCTGGGCAGCGTCCTGTTCCGCCTCCGAGGCGAGGTCACCGAGTCCGCCGCCAAGCTGTCTGCAGCGGCGGAGCAGCTCGCCTCCGCGACCTTCGAGCAGACGACGGCGGCCACTGCAACTTCGGCAAGCATGGAAGAGCTTTCACGCAGCTCGGCGGCAGTCGCGGCCACCGTCGACCGTGTCGCCATGCAAGCTGCCGAGACGCAGGCCAACCTCCAGCTCGCGCAGGCCGACCTCAAAGCCTCGGGCGATCGCACCCTCGCACTTGCAGGTCGCGTCAACGAGATCGAGGGCATCCTCGAGCTCATCAACGACATCGCCGACCAGACCAACCTGCTCGCCCTCAACGCAGCCATTGAGGCAGCTCGCGCCGGCGATGCGGGCCGCGGCTTCGCGGTCGTCGCGGACGAGGTGCGCCGTCTCGCCGAGCGCTCGAAGGCGGCCGCGGCCCAGATCGCCACCCTCGTCGAGGGCGCCCAGGCCCAGAGCAGCGAGACCGTCATGGCGCTGGAAAAGGGCGTCAAGCAGATGGAGCGGGGGCTCGCGATGATGCAGGCGGTGGTGGAAGCGGGCGGCCAAATGCATGCCGCTCACCAGCAGCAGCGCTCCTCCACCGAGCAGGTGGTGCTCGCCATCGAGCACATCGCAGAGGGCAGCCGCTCCGTTGCCGCAACCGCCCAGGAGATCGCCGCCGCCGCGGGCCGCCAGGGTGAGCTCGCCACCCAGCTGGCCGATACGGGATGGGAAGCAACGCAGGAGCCCAGACATGGCGCTTAAAGACGCGCCGCGCGCGGCCACGCCAGGCACGGCTCGTCCAGACATTCGCCTGGTTCAAAGCGAGCGCCGGGCCGCGCCACCGGCTCGCACACGCAGGCGCAGACCCTGGGACAGCTTCTTCATGCGCGTCCTGGGTGGATCGCTCCTGGTCTCCCTGCCGGCGGTCGCGATCCTGGGGCTGCTGACGTTCCAGGAGGGCGTGCAGACGAGCACCGCTGCCGCAACAGCCCGCAGCCAGGCGACAGCGGAAGCGACCGCGGTTCGAATCGGCGCCTGGTTGGGGGAGCGCAAAGCTGAGTTGCGGCGTCTCGCGGAGGACTCAGTGAGTCGCACCGGAAAACCCGGGCTCAGCGCAGTCGTGGCGCGGCCCGCTGGTGCGGACCCCTCCTTCGAAGCTATCGAGATCGTCAGCACCAGCGGCAAGGTGCTCGCGACGACGGCTTTGGATTCGGATCTCCGAGACGCCGCAATCGTGACCCTTAGGAACAGCCTCACTCTCGAGTCCATCCAACCAATCCGTAAGGGCGTCAGTGGCCTGCTGTGGATCATGACCGAACCGATCGTCGGCCCGGACGGGCAGACGCAGGGAATCGTCGCGGGGGACCTCAACGTCTCGGCGCTGGCAACCCTGCTCGACCCTTACGGGCGAGCCACCAACTCAAAGTTCCAGGAGATCCACGTCGCCAACGGCGCCCACCTGATCGTCTACAGCTCTGACTGGGGGGCCGTCAGGAATGATGCCGCCATGCTGGCCAAAGGGTCCCTGACGATCAAGGGCAACAGCGCTGTGATCGACACCGCCTTGGACTCGGGCCCCGGCTCGGCGAGGATGACCGACTTTCGCGGCAGGGACGTCCTCGCCGGCTACAGCTCGATCGCAAGCCTCGGCTGGGTGGTTATCGCCTCGACCGACGCCGCGGACGCCCTCGCGCCGGCCTACGCCCAGGCCCGTTTCTCCTTGCTTGCGGAGACGGTTGGCGCGTTGCTGATGATCGCGTTCGCTGTCATTCTGACCAGGTTCACGATCCGGCCCATCCTCGCGCTAGCGCGCGCTGCAGCGAAGGTTGAGGCGGGCGACCTCACGGTTCGGGTTCGGCTCGATGGCGGCACGGAGGTCCGCCACCTGGGCGCCGCGTTCAATGCGATGGTCGAGCGGCTCGGCAGTGTGATGTTCAAGCTTCGAGGGGAGGTCACAGAGTCCGCTACGAACCTCTCCGCGGTGGCCGAGCAGCTCGCCTCGGCGACTTTCGAACAGACGACGGCGGCCACTGCGACCTCGGCCAGCATGGAAGAGGTCGCGCGCAGCTCCGCGGCCGTCTCTGAGACGATCGGCCGGGTCTCAACTCAAGCAGGTGAGGCTCAGACCAACCTCGAGCTCGCGCAAACCGACCTCAAGGCCTCAGGCGATCGCACTCTGGCACTTGCCGGTCGCGTCAACGAGATCGAGGGCATCCTCGAGCTCATCAACGACATCGCCGACCAGACCAACCTGCTCGCCCTCAACGCCGCCATCGAGGCTGCTCGTGCAGGCGATGCAGGGCGCGGCTTTGCGGTCGTCGCTGACGAGGTCCGTCGCCTCGCCGAGCGTTCGAAGGCTGCCGCTTCGCAGATCGCCACGCTCGTGGAGGGCGCCAAAGCTGAGAGCAGCGTGACAGTGATGGCGCTGGAGAAGGGTGTCAAGCAGATGGAAAGGGGCCTGGCGATGATGCGGGCGATGACCAAGGCCGGTGACGCGGTGCGGATCGCGACTGACCAGCAGCGCACCTCCACCGAGCAGATCGTGCTCGCGATCGAGCACATTGCCGAGGGCAGCCGCTCGGTCGCCGCCACCGCCCAGGAGATCGCCGCCGCCGCCGCTCGGCAGGGTGCGCTCGCCGCCCAGCTTGCCGAATCCGGCTGGGAAGGAGAGTCCCGGTTTGGAGCTTAGGAAGCCGGTGACTGAAGGCGTCCCAGAAGTCGCTGCAGCTCAACTGCGCGTGATGAAGGTCTTGTTGAGGCCTGGCGCCTCGGTGCGGCGATCAAATCGCGCGCCCGTCCGCGACGCAAAACCTTCGGACAGCTTCTTCCTCTGGCTGCTGCTCAGCTCTCTCTTCGTCGTCCTGCCTTTCTTCGCCCTTGACGCCATCTTCAACCTGGCGCACTCGGGATTCTGGATAGGTGTTGGGACGATGGTCGTCCTTATCGCGTTCCTGACATTTTCCGCGTGGTTGATGGCGCGGCCCGTGGTCGAGCTTTCGCGCTCGGCAGCCGACGTCGTCTCTGGCGACCTGGCATCTCGCGCGGTCCCAGGCGGCGGTGGCCAGACTCGCAGGTTGGCCGAGATATTCAACGCCCTCCTCGACCAGCTCGTCCTGGAACTACCCAGGCAGCGGCGCGAAGCCAGCGACTCCGCCGCGCGGCTGTCGGTGTCGGCCGAGCAGCTGGTCGCTGCCACCGCCGAACAAACACAGGGAGCGGTCGAGACAACCGTCGAGCTGAATGCGCTTTCGAGCAGCATCAGGCCAATCGCGAATTGGGTCACGAGCGTAGTCATCAATGCGGGCGAGCTGCGCGCAAACATCCTGAGCGTCAAGACCGAGCTGCTCGGAGTGAACGATCGTCAGCTTGCCAACACAGCCCGCCTTGAAGAGATCAAGGGAGTTATTGACCTCGTCAACGACATCGCCGATCAGACGGCTTTGCTAGCGCTCAACGCAGCGATCGAAGCGGCCCGCGCGGGAGACTCCGGTCGCGGCTTCGCGGTGGTGGCTGACGAGGTGCGCAGGCTCGCCGAACGCTCCAAGCATGCAGCCGCCCAGATCGCCAAGGTGGCCGACGGCGCGCAAGCGACCAACAGGGAGCTGGTCGATGCCCTGGTACGGCGCGCGCAGCAGTTCGACGGCTTTGTGGGGACCACGCAAGCCATGACCGACGCTGGTGAAAAGGTCAAGTCCGTGGTCGACCAGCAGAACATCGCAACCGAGAGCGTGCAAATTGCGTTTCAGCGCATCTCCGACAGGAGCGCCGAGGTCGCGGCGGCAGCCAAGGAAGTCGCCCTCAACGCTGCGGCGCAGGTCGCACTCGCCTCAGGCATGGCTTCTCGCGGTTGGGCGCAGGAGGAGAGTAAATGACTCTCCAGCCGACCCTGAGTGCGAGGAAGGACAGCGATGACTAGAGTGCTCGTGATTGCCGTCAACGCCGCCTTTTTCGCGGTTCCGATGGCGAGCGTACACCAGGTCCTACGCCATCCCCTGGTGACACGTGTACCCCTGGCGCCCGTCGGCCTGCTGGGGGTCGTCAACGTACGAGGAGAGATCGTTCCCCTCCTCGATACCGGCGTGTTGACGGGGACTGGGGCCCTGACCGAACCTCCCTTCGCCGTCCTGGTCAGCGGCGAAAAGGAAATGGTCGCCTTGGCCGCGGAGGAATTGCCGATCGCGGCCGACTTCGAAGAGCCTGTCGGCCCGGGCAACCAGCCGGGTGAGGTCGGCGTGTACAGCAATGGCGGACGCCTGGTGGTGCTCGTCGATATGGAGGAGCTGGTGAAGAGCCGGCTGATCTGAAACGGGCGAGCTAGAAGACGAGTTCCGACCGCTCTTCGTGGAGGAGGCCAAAGGCTACCTCGAGCGCATAGCCTCCGGGCTGCTCGCTCTCGAGTCCGCGCCTGACGACCAGGCCGCCATCGACGCAGTCTTCCGCGAGGCGCACACGATGAAGGGGGCCGCAGGCATGGTCGGCATGATGCGGGTGAGCCGGCTCGCCCACAGGCTCGAGGACCTTCTTGTCGAGCTTCGGGCTGGCACGCGTCGTTCGACCCCGGAGCTCACCGATGCAATGCTCCGTGTCGTCGACGGCCTCGGGCGGCTGATTGCAAGCGCATCCAGCGGCGATCAGGACGCGAGCGACGAAGCCTCGCTGGAGCGTCTCCTGCCCACCCCTGTCGCACCACCAGCGGAAGTGACGGGCAACGGCGGCACCAATTCCAAAGCGCCGGCTACGCTGCAGGCCTCGATCCCGGCCGCCGCCGCGACGATCACTGTCGAGCCAGTGTTCGCGAGCCCAGCGCCTGCTCCTCCACCACCACCGGCACCTCCTGCCGCGCCGCCGACCCCGACCGCGCCCATCGTCCAACCACGCCCGAGCGTGATGGACCGCAAGCATCTTGACGCGGCAACCATCGAAGTGCCTGTCGCGCGCATCGATGAGCTCAACCGGTTGGTCGGTGAGGCTTCTGCGGCACAGCTCAGAGTCGGGCACGTGCTTGGTTCGGAGCTGAGCCAGGACCCCGATTCGGTGACTGAGTACCGCGAGCTCACAAAGGTGATCAACCAGCTCCAGGAGGTCACGGAGCGCACGCGAATGTTGCCGGTCGGCACGCTGGAGCCCATCCTCCATCGGACCGTCCGCGATTCCGCTCGGGCAGCCGGGAAGGACGTGCGCTGGGAGGTGATCGGAGAGGACATCGAGGTCGATCGGGGCGTGCTCGACGAGCTCGTCTCCCCCCTTCTCCACCTGGTCAGGAACTCGGTTGGGCATGGGGTCGAGCTCCCCGAGCAGAGGCTGGCGGCAGGCAAGCCAAAGCAGGCGGTGGTCAGGCTCCACGCGTCACAGGTCGGGTCGAAGGTGGTGATCGCGATCAGTGACGACGGCGCAGGCATCAACGTTGCGGCGGTGCGCGCTTCCGCGGCCAAGGCCGGCGTCGACGTCGCCGGCCTTAGTGAGAATGAGTCGTTGCACCTCATCTTCCGCGCGGGGATCTCGACCGCCAAGGTCATCACCGAGCAATCGGGTCGAGGCGTCGGCCTTGACGTCGTCACGACAGCAGTCGAGGCAGTTCATGGCGAGATCGAGGTGGTGAATCATCCAGGCGAAGGAGCAGAGTTCCGGATCGTCGTCCCGATCACTCTCACGGTGGTCCCCTGCCTCATCGTTTCAATCGCCGGTCAGTCATTCGCCCTGCCCCTGCACCGGATCATCCGCATGCTGGAGGCACAGAACGTCCAGGTCGTGAGCGGAAGGAACCTGGCGGTGATCGATGGGCACGCAGTCCCGGTTTCCAATCTGGCCGAGCTCCTCGGTCTGCCTGGTATCGATGGAGGCCCGTGGGTCTTGCTCGGCACGCCGGCGGACTCGCATGCGTTCCAGGTGGAGTCGGTGCTGCGGAAACGCGACGTCGTGGTCCGCGGCTTGACCGGCCGCCTTCGCGGCCTAAAGGCGGTGAGCGGAGCAAGCATCGAGCCCAATGGCTCGATCCTGCTGGTGTTGCATGTCCCGACTCTCATCGAACGTGGCACCGCCCTGGACGAAACCGCATCCCGAGTGATCGCCAAAGCCGCTACCGCGCGCAAGCTGTCTGTGATGGTGGTCGATGACGCCCTGATGGTGCGTGAGCTCCAGCGTTCGATCCTTGAGCGCGGAGGGTATTCCGTGCGAACGGCGAGCGATGGAGCAGAGGCCCTCGCGCTGCTCGCGGAAGAGCCCGCCGACCTTGTGGTGACCGACATCGAGATGCCCAACGTCGACGGCTTCATGCTCACGAGCTCGATACGGGCGCACCCAGCGTTTGCCAACATCCCCGTCCTTATCGTGTCGTCGCGAGCGAGCGAGGAGGACCACCAGCGCGGGCTCGACGCAGGCGCCGATGGCTACATCGTCAAGACGTCGTTTGACGAGGCAGGCCTTTTGAGCGCCGTTTCGCGGCTGCTGGGTCGCACAGCAGATGCGCCGGCCCGAGAGCCAAACCCAGCCGTCGCGCGCACGAAGTACAAACGGGCCCAGGCGGCAAGAACCGTGGTTCCAAAATGACCGGAAACCCACTCGACCACGCGGCCCTCCTGCTTCGATCGCGAGCTGGTCTCAACGCGCAATCTGCCAGCCGCACCAGGCTGGAGCGATTGCTCCATGAAAGCGCGGACATTGCGGGAGTTCCGTTGAACTCGTACGTGGACATGGTCGACACCCAACCCGCGGCATTTGACGATCTTCTCGATCGTGTCACCGTGCAGCACAGCTCATTTTTTCGAGATGCGGCCCAGTTCGTGGCGTTCAACGAGCTCGCCCGCAACACGAGCTCCGCACCGCAGACGGTCTGGAGCGCCGGATGCGGCAACGGCCAGGAGCCGTACAGCCTTGCGATGCTCCTCGACGAAGGGGGCTGTAGCAATTGGCACGTCGTCGCCACTGATATCTCGTTCCGGGCGCTCGCGCGAACTGAGAAGGCGCAGTACACCGAGCGTGAGGTGCAGGGCCTGTCTCTCGCGCGCCGCAGGAAGTACCTGACGCCGACTGCGGGCGGTTACGAGGTCGCCGCCTTCTTGCGACGCAACGTCCGGATCGCTCACCACAACCTCGCCCAAACCGATGCGGGCTCGGTGGTGCCCGAATCCGCAGTCGTGTTCTGCCGTAACGTCCTGATGTACTTCGGACGCGAAGAGTCGGAGACCAGCATTCAACGGATCGCTGACCGCATCCCCCATGGGGGCCACCTCTTCCTCGGCCATTCGGATTCGCCAGGCCGAATGACAGGTTATTTCGAGCCGGTGCGCGTGGCCGGTGCGCTCTGCTACAGGCGCATCATCGCCGCACCGCCGTCCCCGCGCAAAGTGGTTGAAGGTACGCGGCAGGCAGGCTTGCCCTCACACACGAACCTGAGCGGCCTGCTTGTGGAGGGCGACCACGCTGCTGCCTCCGGAGACCTCAACACAGCGGTGAGGGCGTTCAGGCAGGCGACGTATCTCGACCCCAGCCAGGCGATCGCGTACTTTCAGCTGGGTTCGGCGATGGTACTCGCGGGCGATCCGCGCGAGGCGCGCCGCGCCTTCGGCGCCGCCGGTTTGGCGATGCTGGCCGGCGATGGCAAAGAGGACTTGACAGCGCTTGGGGGCTACACGCGCCGCGACCTCGCGCGTGCCATCGCTTTGAAGCTGACCCAGGAGCCGGAGTAGTGTCCTACTAGTGTCTACTGAAGACATCGTCCTGGTCGATGACGATCGTGTGATCCAGAAGATGGTCGGGGGATTTCTCGAGCGGACCGGCTATCGCGTCCGCAAAGCCAGCGACGGCATCGAGGCACTCGAGCTGATCCATCAGCGAGTGCCCGACCTCGTCATCACCGACGTCCGGATGCCAGAGCTCAACGGCATCGAGCTCACGACCCGCCTGCGCGGCAACCACCTCACCGCCGGAGTCCCGATTCTCATGTTCTCCGACCTCAGGGAGGCGCAGGACATGCTGGCCGGCTACGCGGTAGGCGCCGACGACTATCTCCCCAAGCCGTTTGAGCTGGCGATCCTCGAGGCCAAGGTCCAGGCACTGCTGCGCCGCTCGGCAGGCGCCGCCTCGAACCCAAACCGGGGCAGGGTGATTCTCTTCGCCCACGCGAAGGGAGGAGTTGGGACCACCTCGCTCGCGGTCAACACAGCGGTCCTGCTCGCGGCCCAATCCTCCAGGCCTGTCGGCCTTCTGGACCTCGACGTCGAGTTCGGCGACTCTGCCGTTTACTTGAACGTCCATCCGAACCAGACTCTCGCCGACCTCAAAGCACCTCCCGGGACTCTCATCGATGAAGCGCAGTTCAAAGGCTTCATCACCCAGTCGGGCAGCGTCCGCCTGGTGGTTGGCGCCGACCTTCCTGAGCGCGCCAACCTTGTCACCTTGCCTGCGATTCAGCTGGCCATCGACAGGCTGAGCTCCACCTGCGGATATGTTCTGGTTGACGCTCCAGCGTCGTTCAGCGAGCGCACCCTGACCGCCGTTGACACCTGCGATCTGATCTGCCTTGTCACCTCCGCCTCACTGCCCTCGCTCAAGGCGACCAGGGGATGCCTCGACCTGTTCGAGAAGCTCGCCATACCTGCCAAGCGCATTCGCCTGATCCTCAACTACAGCACCACTCACGCGATGGATATCGACACCGCGGCCAGCGTGCTCGGCCGGCGGCCGGATTTCGTGGTCCGTCGATCCGAAAATCTTGACAAGGCCGCCAACAGTGGCAGGCCGCTTGTCACGTCCGATCCGACCGACCCGTTGGTCGCGGACCTCAGGAAGCTTGCCGAGGCGCTGGCAGTCGGGATCGCGGTCTCTTAGGTCCGGCCTAAAGCGGGACCGGTGGGGTCAGGCTGCCGTCTCGCTCGCGATCGGCGCGGGCACCGTGAACCAGAAGGTGCTGCCCAGGCCAAGCGTTGAGTAGACGCCCATCTCGCCTCCCTGCATCACCACCAATCCCTTGGCGATGGCAAGGCCGAGGCCGGTGCCGCCGAACCGGCGGGTGGTGCCTGTCTCGAGCTGCTTGAAACGCTCGAATACGATCTCCCGGCTGTCGTCCGGCAAACCGATGCCGGTGTCCGCCACGCTGACGCGCCACAGGCCCGCCCACGGGAGGCAGTTGATGGTGACGCCCCCGGTGTCGGTGAACTTGATCGCGTTGCCAACCAGGTTGGTCAGGATCTGCTTCAAGCGGCCATCGTCGCCAAGCGCCTCGGCTGAGTCAGGTATGTCCGCGTGCAGGTACAGAGATTTCTTACCCGCCAGCGCCGCGACATTGGCAAGGACCGAATCCACCACTCCCTTGAGGTTGACGCGACCGGTGTTCAGCGCCATCATTCCCGCTTCGATCTGGGATTCGTCAAGGATGTCGTTGACCAGCCTCAGCAGCTCCTCGCCGCCGGCCCGGATCTCCTGGACGTCTTTGCGCTGGTCGACGTCGAGCTCCCGGTCCGCCCCCTCCAGCAACAGCTCGGCGTATCCGAGGATGCCCGCCAGCGGAGTCCTCAGCTCGTGGCTCACGTTGACGATGAAATCGGTCTGCTGGCGGTTGGATGCGCTGAGCTGCACGTTCTTGTCCGAGATTTCAACCATCGCCGCCGACAGCTGATCGTTCTTCTTCGACGTGTTCACTACAGCCTCGTGAAGATGTGCCTCACTGTCCCGCAGCGCCAACGTCATGGCGTCCTCGCGACTGCGGACGACGTGCATCTGGTAGTCATACGCGCGAGCCATGCGAACGATGCCGGTATCGGCACTCGACCGGATGATCGTCCGTGCCTCGTCCGCGAAAGCCATCGCGGTGCCCAGGCGGCAGATCTCTTCATTGAGCACCAAAAGGTTGGTGTCCCGCCACAGTAGATAGGACCTGGTCAGGGTCGCGACTGACAGGCCGTGCAGGGCCGCCATGACTCCAAGGCGCCCGATGAAGTTTCGTTCCTTCTCGGTGCTGCCCTGGCCTGTGATCAGGAAGTTCGCGACGCCTCTGCTCGCCAGGTTGTGAACATGGCGGATCGGCTTCGCAAACCGCCGCGAGGCCAGCTCGGACAGCCCAGCGGCCGCCGCGGCTTCGGCAATCATGCGTGTGGCATCGGTGATGCGCTCAGCGAGCGCTCGGCCCAACCGGACTCTTTGATCTGGATCTGCGAAGCAGGTTTCAGTCGCTCGAGGCATAGTCCTGGAGCGGCGGCTCAATGCGAAGGCGCCGGCAGGCGGTCCCCTTCGGATGTCCAGAGTCGTTCTCGGCGCGATTACCAGGACGGCACTCGTTGCCCAATCGCCTCCGAAACGCGAGCGAGAAGGTCGGCTGGCGAGAATGGCTTGGTCAGATAGAAGTCGGCGCCGGCGAGAATCCCGGCATCGATGTGTGCCTGGTCATCGCTCGCGGTGAGAATCATGACCTGCGTGCCTCTGAGGTCGGCATCGCCTCGGATGGACATCAGGACCTCGAGACCTGAACGTCCCGGCATCTTGATGTCGAGCAGCACGAGCGCGGGCTTTCGCTCCTTGATGAGGGCCCAGGCCTCATCGCCGTCGCGTGCTTCGATCACCTGGTAGTACGGCGATTCGATTGTGTTGTGGACGAGCGCGCGGAGGTTGGGCTCGTCGTCGACGATCAGAACCGTCTGCCGCTTGCGAATCCCGCTCCGCGTGATGAGGCTCATAGGCCCGACGCGCTTCGCCAAAGCAGCGCTCGGCTTCCAACTCGTATGGACATAGTCCATTGATACGCCTGCCTTGCTACTTAAGCTCCCTCCGAAATCAGGTCATGCGCCCATGCATATCGATGGGCCGCCCAGCGTCCGGAGACGAGGTCAATGGGTTCCACAAGAGCGCCGCCGGCGGGCCTCATGGCCTCAACACCCTGCGCATAGAGGGCTGCCGGGCAGTGTCACCGCATGGCGACTTCCACGCCTTACCGGCGTACACCTTGACAAATGGGACTGATGAGCATTGTTTTCGCCATTTTCACGATCGGATACATCCTGGGGGTCTGGACCGCATGCCTGGTTTTCCGGCAGCCCCAGCGTGAGTACGAAGATGACAGGCACACAAGCGCCCTGGTCCTTGCCCGCGTTCCGATAGCGGAACGGATCATGCAGTGAACCGCCCCAATCCCACCCCCGCCCGTCTCAACGCCATCGATCTCACAGTCAGGCTCGGCGGACCCTCAGCCGAGCGCGCGACAGGCGGACGGGAGACAGTCCGCGACACCGACCCCGGCGACGACGACGTGGTGTCGCTCCGGAGCCAGGCGCTCCGAGCTCCCCTCGCCAACATGGTGGGCTTTGCGGAGCTCATCGCATCCAGCGATCTGACCAAAGAACAGCGACAGCTTTACGCGGCGAGCTTGCTTCGTGAAGGCCGCCGGTTGACTGCGCTTATCGACAACGCGCTGGCGCTGCACCGCCTCGAGTCAGGTCACCGCGACCTCGACCTGGCCCCAGTCGACGTGCGCTCGCTGATCGTGCGTGCAGTGGCCGCCGCGGGCGAAGACAAGCAGAGGCCAATCGATGTCCACGTCCCCGATAAGCTTCCGCTCGTTTCCGCCGACGCAGAGGCAATCCTCGAGGTGCTCGCCAACTTCGTCTCGAATGCCCGCACGTTCTCTCCGCACGGCGGCGACATCACTATCGACGCGCGCGCCGCCGGCGACATGGTCGAGGTGTCAATCCGCGACCACGGCCTGGGGGTCGACCCCGAGGAGCTCCCAAGGCTGTTTCGTAAGTTCTATCGGGCCGACAGCGGAGTCCGCAGGCGAAGCCCTGGCTCAGGCATGGGCCTTGCAATCAACCACAGGATCATCGAGGCGCATGGAGGCCAGGTGTCGGCGACCTCGAAGGGCGCTGGAAAAGGGACGCGGTTCCAATTCACGCTGCCAGTCGCGAGACAGGTGACAGGCACGGGATACATCCTCATCGTCGAGGACGACGCCGGTTTCGCAAGCCTCATCAAGGCTGAGTTCGCCACCTTGGGACTTGACACGGTCCGCGCCACCGATGCCGAGACCGCCCAACACATGCTCGTGGACACGACGCCTCGGGCGATAGTCCTCGACCTGCGCCTGCCCGGGCTCCAGGGTGAGGACTTTCTCGCTCACATGCGGGCTGGATTCGGGACGCGCCTCCCAGTCGTCGTGCTGACAGCGAAGGAGCTCGCACCGGCGGAGATTTCGGCGCTCGAGACAGCGGGCGCCATGGCGGTCCTTCCGAAGGAGGCGGGCGCCCCCCAGGCTGCAGTGGCCTTGATCGCGGGAGCCCTGGCTCTGGACGCGGAGAGCGTATGAGATCTCGCACTCCCCCCAGCCTGCTTGCGATGAGGACGGTGTTGATCGCCGACGACGAACCGAGCATGCGCCTGCTCGTTCACGCCACGATCGAATCTGACGACTACACGGTGCTCGAGGCAGTGGATGGAAATGAGGCCTGGAAGGTGATCCAGGAGCAGAAGCCTTCGCTGGTACTCCTCGACGTGCAGATGCCTGGACGCAGCGGCCTCGAGGTCCTGACGCTGGTCAAAGGTGATCTGACCCTCAGCTCAACGCGTGTGATCCTCCTGACGTCCAAGGCGCAGGAGACCGACGTGGAGAAGGGCCTGATCGCTGGCGCCGACTTCTACCTGACCAAACCTTTTTCGCCGCTGGATCTCTTGACGCGGGTTGAAGAAGCCCTCCAGCTCTGATGCCGCGTCATGGACGCGAGAGCGAAAAGACGAACATCCCTGATCGTCACGGCTGGGCGCTCCGCCACTACATGTCTTTTTTCATGGTGGCCCTTCTGGCAGTCGCCATCGTTGCCGCGATAGCGACCAGGAGCATTGCTGAGCAAGATGCCAGGGAGGCCGCGCAGGGAGATGCGAGCTTCGCTGCCCGAGTTGCAGCCACAGAGATCACGGACAACCTCGCGCTGATGGCGCAAACCACCGCCAAGCTGGCTGCGGACCCCCAGGTTCCGGCCATCCTCGCTGGGCCAATCGGACCTTGCTCTTTGACCTTCGGGGGCAGCCGCCTCTTCTCGGCGGGACACCTCGACATCGTCAAGCCTGACGGGTCGGTGAAGTGCTCGTCGCAGGCCTTCCCGACAGGGCTGGCGTACGGTGTCGCGCCCTGGCTGCAGGCTGCAATCAACACGCCGACGACCTCGGCCCCCTACCTGGATCCCTTCACAGGACAGATGTCCGCGGTCGTCGCCTCGCCTGTCGCCGGAGGCCTCGGCACCGTGGTGGCAGTTGTCGACCTGGCGCCGCTCGGTCCGAACCTCGCCGCCACGCTGGGAGGTTCGCGACACCTCGAGTTCATCGTCACGACTGCGGACACAGGGACTGCGCTCGCACGATCCGTAGATCCGGCGCGGTGGGTCGGTGCGAACCTGGCGAGCACCGCCTTCGCTCGTTCCGCCGGCCAGGTCGAACGTCCTGATGTCAGCGGCACGACTCGCGTGTACGGCACGTCAGCGGTCGCTCCGACGGCCTGGCTCGTCTACGCAGGGGCCGATGCGGCGGCGGCTCTATCCGCGGCCGACCTGTCGGCGAACCGCGGCCTTGCGATCATCGCCGGGGGTGTGGCGGTCATGCTGGTAGTCGCCTTCGTCGTTTACAGGCGCGTGGCACAGCCGGTGCGCCAGCTAAGCCGGGTCATGCGCGGTTCCATTCCTGGCGACGCTGTCAGCGCCGTCTCCTCAAGCGGCGCGATGGAGGTCACCGGGCTGGCCCGAGATTTCGACGCGCTGATGATGACAGTGAAGGAAGAGTTGGCGGTCAGGCTCACCAATGAGCAGGCAGCTGTCCAATCCGAACGCAACTATCGGATGCTTTTCCAGGGCCACCCACAACCCATGTGGCTCTACGACGTTGACACGCTGGCTTTCCTCGACGTGAACGATTCCGCGGTCGAAAGGTACGGCTACTCCCGCGAGGAGTTCCTTGCCATGAATATCACCGACATTCGTCCTTCCCAGGACGTGCCAAAGCTGCTCGAGATCGTCGGGAAGCCGCTACCCGCGTTCGACAAGACAGGCCCGTGGCGTCACCTCTTGAAGAGCGGCACGACGGTCCAGGTCCTTGTCACGTCGCACGCGACAAGGTTCGCCGACCACAACGCGCGATTCGTGTTGGCCGAAGACCTCAGCGAAAGCCACCGCCTTGAGCTCGAACTGCATCGGTCGCAGGCTCGTGCCGAAAGCACTGCCGAGCTCAGCCGCGCCAAGGACGAGATGGTGTCGATGGTCAGTCACGAGATGCGCACTCCACTCGCCAGCATCGTTGGTTTCACCGAGCTGCTTGTCACGCGAGAGGTCACTGCCGCACAGCGCAAGGAATACCTCGCGGTCATGCTGCAGGAGGGCCACCGCCTGACAGCGCTCATCAACGACTTCCTCGATCTGCGCCGGATCGAGGGCGGCCATCTGACCATGCGTTTCGCGCCTGCAGACGCAACGGCGCTCATCAAGCGCGCCGTCGAGCTCTTCAGCGATCCAGCGCACAGCCCCATCGAGACCCGCCTGCCCGACGATCTACCCCTTATCCGGGCGGACAGCGACTCGATCTTCCGCGTGGTGGCAAACCTGCTGTCGAACGCCCGCAAATACTCACCGAACGGCGGCGCGATAGTCGTGAGTGCCGGCCTGGTCGAGGAGATGGTCGAGATCTCGGTCGAGGACGAGGGCCTGGGCATCCCGGCCGATGCCGTCAATCACCTCTTTCACAAGTTCTATCGAATCGACACCGCCGATCGCAGAACCATCAAGGGCACCGGACTTGGGCTCGCCATCAGCAAGAACATCGTCGAAGCCCACGGCGGCAAGATCAATGCTTCATCCGCCGGCGCCGGC
Organism: Candidatus Dormiibacterota bacterium; assembly: GCA_036844615.1. GTDB lineage: Bacteria > Chloroflexota > Dormibacteria > Dormibacterales > Dormibacteraceae > Palsa-872. The sequence continues at coordinate 13,484 of DAIUFK010000002.1, read as the reverse complement.
CACGGTTCCCGATTCTCCTTCACGATTCCAATGGTCCGCGAGCAGGCCCAAACCGGAGATGTCCTGGTGGTCGAGGACGACTCGGGCTTCGCCCACCTGCTGGAGGCCGAGCTTTCGGCGCGGGGCATGAGCTCTGTCTGGGCGCCGGACGCGGAGACTGCCGAGCACCTGATGACGAACAGGGGTGCGCGCGCAGTCGTCCTCGACCTGCTGCTGCCTGGACTCTCTGGCGAGGCATTTCTACAGCGGCTTCGAAAGCGCCACGGCCCCCACATCCCCGTCGTGGTGGTGACCCTCAAGGACCTCGACCCCGCTGAGAGCCTGTCGCTGCAGAAGGCCGGCGTTACCGCGGTGCTGCGGAAGGGCCCTGGCATGGCCGAGGCGGCAGCCAACCTGATCGCCAAATCGCTGGTGGCTGACCTGGTGACCAGTTGATAGCCCAATCAATCTCGATTGAAGAGGTCGATGAGGCCACACGGGTTGACAGCGACGACCTCGACAGGCTGTTCGAGCTGCGACAGAGGTATGAGCCCACCGGCCCTGGTATTCAGGCATGGCCCGCCGTGCCCCTGCCGGTGCTGTGCACCGCATCAGTCATGTTCACCGACCTCCGCGGCTTCACGCGGTTGACCGAGCGTTTCGCGCACGACCCTGCCGGCCTGCTCGGCGTGCTCAACGCGCACATGAACAAGGTCCTCCGCTCGATCGCGATATGCGGAGGCGTGGTCGAAAAGTTCGTGGGCGATGGGGTCATGGCCACGTTCGGCGCCAGCGGCTTCCAACCTGACCATGTGGAGCGGGCAATGGCTGCCGCAATCGGCTTGATCGGCGCCAACGAAGCTTTGAACCGCCGCTACGCCGCCGACTGGGGGTTTCGCCTCGAGGTTGGCGTCGGCATCGCATCGGGAGCGGTGGTGGTCGGCGCCGTCGGCTCCGCCGACCGTTCAGAGCTTGGCGTCCTTGGCGATGCAGTCAACGTCGCCGCACGGCTGGTGGTCAACGCGGGCCCAGGCGAGGTGTTGATGACCGGAACCGTTTACCGCGCAGTCGCGGCAATGCTTCAGAGCGAGCTCACCAAGCAATCAGCCGTCCGCGGGCGATCAGGCAGTCTCGAGATCTACAGGATGGCCCTGCTCGGCGGTCGCGGCGAGCTCGCCTGAGACTCCGTCGTCGGCCGGACCCGGCGCTCCATCGAGCCTCGCGATGCCGAAGTGGTCCAGCAGGAGCGGAGTGACCTCCGATTCGTCCATCGGCCTCCCGGTCAGGAATCCCTGAGCCCCATCGCAGCCCGCCTCGATCAGGATCGCCTCAGCGGCGTGGTCCTGAAGTCCCTCGGCCACAACCCTCAACCCAAGGTTGTGACCCAGCCCCACCGCCGACCGCACTATCGCCCCCGAATCCGGGTCCGTCGCGAGGCCGGTCACGAATGACCTGTCGATCTTGATCTCGTTGACGGGCAGGCGCATCAGATAGAGGAGCGACGAGTAACCCGTCCCGAAGTCGTCGAGGGCGAGCCGGACACCCATCTCGCTGAGCCTGGCCAGCGACTTCGCCGCGGCGGCCGCCATCGCCACGCCCTCGGTGATCTCAAGCGTGAGCTTGTGCGCTTCCACGCTCGAAGCCTCGAGCGCACGCGCGACCATCTCCTCGAGCGAGTGGTCTTCGATGCAGCGCGGCGAAACGTTCACCGAGACGGATATATCAAGGCCAAGGGCCTGCCATTTGCGCAGCTGGCCGAGTGAGTTGTCGAGGACCCATGCGGTCAGAGGATGAATGATGCCCATCTCCTCTGCCATCGGAATGAAGCGATCCGGCGGCATCATTCCTTCGCGAGGGTGATTCCAGCGCACAAGCGCTTCCACTGATTCGATCGCCCCCGTCGCCAGGGTGATCTGCGGCTGGTACTGAAGTACCAGCTCTCCCTGCGGGATGGAGCGGCGCAGCTCGCCGGCAAGGCCTGAGCGGCGCAGAGTCTGCGCTTCCTGCTCGGGTGCGTAGACTGCGTACCCGCCACCGGAGCGCTTCGCCACGTACATCGCCACATCGGCGCGCCGCAACAGCGTCGTGGGATCGTCGCCGTGTACCGGATAGAGGGCGATGCCGATCGATGCACCGGTCTCCACCATCTGGTCCGCAATCGCAAACGGTCCTTCAAGCGCGGCAAGGATCTTCCGCGCAGTCGCCACGATGTCATCTGGATGCTTTGCGTCTGTGGTGAGGACTGCAAACTCGTCGCCGCCCAGGCGCGCGATGGTGTCGGTAGCACGAAGCACTCCCCGTAGCCGTGCGGTGACCTCTTGCAGGAGCGTGTCGCCTCGGTCGTGACCCAGCGCGTCGTTGATGTCTTTGAAGCGGTCGAGGTCGAGGAGCAGGACGCCGAACATGTTCTGGTTTCGCCGAGCGGCGAGGAGCGTCTGGCGCAGCCGGTCGCCGAAGAGGCTCCGGTTGGGAAGGCCGGTCAGGGCGTCATGGAGCGCCTGGTACTCGAGCGCGTCGGTCTGGGCCTTGCGTTCGGAGATGTCGCGCATCGTGGCGATGAACAAGTGGCGCGGTCCGACCTGCATCGAGCTGACTACGAACTCGAGTGGGAACAGGCTCCCGCTCCTGCGCTTCCCCATTGACTCATGAGCGGCGCTGATCGGGATGTCCAGCGTCAGCCTGTGCTGAAGGTAATTTGTAAAGCCGCTGCGATGGGTCGTGGCAATAAGGATGTCAGCGGGCTGTCCCACCAGCTCTTGCTCCGCGTAACCGAAGAGCTTGACGACTGCGGGGTTGGCGGACTCGATGACGCCGTTCTGGTCGATCGTCGCGAGCCCGTCTGAGACGTTGTCGAGGACCGATCGCATCCGTTTTTCGCTGTCCTGCAGGGCCACCTCGGCTCGCTTGCGCTCCACGAACTCGCCGATCTGCGAACCAACGTCGTTCATGACCGCCAGCAACCCTTCGTCGAGCTCTCGGGGCGCCCACGTGAGCAGGGCGATCATCCCGACGACGCGCCTTCCACTGCGCACCGGAAAACCGGCAATTCCATGCAGTCCCGCCGCCACTGCCGCCTCCGAGAGAAGCGAGGCGTCGGGAGCTGTATCCGAGACCGACACGGGGGCGCCACCTTCCCACACCCTGCCCGCAAGCCCTTCGCCGCGCCTGTAAGAGGTTCCGGAGGCGGTTGCCTCGTATGCGGAGGTGTCGCGACCTGGGCGCTTCCACGAGTTGACGAAGTGCATAGCCTCGCGCGCGGCGTCCACCTCCCAGTACTCGGCAAGCTCCCAGTCGAGCGCCTCGCAAAGTCCTTCAAGCACGTGAGGCACCGCCTTGTCCCAGCCGGGCGAGGTGACGAGCGCGTGGGTGACCGCGAAGCGAGCAGCCTGAAGGACCTCGTTGCGCTTGCGATCGCCGATGTCCACCACCACGATCTGGAAATGAAGCGGCTTGCCCGTCTCGTCTCTCACCAGGCGCGCGTTGACATCGGCCCAAAGGGCGGCGCCGTCCCTGCGGATGAACCGCTTGTCGAAGCGGAAGCTCGGTGCCTCGCCGGCCATCATCCGTCGCAGCGCTGCCTGCGTCGTTACAACGTCGTCGGGGTGCGTGATGTCCAGGAGCGACAATTCACGCAGGTCGCTTTCGGTGTAACCGAGCCAGTCGCAGAACGCAGGGTTGACCGAGAAGATCCTCCCGTCCAGGCCCGCAAATGCCATGCCCGCCTGGGCCTGCTCGAACAGGGTGCGGAACCGCCTTTCGCTGTCGCGCTCGGCAACATCGGATCGGTGGCGCTCGGTGATGTCGTGGACCACGGCAAGCAGCCGGTGGTGGCCTTCGGAGCCGAGACTTCTCACAGCCGCTTCGATCTGGATGCGGCGCCCATCCTTCCTGATCAGCGCGGACTCGTAACGGAAGGGCGCCTCGCCGCCCGACAGCCTCTTTGCCAGCTGGTCCGCCAGTTGCTGTCGCTCATCAGGAGGCGCAAGCTCGATCAGCGACTGGACGGCGGCAAGCTCCACCGCGGTATAGCCCGTCAAGTCCCGATAGGCTGCATTGCCCGCGATGAACCTGCCGCCCTCGGTGATGACCAGACCCTCGCCGATGTCGCTGATCGCGTGAAGGAGCGATAACTGGCGCTCGGACTGCATGGTGAGGTTGCGCTCGACCACGTAGTGAGTGATGTACGCAAGCAGGACCAGCCCCAGCAGCACCAGGGCCCAGGTCACAACCTCTCCCGTCGAGACCTGGAGTATGACCGCGGCGTAGGTCCAAAGAGCTCCGAGGCCGACCAGAGCGATGGCTATCACGTACGGGAATTGCCTGGTCAGGAAGCCGAGGTCGAAGTAGAGCAGCATGGTCGCGAACAGCGCGGCCGACAGTGGCATCAGGTCGTTGCCGAGCCACGGGCCGGCGAGCCCGAGGGCGGCTACGGCGAGCAGCGCGTTCGCAGTCATCATGCCCAGCTGGACGGGTACCCAGGAGGACCGGCGCGATGTGCGGATCGCGATGGCGATGGCGCCGTAAACGACGCCGACGCCGATCAGCACGCCTTCCTCCTGCAGCACCACCCTTGGCAGCTGAGCCTCCCAGAGGCGGACCGCCACGGATCCGATGATCACTGCGGCGGCGAGGCTGTTGATGAAGGGAAGGCGCCAGGAGCTCAACAGGGCAGGCTGCCGCTCGTCCGGCCACCCAGCGGTCCCAGTGCCGAACAGCGAGTCGGCTCCAGGGACCTCCGGAGGCTTCAGGTCGCTTCCCAATTCACGACCACGATAGCTGCAGTGCCCTTGAAGACGCCTCTGTTTTGAGCCCCGGCTCTCGGTTTCCTAGCTGGACTTGGCCTTCGAGCGCTGCGGCACCGAGCGCTTCAGCGGTGCCCTCCGCCCAGCATGAATCGGGAGAGGCTTCTTGGCCTGGGCCTCGGCCGCGTCCTTGGGGCGCGTGGAGGCGGCATGCAGCGTGCGCAGCTTCGCCAGACGCTCCTTTTTGGCCAAAAGGGCGATTTTGAGGGCGTCCGACAGCTGGGTGTCGTTCATCGGGACCACCCGCAGGCGTGCTTCCAGCTCCAGGACCTCCACTTCGGCACGTGTGAGCTCGAGATCGATCGTTTTTGCCACTTCTTCCTCTTTTAATACGGTTGCGAGCTACTGCCCGACCTAATAACTACCCCGCAGGCGCCTAGGTTATGCCTTGAACCTTAGAAGTGCCTGAGATTGTTGCCGCGAGCAGGTGGCCGGCGCCGGCCCCACGGACGGCGACCTCAGTCGTCTTTTCCATCGTTGCCGGGTTGGCCGGGGTCCCCCCGGCCATAACTTTGTCTCTTGCGGCTCCTAATCTTGGCGAGGAGAAACTCTTAAAACAAATCCCATCCTTATGCCGGAAAGAGAGCATGAGAGGGAACCGGCGGGTTCCCTCTCATTCCTCAGTCGAGCGAGATGGCGTCGCGCAGCTTTTCGAAGAAGCCTTTTGAGACCTTTTCAGGTTTGCCGGTGAGCCCTCCCACCTTCCTGAGGAGGGCCTTCTGCTCCGCGCTCAGGTCCTTCGGCACCACGATCTGGACGACCACGTACTGGTCGCCCCTGCGGCCTCCTCGCACATCGGGCATGCCGCGCCCTGCCATCCGGAACGACTGGCCGTTCTGGGTGCCGGCCGGGATCGCTATCTCAACCTGCCCTTCTAGCGTCGGTATCTCGATTCGATCCCCAAGAGTGGCCTGCACGATGTTGACCCTCAGCTCGTAGATGACGTCCTGGTCACGCCTCGCCAGGTGTGCGTGGCCCTTGACCCGGAGCACCACGTACAGGTCGCCAGGCGGGCCATCCCGTATGCCCGCCTCGCCCTCCCCGCTGATCCTGATCTGCGACCCGCTGTCGACACCGGCGGGGATCCGAACCGACAGCCGCCGGGTCCGCTCGAGGCGCCCCTGCCCCCTGCACTGCGTGCAAGGGTTCTTCAGGAGGCGGCCCGCGCCGCCGCACGTGGGGCAGGTAGTGGCGGTGACTACTGATCCGAATATCGACTGCGCTGTCCGGCGGATCTGGCCGGAGCCGCGGCACCCGGGGCAAGTCTCTTCACCACTGCCAGGCTCGGCCCCACTCCCCAGACAGCGGTCGCAGGTGGTGAGCCGCGGCACATCGAGCTGCTTCTCGACCCCGACGAAGGCCTCCTCGAAAGTGATGGTCATGTCGTATCGCAGGTCGTCGCCGCGGTTGGAGCGTTGCCGGCGCGATCCTCCTCGGGCGCCTCCGCCGAAAAACGTGTCGAAGATGTCACCGAACGGCATGTCGGAGAAGTCGACTGCGGGACCTCCGGACTCAGATGCGGCGTGCCCGAACATGTCGTAGGTCCGCCGCCGTCCAGGGTCGGACAGCACCGTGTACGCCTCGCTGGCCTCCTTGAAACGGGCGGCGGCCGCCGCGTCGTTGGGGAAGCGGTCGGGATGCGAGTCCATCGCAATCTTGCGGAACGCCCTTTTGAGGTCGTCGGAACTCGCCCGGCGGGCGACGCCAAGGACCTCGTAGTAGTCGCGCTTGATCGCCACGAGGCTAGGCCACGAGGCTAGTAGTCGGAGCGAGAATCGCCGTCGGCGCTGGGCAGCGCAGGTGGGCGCGCCACTTTGACGAGCGCCGGCCTGACGACGCGACCGCGGATGCGATAGCCGGGCCGCAACACCTGGACGACGGTGTCCTCGGGATGCTCAGAAGACTCCTCGTGGCCGATCGCCTCGTGGACCTGGGGATCGAACGGCTTGCCCACCGCCTCGATGGCCTCCAGCCCGTGTGCGCGCAGTGCCTCCTCAAGCTTGCGCACGCTCAGCTCGACCCCCTTCACCCAGGCCTCGTCCACGCCTTCGGGCATGTGGTCGAGAGCCTTGTGGAGATCGTCAAGGCCCGGAAGCAGGCGGGAGATCAGCTCGGAGGAGGCGTGCTGGATCGTCTCGAGCTGCTCCTGGCGCGAGCGCCTCTTGTAGTTGTCGAAGTCGGCGGCGAGCCTCAGATAGCGGTCCTTCGCCTCCGCTGCAGCAGCCTCCAGCTCGGCGATCTTGTCCTCCAGCGGAGCCACAGGCCCTTTGGGCGCCGGTTCCGCGTGAGGGTCGTGCGGCAGCTTACGGGTGGTCATGGGTTCTTAAATACCTCGACGGGCAGCCCGCTCAAACCCCAAGCTCGGCCATCCGCTCGCTGGCTCCCAGCGCGACAGCCTGCAGCCTGGCGACGGTCTGGCTGTAGGCCATGCGCGTCGGCCCGATCACGCCGAGCACTCCCTTGAGGCGATTCGACGGGCCGTAGGTAGTCAGCACCACCGCGCAACCCTGGAGCTGGCTCGATGCGTTTTCGGAGCCGATGACTATCTGCATGTCGGACTCGCCGATAAGCTCTCGCAGCAACACCGTCAGGTAGCGGGTCTCCTCCAGCACCTCGAGCACCTGCTGCAGGCGGATGGACTCGGCGAACTCAGGCTGCCGGAGCAGGTTGCGCACGCCGTCGTGGACGACAAGGCTTTCCGACCCCTTCTCGTACTGGTCGAGCGCGGCCACTATCGTCCCGAGCAACTCCTTGTCCAAGCCGAGGGCCGCACTTTCGTAGCTCCGGCGGACCTCGTCGCTGGCCTTGCCCCCGAGCGTCGCGTTCAGCCTTACAGCGAGCGTGCTCAGCTCCGGCTGGGTCGCGGCGTCGGCGACCTTTAGCACCTGCTGCCGCAGGAGGTTGCCTTCGAGCAGCAGGATGAGCAACACCTCGGTCGGCTCGAGCGACACAAGGTCGACGTGCTTCACGCGCGCCTGCGTCCCGTGGGGCGCGCTGGCCACCGACGCGTTCTGGGTGACCGCGGCAAGGGTCATGGCGACCTTCTCGACCATTCCCTGCACGTCGGCCGGAGCCTGCCTCAGCTCCTCGCGGATGAACAGGCTCACGTTGTCGGGCACCGCTTCCACGTCCATGAGGAAGTCGACGAAGTAGCGGTAACCGGAGTCGGTCGGGACCCTGCCGGCCGATGTGTGCGGCTGGGCCAGGTAGCCGAGATCAGCCAGCTCGGCGAGCTCGCTGCGGATCGTGGCCGAGGACAGGTTGACGAAGTAGCGGCTCTGGAGCGCCTGCGAGCCGACGGGCACGGCGCTCGTCGTGAACTCCTTCACCACCGCACGCAGGATCGACTGCTTTCTGTTTTCCATGTCGTTTCAGCACTCTGCCCAGCCGGGCGCGCGCAGGGGCCTGCCCCGCGACCACGGCGCGCGGGGGCCCCTACAGAGTACTGGCCAACTACAGTACGACCAGCGCGATCTGGTTGTGCAGGTCCAGCCCGCGCCTGGTGGGCACAACCCTGCCGTCGCGGCGCTCTATCAGGCCTGCCGCGAGCAGCTCGCCAAGCTCGGCTTCGAACCCGTCGGGAGGCGCCATCCCGTCGGCAGTCCGCAGCCCCAGCATCAAAGCCTCTCCCTTCGCCTTGCGCGACGGCAGGTCTTCCCCGTCCGCGATGGGGTGCTGTGCGGCGATGTACTCGCGAGGGCGGGCAACATTCCACCATCGGTGGGAGGCGCTGCCGTCAGTCGCGTACGAATGGGCGCCGGCGCCGGCCCCGTAGACCGGCCTGCATCGCCAGTAGGCGTGGTTGTGTCTCGACTCAAAGCCTGGCTTGGCCCAGTTGGAAACCTCGTACCTGGAGAATCCCGCGGCCTCGAGCTCCTCGCAGGCGGCATCCAGCTGGTCCCACTGTAGGTCGGGGTCGACCTCCGGGACGCGTCCCTCAGTCCTCCGACGCCAGAGCAGCGTGCCCTCCTCGAAAGTCAAGCAGTAGGTCGATATATGGTCGGGACCCAGGGCAATTCCACGCTTCAGGGTCTCCAACCAGGAGGCTCGGCTCTGAAACGGGACCGCGTAGATGAGGTCGATGCTCACGTTCGACATGCCCATGGCGCGGGCGAGGCCGAACGCGCGCGTGGCCTGGGCGGCGTCAGTCCTCCTCTCGAGCACAGCCAGCGCGCGAGGTTCGAATCCCTGCACGCCAAGGCTCAGGCGGTTGACGCCCCCGTCGAGCCAGGCCTGCACCTTTGCCTCGTCGGTGCTGGCGGGGTTCGCCTCGAGCGTCACCTCCGCTGCAGGCGCCACGTCAAACGTCGCGCGCACAAAGCGCAGCAGCCTCGCGATCAGCTCGGCTGAAAGGAGGCTTGGCGTGCCGCCGCCGAAGTACACGGTTTCCAGCCGCGCGAAAGGATGCAGCTCGCGCGCCCTCGAAAGCTCGCGCTCCAGCGCGCCGACATATTCCGGCATGAGCCTGTCCATGCCTGCATACGCGTTGAAATCGCAATACCCGCACTTGTGCTTGCAGAACGGTATGTGCAGGTAGAGGTGCTCGAAGGGCAGGCTGCCTTCCGCCGGCGGGATGAAGAGCCGGCTCACGGCGCCGCCACCTTAAAGTCGGCGACCTCGGCCTGGCTTAGCTCGCGGAGGCGCTCTGGAGAGATCTCGAACACCGAGTCGGGCCGCCCTGCCGCCGCCCACACACTCGGATGGTCGAGCAGGTCACGGTCCATGAATACAGGGACCTGCGTGGCGTGCCCAAAAGGAGGAACTCCCCCTATCGAGTAACCGGTCGCCCGCCTGACGGCCTCGGCATCGGCTTTCGTCACCGGTGCTCCAGCCACCGCAGCGAGCCTTCCCTCGTCCACGCGATTCGCCCCGCTGACCAGCGCAACCACCGGCTTGCCCGCTGCCACGAAGACGAGGGACTTCACTATCTGCCCCACCTCGCAGCCGACAACACGCGCGGCGTCAAGCGCGGTCCGCGTATCCGCGGGAAATTGCTTGACGGCGACGCCTATCCCCGAATCCGAGAGCCAGGCCTCAAAGCGATTCATCCTGAAGCCTGCTGGAACCACTGCCACTGCTTGGCGAGGCCATCGCGAAGTGAGACCCTGGGCTCCCATCCCAGCCGCTCGCGCGCGAGGTTGATCGATGCCCCCGAGTGACGTGGGTCGCCGGGTGTGGCGGGCAGGTTCTTGCGGCGGACCTTCAGGCCGCTGATCTCTTCGAGCATGGCAAGCACCTGGTTCACAGTGACTCGGCTGCCGCCGCCGAGGTTGAAGACCTGGCCGACGACATCCGCGGTGGAAGCTTTGATGGTGCCCTCTACCGCATCGGAAACGTAGGTGAGGTCGCGTGTCTGCTCGCCGTCACCGAACACCTCGATGTCGTCTCCTGCGATGAGCGCCTGCATGAATCGCGAGAAGGCCATGTCGGGCCGTTGGCGGGGCCCATACACGGTGAAGTACCTCACCGAGACGACGGGGATCGCGTAGTTGCGGGTGTAGAGGTGGGTCAGATGCTCGGCCGCAAGCTTCGTCACTCCGAACGGCGACAGAGGATGCGGCAGGGCCGACTCCTTGGTTGGGAACATTTCGGCGTCGCCGTAGACCGAGGAACTGCCCGCGAAGACCATGCGCTTGACGGGCGTTCCCTTGAGCGCCTCGAGCAGGCGCTGAGTGGCGATGACGTTGTCCCTCACGTAGCGGTCGAACTGGTTTCCCCAGCTTGGGCGCACGCCGTCAAGCCCCGCCATGTGATAGATGACGCCGGCGCCGTCCACCAGGGTCGCGAGGTCAGCGTCCACGAGGTCAGCCTCCTCGAAATGAAAGGTGGCGTGGCGGCGGGACTGGAGGAGGTTCCGTTCCTTGGTCTCGCGGTCGTAGAAGTCGCTGAAGCAGTCGATCCCCACCACGTCATGACCCGCGGCCAGCAGACGCTCACTCAGGTGGGAGCCGATGAAGCCCGCGGCCCCGGTGACGACAACTCTCAATTTCTCAGCTCTGGGAGCCGAGGCTCAGCTTCCACACTGACGTGACACGGGACATCGGCGTCTCGCATGCTCGCGACGCGGCCTCCGTATCCCCTGTCGAGTGGCAGATGAGCAACGCCGCCGACGTGCCTGCCACGAACGGAAAGATGTACCAGCTGTGCGCGTCGTCGTAAAGGCCGAGCTCGCCGGCCGGAGTCGAACCGCGAAGGCCTGAAACCCAGTCGGACGCATTCTTCGCGGTCGAGAAGGTAAACACTGCCGCACGAACCTCCATGTGCGTGTCGCTGTTGAGCGCGTAATCACCGAAGACGACGTCGCTCACGCCGGAGCCGCGCAACGTCTGCGCCAGCGCGTCGAAGGACGGCGCATCGATCATCACCAGCGCCGCCTCGACCGAGATCCTGGTGGACCCGAGCATGGTGATATCCAGGTTGGCGGGAGGCAGGAGCGCCGCATCAGGAGTCGAAAGCGGCGTGCTTGACACCTTGCCGGACATCGCGTCCTTGAGATGAGAAACGACCTTCGCGGCGATCTTGCCCAGCTGCGCCACCTTCGGAAATCCGTCCTTCAGGTCGAGCCCGATCAATGCCACGACCTGGCCCACCCTGACGATGGTCACGGTCTGGAAAGGAGCGGCGCCTGAGGCTTGCGACCCGTAGTAGATGGCCTGGTCGCCGACTTTCGGGCCCGCGACGGCCGACGTGCCAAGCGCGGACTGCACCGTCGTCATGTGGCTCTTGGCCGCGGAGGTGTCGTTCCACACCTCGTAGCCGACCGTGAACATCTCAGCGCTTCCGACGTGCACGTAGTTCTCGCCGACTGAAAACTTCTGGTTGAAGGGCATCGATGCGACGTCAAGAGGCCTCACTCCGAACATTGGCGGGCCCGCCCACCAGCCGTCGTCGCCGAGAAGAGTCCTCACATCGGAGACAGGGGGCATCGCAATGTAGAGGTCCGCAGGCTGGATGGTGGTCGAGGACGACCCAGTGGAAACTCCACGCGTGCAGGCGCTCACCACGATGGCAAGCCATGCCAGGGACGCCAAAGCGTTTCGTTTAGTCAAGCTTGAGCACCGCCATGAACGCCTCTTGCGGGATCTCGATTGAACCCACCCGCTTCATCCTTCGCTTGCCTTCCTTCTGCTTCTCCAACAATTTGCGCTTGCGCGTGATGTCACCGCCATAGCACTTCGCGAGCACATCCTTCCGCATTGCCGGGATCGTCTCGCGCGCGACCACCTTGCCGCCGATCGCTCCTTGAAGCGGCACCATGAACATCTGGCGCGGAATGATCGTCTTGAGCTTCTCGACAAGTTTGCGGCCCTGGGTCTGCGCCTTGCTTCGGTGAACGATCAATGAGAGTGCGTCAACAGGCTCGCCGGCCACGAGGACGTCGAGCTTGACGAGGTCCCCCTCCCGAAAACCGATCATCTCGTAGTCCATCGAGGCATAGCCCTTCGACCGCGATTTGAGCTGGTCGTAGAAGTCGTGGATGATCTCCCCCAACGGCATCTCGTACTCGATGACGACACGCTCGCCGGGCCGGTGCTCGAGGTGCTTGTAGACCCCGCGACGCTCCTGGCATAGCTCCATCATCGGGCCTACATATGTGGCGGGAACGATTACGGACAGCTTCACGAAGGGCTCCGAGATCGTGTCGATGGTGGTCGGGTCGGGCATGAGGGCGGGGTTGTCGACCTCGATGATCCCGCCGCGCTTGAGCTTGACCTGGTACTCGACAGTTGGGGCCGTCGTGATGAGGTCGATCTCAAACTCGCGTTCGAGGCGTTCCTGGACGATCTCCAGGTGCAGGAGCCCCAGGAATCCGCAGCGGAACCCAAAGCCCAACGCCGCCGAGTTCTCGGGCTCGAACGACAGTGCGCCGTCGTTGAGCTGCAGCTTTTCCAGCGCTTCCTTGAGTTCGCCGAACCTGTCTGAGTCGGTGGGAAAGAGGCCCGCGAAGACCATCGGCTTCACCTGGCGATAGCCTGGCAGCGGGGTCGCGGCCCCATTCTCGGCAGTCGTGATCGTGTCGCCGACCCGTGCATCGATCACGTTCTTGATCGCCGCGGTGACATAGCCGACCTCACCTGCCGTCAGCTTCTCCGCGGGTCTTGGGCCCGGCGCAAACCACCCAACCTCGTCCACCTCGTGGACCTTGCCCGTGTTCATCATCCGGATCTTGGCCCGCGGAATGATCTTGCCATCGACTACGCGCACGTAGGTGATCACTCCGCGATAGGTGTCATAGTGCGAGTCGAAGATCAGGGCACGCAGCGGCGCCGCAGGATCGCCCCGCGGCGGCGGCACCTTCGCAATCACTGCCTCGAGGATTTCCTGCGTGCCTATCCCCTGTTTGGCCGAGGCGAATATCACCTCCTCGCGTGGGAGACCTGTCACATCCGAGATCTCCTCAGCCACCATCTCGGGCTGTGCCGCGTCGAGGTCGATCTTGTTGACTACAGGCACGAGAGTGAGGCCTGCCTCGACGGCCTGGTAGAGGTTGGCAAGCGTCTGCGCCTCGATGCCCTGCGCCGCATCGACGACGAGGATCGCGCCCTCGCACGCCGCAAGCGATCGTGACACCTCGTACGCGAAGTCGACGTGGCCTGGAGTGTCGATGAGGTTCAGCTCATAGGTCTGCCCATCGCGTGCCGGGTAGGTCATGCGGACCGCCTGGAGCTTGATGGTGATGCCGCGCTCGCGCTCAAGGTCCAT
>DAIUFK010000001.1:0-113066 GCA_036844615.1 Candidatus Dormiibacterota bacterium | reverse complement strand
GGTCGCCGGTGCGGGCGAGGTTCATTGCGCACTCGGTCGCCGAGGCGCTGGCGTCGGAGTATGTCTTGTTGAAGTCGCGGCTGACGCGAATGGGATGTTCCATCGGTTTGGCACCTGATTATAAGGGCCTTGACAGTTCGATAGGCGCCGTATAGTATGGCCCCTAATCACTTAGTCAAATCTAGGAGGCTGACGATGAAGGTCACAACGAGCCAACGCAAGGTTTTAGCCCAAGGAGAGGGCTTGCGTCTTCAATCCGGCCCTGGCCGCGATCTGATCTTTAAGGTCACTGGCGAGGATACCGGCGGCGCATTCGACTACTTCATCGTCGAGGTCGCGCCGCATGGCGGTCCTCCTCTACACGTTCACCACAAGCAGGAGGAGACGATCCACGTTCTGAAGGGACGCTACAAAGTGAGGATTGGAGACGAAATCTTCTACTGCCAAGAAGGCGGCTTTGCGTACCTTCCGTCAAGGGTCCCACACGCCTTCCTGAACCTGACGGATGAACCAGGCGAGATCGTGGTTGTCTACACGCCCGGGGGCGGGCACAAGTTCTATGAGGAGTTGGGTCCGATTTCACGGGGCGCCCAGCCAGATCGACAGGTCATTGGAGCGCTCTTCGAAAAATATGGCATGGCGCTGCTGGGACCGCCATTGAGCCCTGACTGAGCTTGATCTGGCGCGGTCGCTGAATGACCACCCACGGTGACGGGTGGGAGCACTGAGCGGAATCAGGTTCGCCTCAGGCTCCCAGCCCGCGTGGCTCCTCTGCAGGTTCCGGCTCCACCCTTGGAGCCAGGCGGTTTGGAGGACCCGAACTTGTATCGCCACCGACCCAGAACCGCGACAATCGACGGCATGATTCGGGCTTTCCATGCCGATGGCCTGCTGGATCCGGCGACCGGCGAAACAGTTCGGGAAGCCGTCGTCCTCGTCGAAGCCGGACATGTCAAGGCGGCCGGTAGACGAGACTTGATCTCGGTACCCGCCGACTCGGAGCAAATCGACGCCTCTGGCTTGACCTTCCTCCCTGGGCTCATCGACTGTCACGTCCACCTCACCATGCTCGGCGAGGGACTCGATTTCAATCGCCGGCTGGCCACGCCTCCGACACTCGAGCTCATGCAAGCTGTCCAGGGGGCCCGCCGCACGCTCGAGGCCGGGTTCACAGCCGTTCGCGACGCCGCCGGATCGCCAGCCGGCATACGAATGGCAATCGACGCCGGCTACTTTCCGGGCCCGCGCATGTTCGTCACCATATGCGCCCTAAGCCAGACCGGAGGCCACACCGACCTCCACTTCATGTGCGGTGCCGACCTGGACATTCCACTCCCCGACCGGCCTCATTGGACGGTCGATGGTGTCGAGCCGATGCGCCAGCGGGTGCGTGAGCTGATCCGAGCCGGAGCGGACTGGATCAAGCTCTGCACGTCGGGCGGCGTGCTGTCTCCTGGTGACCAGCCTCACCACACCGCGCTCACGCTGGGCGAGATCAAGGCGGCGGTAGAGGAGGCCGCGGCGCAAGGTCGTAAGGTCATGGCCCACGCCCAGGCCAACGCTGGAATCAAGAATGCTCTTCGCGGAGGTGTCGCCACCATCGAGCATGGCATCTGGCTCGACGGTGATGCAATCGAAATGATGCTCGACGGCGGCCACACGTTGGTGCCGACCCTGGTCGCCCCGCAATGGGTGATTCGCCATTCGGAGGCGGGCAAGATGCCGGCCTTTGCAGCTGAAAAGGCGCGTGCCGTGATCGCGGACCACAGTGCGAGCATCCGGCAGGCCATTGAGGCTGGCGTAAAAATTGCGTTTGGGACAGACACCGGCGTTGGTCCACAGGGCACAAACGGCGAGGAGTTCCTGCTCATGCGCGCGCTCGGGATGGAGCCGATCGACTGCATCCGGGCGGCGACCACGGTGGCGGCGGAGACGATAGGAATGCCAGGCGTCGGACAGCTGAAGGAAGGCTCGTGGGCTGACTTGATCGGGGTACCCGGCGACCCACTGGCTGATCTGACCCTGCTGGCCAAGCCGGACAACGTCCACCTCGTCGTAAAAGGTGGCGAGGTGGTCAAGGCGCGTTCGTAGAAAGCGATCCGGCCTCTCGTTTCGAACCTGGCCGCTCGGCCCTTGGCTAAGAAAAGGGCGTGGGGCCGTGTTCACGTGACTCTGCCGCCATTCGCCGCCTGATCGCGGCGGCAAGCTCGTCGAGCTCGACTGGTTTGACCAGGTAGTCGCTCGCGTCGAGACTTGACGCCACAGCCCGCGAAGACGGATCGGTCGCCCCGGTGACGACGATCGGCCGCGCCGCCCGCACTGATTTCCTCGCCGACGCGTCAAGACCCGGAAGCATCCCAAGATCGAACACGAGGATCTCGTGCTCTCGCAGTGGGCGCAGCTCGTGGCTGGAGTCGGCTTCGTAGCCCAGCCGGCGAAGGCCTCGTGCTGTCATCTCCGCGAGCCGCCCGTCGTCATCGACGACAAGAACTTCCCCATGAGACTGACTCGCTGCCTCAGCTTTGCTGAGCAGCACGAAAGCTTCCTCGAGGTCGGCCAGCAAGCGCTTGATAGGTGCCGGAGTGTCGTCAACCTCAGCGAGCTCCAGCTCCGCCTTGATGCGAGCCAGCGTCGAGCGCAGCCTGTGCAGCGTCGCCGCCAGCTCAGGCCTGGGTGACGAACCTGTAGCCGATTCCACGGACCGTCTCAATCCAACCCGGTTCTTGCAGAGCGCGGCGGATTTCATGAACTGCCTGCTCGACGCTGTGCTCGAACCCTGTGTAGCTGCTGCCCCAGACCCGCTCGAGAAGCTCAGTGCGCGTGACCACCTCGCCGGAACGGCCCGCAAGCAGCTGCAGCATGTGTAGAGGCCTGCGCTCGAGCTTCAACGACCGTTCCCCCAGCCAGGCCTGTCCCCGAGCTGCGTCGAGGCGCAGACGGCCACGCACGACGACGTGATCCGAGGCGCCCTGATCCCTTAGCGCCCCGCGGACCCGTGCCAGCAACACCTGCCTGTCGGTGCCTTTGACTATGTAGTCGGTCGCGCCCCGCTCGATCCCGACCACCTGGTCGCCTGCACCTTGTCGAGCCCCGGTCAAGATGATCACGGGGAAGGCGATGCGACCGTTGTCCGAGCGCAGCTGATCGAGCACCTCGGGCGCGTCCATGTCTGGCATCTCGTAGTCGAGCAGCATGAGGTCAGGCGAGCTCACCCTGACCCGGGCCAGCGCCTCGGTTCCGCTGACCACCACCTCCACGAGGTAGCCTGCCCGTCGCAATAGCTCGGCTGTGAGCTCTGCTGTGCGAGGTTCGTCGTCCACGACAAGCAGCTTGGCCATCGCCGCCATCCCCGCTGGCAACCTAACAGGTTCAGCGTTTGTTGAGGAAACGTTGAGGCAGCGCTGAGGCTTGGATCGCCAGCGCTGCATAACCTCGGTGCATGGGCCAGCTCCCAGACCTCCAAGAAGCGCGGCGGCGGCTGGGACTGGCCCTCGAAGTGTTCTGCCACGACAGGTGGGTCCTTGGCTACCTGCGCGGGGGATGGCTGCTGCCGATCGCAGCCTCGGAGGTGTCGCGCCGCTTCATGCAAAGCCGCCCGCTCATGCCCTTGTCCCGCCGCGCGCTGTTCGAGAAGCGGCCTCTGGTCGTGAATTCCGTGATCGAGAACCCGAACCCCAGCAATGGATACGACTGGGAGCTCGACTGGCCGGCAATCCTGTACGCGCCGGTCGGTGAGCCCAACGAGCGCCCCATCGGTCTCCTGATCATTGGCTGCCGGCGCGACCACTGGTACTCGGAGGAAGACGTCCACTACGCGGGCGGACTCGGGGTCACCCTGACCCCGATGGTCGCGGCCCTGCGTGGACCCCTCGGACGCCTCAACGAGATTGAGAGCGAGGTGGCGCAGCTAATCAGCTACGGATTGTCAGAGCAGGAGATCGCGCGTGCGATCCGGTTCGATGAGCATCGGACGAGGGCGCTCGTCGACGGAGTCACTCGCAAGCTGAAGGTCATCACCACCGACGACATGTCCCTCTCGCTTGTCGATCGACCTACGCGACGACGGGAGCTCCGGCTGTGACCTGGTAGGCCTTCCTAGTTCGGTCCGAACAGGAAGACAGTGGTGCCTCGGCCCTCCTCGCTCACCACCTCCAGCCGGCCGCCGATGCCTGCCGACCGCTCCCTCATCCCGACCAGCCCGTAACCGCCCGGACGCCCTGCGGCCAACCCCCGCCCCTCGTCAGCGATCGCGATCATGAACGGGCGTGCGGCGAAAGCCATCCTGACCCGGCAGATCGAAGAGCCCGAGTGCCGGCGCACGTTCGTCAGGGCCTCGCGCACCACCTGGTACACGACCTCGCGCTGCTGGACCGAGAGCATGTCTTCAGTGCCGTTGGCGGAGATCTCAATGCGGATCCCGTAAAGCCGCGCGAACTCCTCGGCCTGGTGGCGGATGTCGCCCAACAGCCCTTCGCGGCCAATCGGCCGTGGACGCAACTCGGCAAGAGTCTCCCGCACCTGTTTCAGCATTCGTTCCAGGATCTCGAGGACGTTCATCAGCGTCCCATCGGCAGGGCCCTTCTTGGCCGAGCCAGGGTGGCCCTCCACGTAGACCTTGAAAAGCGAGATCGCGCCTGCCAGGTCGGTGGCGACGCTGTCATGGAGCTCCCGCGCCATCCTGGCGCGTTCGCGCGCCAACGCGTCCTCTACCGCCTGGTGGACGGCATCAGCCGCGGGTGTCGAGTCGGCGTTCTGGGTCTCCGTCATCGCAGCAACCGCCTGCGCCGGTAAGAAGCCAGGAGCGCGATGGTGAGCGGATGGTTCAGCCAGCGCAGGATCGTGCCATAGGGTCGCCACAAGCGCTCGGCCTCTTCGAGGGCCAACCGCAGAGTCTCGAGGTCAGCCTGGAGCAACCCTCGCTCGGAGTTCAGGCGCTCGCTCAGCTTGACTGCGCGCTTGGCGACGGCTGTGCCCCAGACGGCCGCAAGCACCGCTTCGACAACGATCGCCAGGCTGGCGGCCACGAGCAGTCCGATACCGACCCAGCCAAGCGTCGTCACTCCTTGGGATCGCCCTCCTCGATTGCAGCAACCGGCGCGATGGCAACCACCTGGTCGTCCGGTGGGACCCGCATAACTATCACACCTTGCGTCTGCCGACCGATTTGAGAGATCGCGCCCACCTGCGTCCGCAACACCATGCCGGTGGCACTGATGACCAGCACCTCCTCCTCCGGGTCGCTCACGACACGTGCGGCGGCGAGCTTGCCCACTCGATCCGTGACCTTGAGGGTGAACACGCCCTGGCCGGCGCGGTGATGCATTGGGTACTCGGTGACCGGCGTCCGCTTGCCATAACCACGCTCGGTGATGACGAGAAGATCGCCGCCCGGCGCGGCAGTCGCCATGCCCACGACCGAGTCGCCCTTGCCGAGCTTGATGCCGATGACGCCCTGCGTGTCGCGGCCCATCGCGCGGACCTCCGTCTCGCTGAATCGAATCGCCTTGCCAAGGGCGGTGGTGATGAGGATCTCGTCAGAGCCCGTCGTCGGCGTGACCCAGTCGAGCTCGTCGCCTTCTTGAAGGTTGATGGCGATCAGGCCGTTACGGCGCACGTTGGCGTACTCAGCGAGAGCAGTCTTCTTGATGTATCCGTTCTTCGTGACCATCAGCATGTAGCGCGCCTCGGTCTCCGTTTCCGGCCTGACGAACACAGCGGCGATCCGCTCGTTTTGGCCGATGTCGATGAGGTTGTTGACCGATACGCCCTTCGCCTGGCGTTCGCGTTCGGGTATCTCGTGCACGCGAAGTTGGAACACGCGGCCGTTCTGCGTGAAGAAGAGCATCGAGGCATGTGTGTGCGTGATGAGCAGGTGGAGTGCGTAGTCCTCTTCGCGTGTGCCGCTCGGCGCATCGCTCCCTGCAGTCGGCTTGGCGCCCTTCAGTCCGACTCCGCCACGCTTCTGGGCGCGGAAAACGCGCAGTGGCTGGCGCTTGACATACCCGCGGTGGGTCAGCGTCACGACGACGTCCTCTTTCGGGACGAGGTCCTCGGCCGAGAGGTCCGTCGCCTCCTGGTCGGTGATCTCGGTGCGACGGTCGTCCCCGTACTTCTTCGCGATGTCGTCCATGTCGTCCTTGATGAGCAAACGCACCTTTTGATCGCTCGCCAGAATGCTCTCCAGGTACGCGATGGTCTTGATGACCTCCTCGTACTCCGCATCGATCTTGCCGCGCTCTAGCTTGGTCAAGCGTCCGAGAGTTAGCGCAAGGACAGCCTTCGCCTGGCGCTCGCTGAGGCCGAACTTGGTCTGAAGCTCCGTCGATGCGGTATCAGGGTCGGCGGCGCCTCGAATTGTCTTGATCACCTCGTCGAGGTGGTCGAGGCAGATCTTCAGCCCTTCCAGAATGTGCGCGCGCTCCTGCGCCCGCTCGAGGTCGAAGCGTGTGCGTCGGAGGATGACGTCACGACGGTGGTCGATGAAGAGCTGCAGCGCCTGCTTGAGGCTCAAAACGACCGGGCGACCTCCGACTATGGCGAGCATGATCACGCCGAAGGTCGTCTGCAGAGTTGTGTGCTTGTACAGGTTGTTGAGAACAGTGAAAGTGCGAGCGTCGCGCTTGAGCTCTATGACGATGCGCATGCCTTGGCGATCCGACTCATCGCGCAGATCGGCGATTCCTTCGAGCTTTCGATCTGACACCAGCTCGGCGATCTTCGCCACGAGCGTCGCCTTGTTGACCGCGTAAGGAAGCTCGTCGATGATGATGCGCTCGCGCCCGTTGGGCGCCTGCTCGAAGGTGTGGCGGGCCTGCACGATGATTCGCCCGTGCCCGGTTGCATACGCGGCCTTGATGCCGGCCGTCCCCATGATCTTGCCGCCGGTTGGAAAGTCCGGGCCCTTGATAAAAGACAGAAGATCCTCACCCGTCGCCTCAGGGTTTTCGATGAGGTGCTTCACGCCACTCGTGATCTCGCGGAGGTTGTGAGGCGGGATGTTGGTCGTCATGCCCACTGCGATCCCGGTGGCACCGTTGAGCAGCAGGTTCGGGATGCGCGACGGCAGAACGTCAGGCTGCTCCTCGGTGTTGTCGTAATTCGGCACCATGTCGACCGTCTGCTTCTCGATGTCGGCCATCAGCTCACCTGTGATGGCGGACAGACGGGCTTCGGTGTACCGCATAGCCGCAGGCGGGTCTCCGTCGACGCTCCCGAAGTTGCCCTGCCCGTCGATCAACGGGTAGCGCAGCGAAAACGGCTGCGCCATGCGAACCAGCGCGTCATAAACAGCGGTGTCGCCATGAGGGTGATAGAGCTTGAGGACGTCTCCTACGAAAGCAGCGCTTTTGCGATGCCTGCTACCGGCGGTCGCGCCCGCGCGATGCATCGCGTAGAGGATGCGGCGCTGCACAGGCTTCAGACCATCACGCACCTCGGGCAGGGCCCGGCTGATGATGACGGACATCGCGTACTCCATGTAGGAGGTTTGCATCTCCTCCTGGAGGCTCCTCCCCAGGACAGTCCCGATGTTGTTCTCGTCAGTCAAGCTGGATCACTCCTCGTACTTCTTGAGGACCACTACCGCGTTGTGGCCGCCAAAACCGAAACCATTGGAGATCGCGATGCGCACGTCCTTCCGCCGCGCCTGGTTGGGCACGTAGTCGAGATCGCAAGCCGGGTCCGGGTTTTCGTAATTGATGGTCGGGTGAACGATGCCGCGATTGATCGACAGAAAAGTGGCGATCGCCTCCACCGCCCCGGCCGCGCCGAGCAGGTGGCCGATCATCGACTTGGTGCTGCTGATCGCAACCTTGTACGCGTGGTCGCCAAGGGCCTTCTTCAGAGCCCTGGTTTCAGCTGCGTCGTTCAAGCCTGTCGACGTGCCGTGTGCGTTGACGTAGTCGATATCCGACGGCTCGATGCCTGCGTCCTTTATAGCCAGCGTGATGGCGCGCGCCGGCGCCTCGCCGGTCTCATCGGGCGCCACCTGGTGAAAAGCGTCACACGTCAGGGCGAAGCCGAGTACCTCGCCATAGATGCGCGCCCCGCGAGACATCGCATGCTCGATTGATTCGAGCACCAGCGTCCCCGCGCCTTCGCCGGGGACGAAGCCATCGCGATCCCTGTCAAAGGGCCGGCTCGCCTTTTCGGGCGCATCGTTGCGCGTTGATAGTGCGCGAATGGAATTGAAGGACGTGATGCCAACCTCGCACAGCGAGGCCTCGGAGCCTCCTGCGAGCATCACGTCAGCGTCGCCGTGCTGGATGATGCGAGCCGCGTCGCCAAGTGTGTGGGTGGAGGCGGCGCAGGCCGTCGTGACCGTCGTGTTGGGGCCACGCAAGTGGAAGTTCATCGCCACCGACGCAGCTGCCATGTTGGGGATGATCATCGGCGCGTAAAGCGGGTTGAGGCGTCCTTTCGTCGCGTAAGAGATGGCGCCATTGGTCATCTCGATGAAGCCGCCGATGCCCGTGCCCATGTCGACGCCGACGCGGAAGCTGTCTTCCTTCGCGAGGTCCAACCCCGAGTCGGTCAGCGCCATGCCTGAGGCGGCGACAGCCAGCTGGGAGAAGCGCGCCATGCGCTGCGCGGCCTTGCGATCCATGTACTCCTGGGGATCGAATCCATGTACCTCGCACGCGAACTTGGTCGCCAGCTTCTCGGTCGCGTAGCTGCCTTCGACGGTGCGAGCACCGCTGCGACCCTCGATCAGGCCGTCCCAGTACTCGTCAAGGGTCTTGCCGAGCGGGTTGACCGTCCCCATGCCCGTCACCACGACACGCGTCCGACCATTAGTTTTCACTTGCCCACCTCCGCCCGAATCTTACCGACGAGCTGATTCTCCACCGCCTCTTTCGCGACCCTGATGGCGTTCTTGATGGCTCGCGCGTCGGAGCGCCCGTGAGCGACGACAGCCACACCGTCGATTCCGAGCAGCGGCGCGCCTCCAAACTCCCGCCAGTCGATCCGGTCGCGCAGCTTTCGCACGCCGCCCCTGATGAGCAGGCCGCCGATCTTGCCTCGCGTGGTTTTCGGTATCTCTTCGCGAAGGTTCCGGAACAGGAAGTCGGCGGTCGCCTCGGCCATCTTGATGGCGATGTTGCCGACGAAACCGTCAGCCACGACGACGTCAGCCTTGGCCGCATATAGGTCCTTCGGCTCAATGTTGCCCACGAACCAGCGCATCGAACCTTTGAGCCGGCGACTGGTCTCTCTCACCAGCTCGTCGCCCTTGCCCTCCTCCTCGCCGTTGCTGAGCAGGCCGACGCGAGGGTTTGAGCGGCCGAGCATCTGGCGCGCGTAGACAGCGCCCATGGCAGCGAACTGCACCAAGTACTCGGGCTTGGAGTCCACGTTTGCGCCGACGTCCAGGAAATAGGCGTAGCCGGTTTGCGTAGGGACGATGGAGCCGAGCGCCGGCCTTTCGACTCCCCTGATGCGGCCCTGGATAAAGAGCGCGGTCGCCATGATCGCTCCCGAGTTCCCTGCCGACACCCAACCATCAGCCTTGCCGTCCTTGCAGAGTCGAGCGCAAACGTTCATCGAAGAATCGGGCTTCGACCGCACCGCCTGCGCCGGGTGGTCGTCCATCGCGACGACCTGAGTGCACGGGACCAACCGCAGCAATGGATGTTGGTCGAGCAGCGGCTGAACCGCGGAGGGCAGGCCCACCACAGAAACGTCTATGCGGTATTCGGCGGCCGCCTGCGAAGCGCCCTCTAGGACCTGTGCGGGTGCGTGATCGCCGCCCATGGCGTCCACAGCTATTTGCATTTGGAAACGGACTCAGATGTCGAGGTTGCGGACGCTCTTGGCGTGCGCCTGGATGAACTTCTTGCGGGGTTCCACATCGGGTCCCATCAACTTCTCGAACGTGTCATTGACAGCGGCGACGTCCTCGACCCTCACCTGCAGCAAAACGCGGGTGTCGGGGTTCATTGTCGTCTGCCACAGCTCTTCCGCATTCATCTCGCCGAGACCTTTCATCCGCGCCGACTCGGCGTTCTTCCCGAGCTGCCGCACCGCTTTGTCGCGTTCGCCTTCGGAGTGGGCCCAGATCACCTGCTTGCCCTTGAAGACCTTGAAGAGCGGCGGCTGCGCCATGTACAGGTAGCCCTTTTCGATTACCTGCGGGAAGTAGCGGAAGAAGAAGGTCAGGAGAAGCGTGCGTATGTGGCTGCCGTCGACATCGGCGTCAGTCATCGTGATGACCCGGTGATAGCGCATCTTCTCGATGTTGAAGTTGTCGCCCACCCCGGCGCCCATCGCGGTGATGAGGTTGCGGATCTCGTCTGACGTGAGCACCTTGTCAAGACGCGCCTTCTCGACGTTCAGGATCTTGCCCCGCAACGGCAGGATGGCCTGCGTCCGGCGGTCACGGCCGCCCTTGGCGGTGCCGCCTGCCGAATCACCCTCGACGATGTAGAGCTCGCAGCGCGCGGGATCTCGCTCAGAGCAGTCAGCGAGCTTGCCCGGGAGCGTGCTCGATTCGAGCAGGCTCTTCCGCTGCACAAGGTCGCGGGCTTTTCGTGCCGCTTCGCGAGCGCGTGCGGCGGTGAGTGACTTCTCGACGATTCGGCGCCCGTCGCCGGGATTCTCCTCGAGGTACTGCGTCATGCCTTCCGTCAAGGCGATGGAGACGTGGCCCTGTACCTCGGCGTTGCCCAGCTTGCCCTTCGTCTGACCCTCGAACTGCGGGTCGAGGACTTTGACGCTGATCACCGCGGTGAGGCCCTCGCGCACGTCCTCCCCGGTGAGGTTGGGGTCTTGCTCCTTGAGAATGCCCGCCTTTCGAGCGTAGCGGTTGAGGACGTTGGTGAGCGCGGCGCGGAAGCCGGTGAGGTGGCTGCCGCCCTCGATCGTGTGGATCGTGTTGGCAAAGGCGAGGACGTTCTCGACGAACGTGTCGTTGTACTGGAGGGCGATCTCGACCTGCGTGCCCTCGACCTCGCGGTCGACGTAGAACGGGTTCGGGTTGATCACCGACTTGTCGCGGTTGAGAGCGCGCACGAAGGAGACGATGCCGCCCTCGAAGTAGAAGGTGTTGGTGAAGCCGAGGCTCTCGTCCGCGAGCGCGATCTCCAGGCGCTTATTGAGGTACGCCATCTCGCGAAGGCGGTGCTGGATGACCTCGCGGTCGAACGTCGTGTCGGGGAAGATCTGGGGGTCGGGCCAGAATCGCACCACAGTCCCTGTGTGGTCGGTCTTGCCGACCACCTTGACCGAGCCCTTGGGCACGCCGCGCTCGAACTCCATGTGATAGACCTTGGCCCCGCGGTGGACCCACACCTGGAGCTTCTCGCTCAGGAAGTTCACCGCCGAGACGCCGACTCCGTGCAAGCCAGAAGACACCTTGTAGCCCCCGCCGCCGAACTTCCCGCCCGCATTCAAGCGCGTGAGCACGAGCTCCAGGGCGGACAGGCCCTCTTTCTTGTGCATGTCGACTGGGATGCCGCGGCCGTTGTCGTCGACCTGGACGCTGCCGTCGGCGAACAGGGTGACGATGATCCTGGTGGCGTAGCCGGCCAGAGCCTCGTCGACCGCGTTGTCCACCACCTCGTAGACCAGGTGGTGGAGCCCTGTTGTGGTGGTCGAGCCGATGTACATGCTCGGACGCCGCCGCACATGCTCCCGGCCTTCGAGGACCTGGATCTGCTCGGCGGTATAGGCCACGTCGGCGCCTAGAGGCTGGGGCCTGCGCTTACGGTCCGGGAGGAGATTTCGGGCCTCGCTCACGGCTATTGCAGCCCTCCCAGCCTGGAGAACTCGTAGAGAACAACTGGGCAGAGTTTCAGGATGCTAATTCTACCGGATTTCGAGATCGAAAAAGGCCTCCGGACGGCCTT
The DNA here is from genome assembly GCA_036844615.1 of Candidatus Dormiibacterota bacterium. Taxonomy (GTDB): domain Bacteria; phylum Chloroflexota; class Dormibacteria; order Dormibacterales; family Dormibacteraceae; genus Palsa-872. The sequence continues at coordinate 101,220 of DAIUFK010000001.1, read as the reverse complement.
AACAGGGGTCTCTAGGGCGCGGGTTTCCAGCGCAAAATCGGGTCCTCGCTCTGGCCCTGCAGATAGGCGTTGATTTGGCGGGCAGTGGCGACCTCGTCCAGCCTGCCGACAGGGAGTCCGTGCGGCGCCGCGTGGAGCTCGTCAGGCGACTCCTTCGCTTGTTTCACGATCTCCTTGATGGCGTTGGCGAATGCGTCGAGCGTCGCCTTGCTCTCGGTCTCGGTGGGCTCGACCATGATCGCTTCAGGCACCACCAATGGGAAGTAGATGGTGGGAGCGTAGAAATCGCGCTCGAGGAGGCCTTTGGCCACGTCGAGGGCCTTGATGCCGTCGGCAGCCAGGTTGTGAGCGCTCGCCACGAACTCGTGCATGCAGGGCCCTTCGTGCGGCATGTCGAGGAGCCCTTCGACCTCGTGCCTGAGGTAGTTCGCGGAAAGGACGGCGTCCTGTGACGCCTGGGTGAGGCCGTCCCCGCCCATCGCGACGATGTAGGTGTAGGCGCGGACGAGCATGCCGAAGTTGCCGTAGAAGCTGCGCACCCGGCCAATCGACTGCGGTCGTTTGAAGTCGAGCTTCAGGTGCCCGTTCAACCGCTCCACGGTCGGGGTGGGCAGGAATGGCACCAGGTCCGCCTTGACCCCTACGGGACCCGCGCCCGGGCCGCCACCGCCGTGCGGCGTGGTGAAGGTCTTGTGCAGGTTCATGTGCACTGCGTCAAAGCCCATGTCACCGGGCCGGCAGATACCCATGAAGGCGTTCAAGTTGGCCCCGTCGTAATAGAGCATAGCTCCGGTGGCATGCACAATTTCCGCAACATCCAGTATCTCGCGCTCGAACAACCCCAAGGTGTTGGGGTTCGTCATCATCAGCGCGGCTACCCTTGGCGAGAGCTTCGACTCGAGGTCCGCAAGGCTGATGCGGCCGTCCGGACCGGATTTGACCTCGACCACGTGGAATCCGCTAAGGGCTGCGCTGGCGGGGTTGGTGCCATGGGCCGAGTCTGGGACCAGGACCTCGGTCCGGGCTTCGCCTCGCGATTGGTGGTAGGCCTTGATCATCTTCAGGGCGGTCCATTCGCCGTGGGCGCCGGCCGCCGGCTGAAGCGTCACGCGATCGACCCCGACCACCGCGCACAAGGCCTGCTCCAGGCGCCACATCAGGGAAAGCGCCCCCTGCACCGAGTCCTCGTCCTGGTAAGGGTGGAGGTCGGTGAAGCCAGGCAGGGCCGCTGCGACCTCGTTGACGACGGGGTTGTACTTCATCGTGCAGCTGCCGAGCGGATAGAACTGCTTGCTGATCGAATAGTTGAGGGAGGCAAGCCGGCTGTAGTGGCGCATGATCTCGGGCTCGCTTAGTCGAGGCAGGCCGGGTGGCCGGGCTCGCAGCAGCTTACGGGGCAGCACATCCGCGGGCCCAGGCGCCTTGACGTCGGCTTCCGGCAGACGGGGCGACTCGGCGTTGGGCCGGCTCTTTTCGAAGCTGAGCAGCTCTGTCATGAAGCCAGCGCCTCGACCAGCTCATCGAGTGCTCTCGCGTCGTTGACCTCGGTGCACGTGAAGGTCAGGACGCCCTTGAGCTCGCGGAACCAGCGGTGCATGTTCAGGCCGCCCAGGATTCCCTTGCGTGCGAGCTTCCTCGTGACCGCCGGACCCTTGGGCACCCGCATCGGGAACTCATTCAAGAATTGGCGCTCCGGGAATGCCATCTCCCAACCGGGGAGAGCGGCAAGGCGCTCGGCCAGCGAGTGGGCCCTCTTGAACCCGACCTCGGCCACCTGCCGCATGCCCTCCGCCCCCATGTAGGTCATGTAGACGCTCGCCGCCAGGGCACAGAGAGAGTGGTTGGTGCAGATGTTGGAAGTCGCTCTCTCCCTGCGAATGTGTTGCTCGCGCGCCGTCAAGGTAAGAACGAAGCCGCGGCGTCCCTCCGCGTCGTGCGCGCTGCCGATCAGCCTGCCGGGCAGCCTGCGCACCAGGTCTTTGCGGCAGGCGATGAAGCCGACGTGAGGACCGCCATAGCTTGGACTGAGCCCGAGCTGCTGGCCTTCGCCCGCGGCGACGTCCGCGCCGTATTCGCCAGGTGGAGCGATGATCGCGAGACTGATGGGATCGACGCATGCGATCGCGAGGGCGCCCGCCTTGTGCGCGGTCTCGGTAAGCCCGGCGGCGTCAACAAGGAGACCGAGAAAGTCGGGCTGCTGGAATATGACTGCCGCGGTTTTGGAATTCGGCTCTGTCCCCTTCCGGACCTTGATGCCGCGACCCTCGCTGTAGGCGCGCAGCACCTCCATGTATTCAGGGTGGAGGTAGCCAACGACGACCACCTCGTTGCGACCGGTGTGGACATGCGCCATCATGGCGGCCTCGGCGACCGCGGTCGCCCCGTCGTACATCGATGCGTTCGCAACATCCAGCGCTGTGAGCTCTGCGATCAGGGTCTGGAACTCGTAGATGGCCTGCAGGGTGCCCTGGCTCGCCTCCGGCTGGTAGGGCGTGTAGGCGCTGTAGAACTCAGGCTTCGAGGTCACCGCCGCGACCGCGGCAGGGATGAAGCGCCTGTAGACGCCGCCGCCTTGGAAGGTGAGCCTGTCGGCGAAAATCCTGTTCCGGGCGGCCAGCGAGGCGATCTGGGCCATGGTTTCGAACTCGGAAAGGCCTGCCGGCAGGTCGAGGTCGGGAATGCGAAGTGATTGGGGAATGTCTACCAGGAGGTCGTCCATCGATTTGACGCCGATGGCCGCCAGCATGGCGGCACGATCTTCCGGGGAGTGAACCAGGTAGGCCACGGCTTGGACCTACGCCTCGGCGACCTTCTTGTAGGCCGCCTCGTCGAGCAGGTCTGACGGAAGCTCGCCGGCAAGCTCCAGCTTCAGGATCCAGCCTTCGCCGTAGGGGTCGGAGTTGAGCAGCTCGGGGTGGGCCGCCAGCTTCTCGTTGACTTCAGTGATGCGCCCCGCGACCGGCGAATAAAGGTCGCTTGCTGCTTTGACTGATTCGACGACGCCGAAAGCTTCCCCAGCCGTCAGCTTCCTGCCAACAGCCGGAAGCTCCAGGAACACGACGTCGCCAAGCTGGGCCTGTGCGAAGTCTGAGATTCCGACGGTGACGGCCTTGCCGGCGACAGTGAGCCATTCGTGCGACTTGGTGTAGCGGCGTTCAGCCATGCGACCCTCCCGTCCTTTTGCTGACAGCGTCCCTTCTCTTGCTGACGGCGTCCCTTCTCTTGGTGACGGCGGACGTGGCTCAGGCCTTGGCCGGTGCTGCAGCGGTCCGCGCCGAGCCGCGATAAAACGGCAGTTTCACGACCTCGGCCGGCGCCTCCCGGCCACGGACCTCGACCGCAACCCTGTCTCCAACTCGAAATGATGGGACTTCGACCATCGCGAGGGCGATCGGGTGTCCGAGGAAGAAGGAGTGGGTGCCGCTGGTGACGATTCCGGATCGGCCGTCGGCGCCTGTCACCGCAGCTCCGTGCCGGGGGATTTTCCCGGGTTCCGTCTTGAGACCGATCAACGAGCGGCGCGGGCCCTCCTCGCGCACCTTCACAAGCGCGCTGCGCCCGATGAACTCGCCCTTTTCGAGTTTGACGGTCCAGCCAAGGCCGGCCTCATACGGATTGACGGTTTCGTCCATGTCATTGCCGTAAAGGCGGAGCGCGGCCTCGAGGCGGGTGGCGTCTCGAGCCCCGAGGCCGGCCGGTAGGACGCCGGCGGGCTTTCCAGATTCCAGGATGGCGTCCCAGACCAGGCCGACATGCTCCGAATCGATGAAGAGCTCAAAGCCGTCCTCGCCGGTGTAGCCGGTGCGGGACATCAAAACTTTGATCCCCGCGATCTCACCCGGGCGGAATCCGAAGTACGGGATGTCGTCAGTGTCGCTGCTCCGCGGGGGCAAAAGGGAGGCCGCCAGCGGACCCTGGAATGCGATGAGGCTCACCTCTTTCGTGCGGTCCATCATCGACACCTTGGGGCCCAGGTGCTCGCGCATCCACGCCACATCCTTCTCGCGATTGGAGGCGTTGACAACGACAAGGAACCGATCTCGGGCCTCTCTATAGACGACAAGGTCGTCGATGATGCCGCCGTCCTCCTTGCACATCTGGGTGTACATCGCATGACCAGGGCCGAGCCTGGCGATGTCGTTGGTGAAAAGTCTCTGCAGGCTCGCCTCGGCATCGTCACCATCGACGTAAAGGCGGCCCATGTGCGAGATGTCGAATAGTCCGGCGACTTTGCGGACTGCGATGTGCTCGTCGCGGATCGAGGTGTACTGCTGCGGCAGCTCCCAACCGCCGAAGTCGACCATGCGCCCACCGAGGGCGACGTGGCGGTCGTAAAGAGCTGTGCGGTTGGTTGGGCTACTCCCCAAATTCGGCGCGCTCGTCGTCTTCGTCGTCGTCGATTTCAATCGCCTCGGGGTCGATGAAGGTGAGCAGCTCTTCGTCGTGCCCGCGTCGAGCGTCGGCCACGACCTGGGCGACGTAGTGCGTGCGCTCGACGCTCCATTCGAGCTTTTCCGCCAGCTCGGGGTCGGTCGGCGGGCGGCCGAGCTCGTGGCGCATGAGGATCTCCGTCCGTTCATAGTCGGTCGCTGCGTTGACCAGCAGGTGAGCGTCGCGCACAGCGGCGGCCTCGGCCTCGACGGCGGCATCCATCTGGGCGCCAACCCGCGCCTCGGCGAAGCTTGCGAAGTCCGGCGCGCCGCTGCCGGCGAATGCGCGCACCGCCTCCACCAGGCCAATGGATCCTTCTTGGACCAGGTCGGCGACCGAGAGTCCTTGGTCTCCGCGTGAGCCGGCCAGCCGAATGACCATCGCGAGGTGGCCGGCGACCAGGCGGTCCTCGCTGGGCCGGTCGCCGAGCGCAGCGCGCTCGAGGAGCGTCTGCTCCTCGCCAGGCTGCAGTGGGCGCGTCAGCTGGACGTAGCGGACGAGGTCCTGGAGAGCGGCGGCGTCCTCTTCGAAAGAGCCCTGCGGATTTGGGCCGCTGGTCTCGTCGGGTTGGAACTGGGCTGCCATCGTTTGAATTTTACGACGCCACCCCTGTCCTCCCGATGTTGCGAATGTTCCACGTTTTACATCGGCAGACCGGGCCCGCGATTGCCATACTCGATGCGTGCGCACGGGCAAGGCGCTGCGGCTCGGACTGGCGGCTTGTGGTGCCGCCTTGCTCATCCCGCTGCAAACCTCGGCGGCCACCCCGCACGTCGAGCAGGCCGACCTGACAGGCGACATCAACACGATCACTGCCGCCTACATCAGCAATGCGGTTTCCAGAGCCGAAGCTGATCGGGCCGATGCCCTCCTTGTCGTCATGAACACTCCAGGCGGCATCTCCACCTCGATGGACGACATCGTCACGAGCCTTCTGAATTCGAAGGTGCCGGTCATCGTGTACGTCTATCCGAGCGGCGCCCGTGCCGCGTCGGCAGGCCTTTTCGTCGCTCAGGCCGCCGACATCCTGGCCATGGCGCCAGGCACCAACATCGGGTCGGCGCACCCCATCCAGGCCACTGGCGAGAATCTCACCGGCGACCTTGGGGCCAAAGTCCTGAACGACGCAGTGACGCGAGTGCGCACGCTGGCGACCTTGCACGGTCGCAATGCAGACTGGGCAGAGGACGCGGTACGCAACAGCGTGAACATCAACGCCGAGGAGGCGGTCAGGTTGCACGTGGCCGATGTCGAGGCTTCGGACCCCGCCGCACTCATGAGCACCATCGACGGTCGCTCGCTACCGCGAACAGGCGGCGCTTTGGTCCTGCACACTGCCGGCGCACGAATCGAAGACATGCCGATGCCCTTCTGGCAGGTGTTCCTCAACGCGCTGATCGACCCGACCATCGCAGCCCTGCTGATCATCCTCGCCGGCTACGGGATCATCACCGAGCTGTCGACGCCGGGAGCGATCCTCCCGGGAGTCGTCGGCGGAATCGCGGCGATTCTGGCCATCGTCTCCCTCGCCAATCTTCCGGTGAACATCGCGGCCGCTCTGATGATGCTGCTGGCCCTGATCCTGTTCATCGCAGATCTGAAGGCGAACACTCACGGGATACTCAGCGTCGGCGGGGTCCTCGCCCTCATCCTCGGCATGTCTTTTCTCGTCAACACGGGCGCAGTCGGCCTTGGAGTCAACCCATTCGCCGTCGCCATCGCCGCTGTCGTGACTTTTGGGTTCTTCATGTTTTTCCTCCGCAAGGTTTGGGAGGCGCGCCGCCGCCCCCTCGCAGCCGGGTCCGAGGTCATCATCGGCGCACGAGGCCAGGCGCGCGAGGAGCTCGCCCCAGAAGGGCTAGTCTTTGTCCGCGGAGCGCTGTGGAGGGCCGTCGCTTCGAGTGGACCTATCGCCGTGGGAAGCGAGGTCCAGGTGATCGGTCGGAAGGGCCTGCAGTTGGAGGTCGTCGCAGGCGAGACCGCGGCGAGCAAGGAGAAGAGCTAGTGGACTTTGGCATCGTCGCCCTCTTCGTCGTGATCGTCTTCCTGGCCCTGGTCGTCGCCATATCAAGTATCCGGATCATCAACGAGTACGAGCGCGGCGTCGTCTTCCGCCTCGGCCGCCTCATCGCGTTGAAGACCGCCGGACTTAATTTCATCATCCCGTTCGGGGTCGACAGGCTCGTGAAGATGGACTTGCGAACGATCACCCTCGAGGTCCCGCCTCAGGAGATCATCACCAACGACAACGTCACCGCCAAGGTCAACGCTGTCATCTACTTCCAGGTCATCGACCCCCAAAAGGCAGTCACCCAGGTCCTGAACTACATCAACGCGACCTCCCAGATCGCTCAGACCACCCTGCGCGCCGCCCTCGGCCAGGCCACGCTTGACGACCTCCTGGGCAACCGCGAGAAGATCAATCAGAACCTGCAGAAGATCATCGACGAGCAGACGGAACCCTGGGGAATCAAGGTTGCGGTGGTCGAGATCAAAGACGTCGAGCTGCCCAGCACCATGCAGCGGGCGATGGCCAAGCAGGCAGAGGCCGAGCGCGAAAAGCGAGCGAAGATCATCAACGCCGAAGGTGAGTTCCAGGCTTCTCAGACACTCGCCAACGCCGCCCAGGTGATCTCGTCCCAGCAAGGAGCGCTGCAACTGCGCTTTCTGCAGACCCTTGTCGAGATCGGCTACGAGAAGAACACCACCATCGTCTTCCCGATCCCAATCGATCTGATTCGCCCGATCCTGGACATCGTTCCGATGCCGAAAGCCCCCACCGAAGGCCCTGCGGCCGCCCCTTCACTGCCACACTCGGGTTCCAAGTCGGGCTGACCGCCGGCACCTTCCTCGACGCAGCCGGCGCGCTCCTCTTTCTGCTGGCGCCCTTTTCATTGGTCTACATGGCCAACGTCGCGGTGGGCAAGCCGTGGGCGAGCCACGCGACATGGATTCTCGCCGGCATCACGGCGGGCGCCACCTTCCTGGCGGGGCTGAGCCTGGCTGGAGGCCTGGTCCAACTTCCACGTTCGCAACCTGTCGCTTTGGGCACCGGCATCATGGCCACCGGCCTGGTCGCGGCCACGCTTGCGTCCAGGCCGGTGCGTGAACGCCTCGCGCGCGTCCTGCCGATCGACCCAGACAATCCGGTTCACGCCTACGCGCTCGTGTTGGCAGTGGTCTTTTTCGGTTCGCAGTTGTCGATCATCGCTTTCACGGACACTCTGGCCGTCGACCAGGCAGCGCCCCCGGTCGCGATCGCCGACATCGTCGCCTCCGAAGTGCCCTTCCTGGTTTTGGCTCTCGCCGGCGTCGGACTCTATATCCGCCGCAACTTTGCGGGCGCGGCTTTGCGCCTGGGTGTGACGAGACCGACCTGGCGGCAGGTCGCGATAGCCCTCGCCGCGGCCGGCGCCTTCTTCGCCTTCATCCAGGGCGTCGACCATCTGAGCCACGTCTTCACGCCGCAGGTTGCCAGCCAGGTGAAAAACACCACGGTGCATATGTACGCAGGGATCCTCGGTGATCCGCTCGGAGTCGCGGCCCTGGCGCTTCTGCCCGGCATTTGTGAGGAGATCCTCTTTCGGGGCGCCCTTCAGCCTCGAATCGGGCTGATTGCCACGGCGGCGCTTTTCACCTCGATTCACACCCAGTACGGGCTCTCGTTCGACACGCTGTCGATCCTTGTGGTTGCGGTTGGCCTCGGCCTGATCCGCAAGTACGCGAATACGACCACCTCTGGGATCTGTCACGTGACGTACAACCTTTTGGCTGCGATCGGGATCGCCGGCGGCCTGATCGGCGTGGCGGCGGGGGTCGAAGTGGGCTTGATCGCTGTGTCGGCTTACGCGGTCTGGTCAAACCGCCGCCGTCCGCTGGCAGTGCCTTAAAGGGTAGCTGGGCAAATTGGCACAGCTGGACTAGAATCGCCACAGTGGCACCAGATATAGGATCACTCCAGACCATGGACCCCAAGATATTGGCTACCACCGAACCGCCGATCATCGCGGTTGTCAACCAGAAAGGCGGAGTGGGCAAGACCACCACCGCCATCAACCTGGGTGCGGCGCTGGCGGAGGTCGGCCACTCGGTGCTCCTGATCGACCTCGATCCACAGGCCAACTCGACTTCAGGCCTGGGACTGGATCCTGTGCGCGCCCGCGTGAACGTTTACCACCTGCTCACCGGCGAGGCCACCATCGAGCAGGCCGCCCTGCCCACGAGCGCGCCGGGGATGCAGCTCGTCCCTTCGCATATCGACCTGGCCGGGGGTGAGATCGAGCTCGCAACCCTCAGCTCTCGCGAGACGCGACTGCGCCAAGCGCTCTCGTCAGTCCCGGAAGGCGTTGGGTGCATCATCATCGACTGCCCCCCATCGCTGGGTCTCCTCACCCTCAACGCCCTCACGGCGGCCACCAGCATGTTGATCCCCACCCAGTGCGAGTACTTCGCGCTCGAAGGCCTGCGTCACCTTCTTTACACGCACCAGCTCGTGCGCTCTCGGCTCAACCCCAAATTGGGCATCGCCGGCATCGTTATGACGCAATTTGACGCACGCACCACCCTCTCGTGGGACGTCCTCCGGGAGGTGCGTCGCACCTATCCAGCCCACGTGCTCGAGACGCTCATCCCTCGCAACGTCCGGATCAGCGAAGCGCCAAGCCACGGCAAATCGGTGATCCAGTACGACCCCATGTGCCGTGGCGCGGCCGCCTACCGCGCCCTTGCAAAGGAGCTCCTGGAACAATGAAACAACGCATGCGTGGATTGGGCCGCGGCCTGGACGCCCTCATCCCGATGTCTCGGGAGGGTGAGGCGATGGTGCCGCAGATGATCGCTGTCGACCAGATCCGCCCATCGCATCAACAGGTCCGCACCCGCTTCGACGCCGAGCCTCTGGGCGAGCTCGCCGAGTCGATTCGCCGGCATGGCGTGCTGCAGCCCCTGCTCGTCCGCAGGCTCACCGACGGCTACGAGCTGATCGCCGGCGAGCGGCGCTGGCGAGCTGCACGCCTGGCCGGCATCACCGCTGTACCTGCTGTCGTGCGCTCGGACTCAGGCAACGACTCGCAGCTGGTGCTCGGCCTCATCGAGAACCTTCAGCGCGCCGACCTCGACCCGATCGAAGAGGCAGGCGGCTTCAGGCGCCTGACCGAAGATTTCGGCTTGACGCACGACGAGGTTGCGCAGAAGATCGGCAAGCACCGCGTGTCGGTGTCGCAATCACTCCGCCTGCTGAATGGATGCGCCGCCATCCAATCGTCAGTCGCTGCCGGCGTCATCAGCGCGGGACACGCCCGCGCTCTCATCGCGCTGGAGTCGCAGCCCGCGCAGGAGCATGGCCTGAAAGTGGTTATCGCGCGCCGCCTGTCAGTCAGGCAGACGGAGAACTGGGTGCGCACCTACAAGCCGAGGCGCAAGCCGCGAACCGATGGATCCGCCGACCTCCGCGCTCTTGCCTCAGAGATCGAGACGAAATTGAGTCTCCCGGCGAAGCTCACCGGCAGCATGAACCGGGGCAGGTTGGAAATCAGGTACTCGAGCCGCGAAGAGCTGGAACGGGTGTGCGCTAAGCTCGTTTAGTAATACGTATGGCCTTCACACCGCAGCACTGATGCCTGACCGCGCCTCAACCGCCGGTTCGCTACTGCGCGAGCTGGTCGAGGTCATCGTGTTGGCGGTCATCCTCTATTTCGGCATCAGCTTCGCCGTCCAGGCTGTGCACGTCGAAGGGCTCTCGATGTTCGCAACCCTCGACGACAACGACTACCTGATCGCCAACAAGATCGACTACCGCCTTCACGCTCCGCAGCGTGGCGACATCATCATCCTGCGGCCGCCCGCCGACAACTCCAAGGATTTCATCAAGCGGATCATCGCTCTGCCTGGCGAACGAATCCTCATCACCGACGGGATCGTCTACATCAACGGACATAAGCTCGATGAGCCTTACCTGCCTGAGGCATGGACCACGCTGAGCAGCTGGGGCGGCCCCGATGGCGAGGTGGTTCCGCCAAACGACTATTTCGTGATGGGCGACAACCGCAACCGTTCACAGGATTCACGCGTGATCGGGTTCATCCCTCGCGACCATATAGACGGCCGCGCCTGGTTTCGAATCTGGCCGTTGAATCACTTCGGCAACATCTACGCGCAGCTTCCAATCCTGGAGACCGGCACCGTCACCGCCGGCTAGGACTCGATCGCTGTCCTGAAGGCCTGCTCCCGAGTAAAGGGACCGATGACGGCAAGCTGGAGCGGCGCCAGCAGCACCGAGTTCGCAACCCGCCGGATGTCCGATACCGTCACCGCATCCACCAGGATCAGCTCGTCTTCAATGCTTCTGATCTCGCCAAGCAGGAGCTCCTGGTAGGTAAGCCAGAAGGCGACGCCGTTCGTGGTCTCCAGGTCCAGGCGCAACCGTCCCTTGGTGAACTCCTTGGCACGCTGGAGCTCCTCTTCGGCCAAGTCGTGCTCGCAGAGCGCGTGCATCTCAGCGATCACAGCACGAATCGCCTCGACCGCTTTCTTTGGGTCGACTCCGAGGTAGACGCCAAGGTGGCCCGTGTCGCGATGCTTCTGCGTGAAGCTGTGCACGTCGTACGCCAGGCCGAGTCGTTCCCTGATGTTGAGGAACAGTCGTGAGCTCATGCCCTCGCCAAGCACAGTGTTGAGGAGGTCGAGCGCGTACCTGTCGGGGTGCACGTAGCTGAGGGCCCGCACGCCGAGACAGATGTGGGCCTGCTCGGTGCGCTTCCTCCGCAGCGCGAGGTGCGACCCTACCAACGGCACGGGGGCCTCCGGAATCGACATGCCGTTTGGCTCCGACGGAAGCTTGACCTGCGAGCTCACCGCAGCGAGCGTCTCAGCCTCGTCCATCGCGCCAGCTGCCCCGATGACGAGGTTGGGCAGCCGGTAATGGGCGTCGGCGTACTCGAGGATGTCGTCACGCGTGAGCCGCGCCACCGACTCTTCAGTCCCTGCGATGTCGCGTCCGAGCGGGTGCCCCGGCCAGATGACCTCTTCCAGCAGGTTGAGAGCGTAGTCCTGGGGCTGATCCTGGTACATCTTCAGCTCTTCCAGGATCACCATCCTTTCCCGCTCCACGTCGTCTGGGGAGAGCTTCGAGTTCGACACGATGTCGGACAGCACATCAAGCCCAAGCTGCAGATGCTCGGCCGGCACACGCGTCCAGTAAGCGGTCAGCTCCTTGTCGGTGGAGGCATTGATGAATCCGCCAACCCCTTCGATGTCGTCAGCGATCTCCTTTGACGTTGGTCGCCTTTGCGTGCCTTTGAAAAAGAGGTGCTCGATGAAATGCGACACGCCGGCCAGCCGGTCGTCCTCCAACCGAGAGCCTCCGCCGAACATGAAGACAAGGCTCGCGGACAAGCGCTCCGGCATCGAAGCCATCACCAGCCTCGCGCCTCCCGGCAGGCCGTGAACTTTCTGGGGGACCGCCATGGGAGGGCCAGTATATTGGCGGGCTCGTTATGAGCCGCCGGTCAGTCTGCTGCGCCGCCTTCCTGAAGGGCGCCAAGCGCCGCATAAAGCGTCATCGCGACGAAGTCGGCGGGCATGCCGTCCGACACGGCGTCAAGCGCCTCGCCCAGATAGCGGCGCACGTTGGGCACGCTGTCCACTTGTTTGAGCTCGAGGCAATCACGGATGGCCTCCGCGATCTCGGTCGGCGTGATCTCCTCGTCGCCGGCGCCATCCTCGACAGCGTTGATCAGGGCTATCGCTTTCCGGATCCGCTCAGCCGCGGCCCGGCCCGGCATATGCCGTTACTCTGCCGCCGGCTTGCGGGGGCCGACCACGACGCGCCTTTCGGGGTCCTCGCCGATGCTGGAGCTCGTCACTTCAGGATCACCTTCAAGCGCCAGGTGGATCGCTCGGCGCTCGAAGGCTTGCATCGCGTCGAGCGTGATCGCATCGCCGGTCATCTTCACCTGACGCGCAGCGCGCAGTGCGATCTCACGCACTGTGTGCTCCCGCCGCTGCCTGTAGCGCTCGACGTCAACGATGATGCGCTCGCCCTCAGCGAGGTGCTTGCCGACCATTACGTTGGTCACCGACTGCAGCGCGCGTAGGGTCTCTCCCCGCCAGCCGATGAGGGCGCCCAGGTCTCGACCGCTGATGTCCAGCGTCAGAGGATCGCTGCCTGGCCGAGCAGTCACCTCCGCGCGTATCCCCATGTGCTTCAGCAATCCGTCGACAAGGCTCCTCGCCTTCTCGCCCTTGCCGTCGACAGGGGTTTCGCCTGTTGTGGATTCCGCCCCGTGGTCGATCACGGTGACTTCGACCACCGTCTCTTCCACGCCCTCGTTGAGCACCTTGATGTCGACGTTTCGACGGGTTTCGCCAAGCTCGATCAACGCCGCATCCACTGCCTCGTCGAGCGTACGACCGCGGCCCTCTGCTGACTTCATGACACCGACCTCATCTCTTTCGTTTCCCTCGGTTGCGCCCGTTGCGGGGCCCGTTCTGAGGCCCGTTCTGGGGCCCGTTTCCCGGTCCGTTCTTGGGCCCGTTGCCGGGCCCGCTCTTGGGGCCGGCTGGAGGTCCGCTCTTGCCCCCACTGTCGGGCCCGCCCTTCTGTCCCCCACCACTGCCGCCTTTCGTAGCCGCCGCGGCCGCGCTTGGCGCCGATCTTCCCGGCAACAGGTTTCCCCAGCCGACTACAAAGCTCTGCTGAATGATACCGACGCAGTTCCCGATGAACCAGTAGAGTCCGAGCCCGGCCGGAACGTTGAGAGCGAAGTAGCCGATCATCAGCGGCGACATCCACACCATCATCTTTTGCATCTGCTGGGTCTGGAGCTCCTGCTCGGTGGGGTTCGGAGCGGGCGGCACCTGCAGCATCTTGGTCTGCACGAAGGTGGTCGCCGCGGCCAGGAGCGGGAAGAGTAGATAGGCCGCGACAGGGATGCCAATGCCAAGGCCTGGCAGCGTGAACAAAGCGTGATGGCTCGGGTTGTCGTTGAGGTTGGGGATGAACAGGAAGTGGGCTGGAATCTTCGCCCCGTGCGCAAAGCCGGTGAACACGTAATACAGCGCGGTCAAGATCGGCAGCTGCACGATTAGAGGGAGGCAGCCGACAAGTCCGGCGAAAGGATTGATGCCGTGCTCGGCGTACAGCTTCTGCATCTCGGCGTTGAGGCGCTGGGCATCCTTCTTGAACTTCTTTCGGAGCTCGGACACCTGTGGCGCCAGCTTGCGTTGCTCGAGCATGGACTTTCTCTGGGTGACCAGCTGGAACTGCTGGAGCGGAGCCAGGATCAACCTGATGCCGATGGTCAGCGCGATGATGGCAAGGCCGTAAGCCCCGATGGTGGCGAGCGTCGGCACAGCCTGGAAATGGACGTAGATGTAGTTGAGCACCCACCCCAGGTTGACTACGAAAATCGCCGCCCACAAATCGTGGATCGGCGCCAGAAACTTGAGGATGTCGCCCAGTTCGTTTTCTCCGGTTACAGGCTGGTGGCGGGATCAGGGGACAGGATCGTAGCCGCCCTTGGCGAAAGGATGGCATCGCGCGATGCGCGCCGCTCCCATCCATCCGCCCCGGAGCCAGCCGTACTTCTCCACTGCTTCATAGGTGTACTGCGAGCACGAGGGGAAGTAGCGACATGAGGGTGGCAGGACCTTTGAGAAAGACATCTGGTAGCCGCGAATCAACACGAGCAGGATCCTCGTCATCGGTTCAACTTCGAGAGCCTGAGCGCAGCCTGCGCTGTCTCCGCGCTCAGGTCGGCGAATGATACTTCCAGCGCCGCGGGCCGGGCGATCAGGACCACGTCATATCGTATTCCCAGGCTGGCCAGCGGCGAATCAGGCCCAAGCAAGATGTCGCGAGCCAGCTCGCGCACGCGGCGGCGGGCACGGTTGCGCTCGACCGAGCTCTTGAGGGCGCGGCTGACTGTCACGCCGACATGGTTCTGGTCGCTCTCATTAGGCACCGCGAAGGCGACAAGCGCCCTCCCGCTGTAAACCCGCTTGGCGGCCGTCACACGCTGGAACTCGGCCTGCCGGCGGAGCCTGTACCGCCTCTTCACGAAAGAGGCGGGGTTAGCTGCTAAGCCGCAGCCGGCCCTTGCGACGGCGGTTCTGCACCACCCGGACACCGCCTCGGGTGCTCATGCGGCGCAGGAAGCCGTGCACTCGACGGCGGTACCGCTTCTTCGGTTGAAAGGTTCGCTTGATGGCCGGATCCCCCAGTTGCCGAGACTTACGTGACCGCGGTAGTGTATCGAACCACGCTGATGGCGATCGTGACACCGCTACTATAACTTCATAAGGGGACGTACTACCTTGCGGAGAGGTTAAGCCTTTGCTACACTCCTCGCCTGGAAGCAGCCCGGGTAGGGGCAGCACCTCGAGTCCAGTACGAGTCGCACCATTCGGTCTCAACAATAGTTATAGTTGAGTGCGCGGTAACCATATAGTACCGCTTCCATATTTCGGGATCGACCGGATGGGGGATTTCGGACGGGTAGGCACCGCCAACCTGTGGAAATCCGGTCCGTTCTTTTCCACAGGCACCAAGTGACGCGGAGCTCAAGGTCAGGGGGCTTCGGTTGAACCTGCGGTCGCTTCTGATGCGATGCCGGGCCGGCTTCGCGGGCGAGACGCGGGAAAAGGATGGAATTGAGTTGATCCCAAGTTGTCCACAGCATTTGCAGAGCAGAGCCGCCTGTCTTCCCCAGCCGCAACCACCTCCTTCCACAGCCCTCGATCCTCTTGGCCGGCCGTCGGCAAGACGCAGGGAGGCTTGAGTTGAACCAGGACCAGATCTGGTCCCAGGTGCAGGAGGAGCTGCGGTTTCAGCTGGCGAAGCGGACGTACGACATGTGGTTGAAGAACACCTCCGTGCTCTCCACCGACAACAACACCTACCGGATTGGCGTGCCGAGCAAGCTCGCGAAGGACTGGCTGGCGGATCGGTTCTCCGGCCTCATCCAGGAAACGCTGCAGGCCGTTACCGGCTCAGACGTCGACATCGACTTTGTCATCTCACCCACAGGGCACCGTCCGGCCGTGGCCACTATTGACATGGAGGCTTTGAGCCCAGTCCATGAGAACGGCCACGACAAAGAAGTCGAAGCTTTTCCGGATGCTCCGCCGATACCGCCCTCAGAGCTCAACGTTCGATTCAAGTTCTCCTCTTTCGTGGTCGGTCACAACTCTCAGTTCGCCCACGCCGCAGCCAAGGCTGTCGCCGAGGCGCCTGGCGACAGCTACAACCCGCTGTTCCTCTACGGAGGCGTGGGTCTTGGCAAGACGCATCTGATGCATGCCATCGGCCATGAGGTGCACGACCGCTTCCCGCGCAAGCGGGTCGTCTACCTCACGTCGGAGCAGTTCACCAACGAGGTGATCAGCTCCATCGCCACGGCGCGCATGGGTGAGTTCCGGCACAAGTACCGAACGGTCGACGTGCTGCTCATCGACGACGTCCAGTTCCTCGCCGGCAAGGACCGCACCAAAGAGGAGTTCTTCCACACGTTCAACGCCCTCCACGAGATCAACAAGCAGATCGTGATCTCTTCGGACAGGCCGCCAAAGGAGATCCCGACGCTCGAGGACAGGCTCAGGTCGCGGTTCGAGTGGGGCTTGATCGCCGACATCCAGTCTCCAGACTTCGAGACACGGCTTGCCATCCTGCACTCCAAGCTCGGCGACAACAGCGCGCTCGTCCCCGAGGAGGTCCTGAGCTTCATCGCCCACAAGGTCCAGCGCAACATCCGAGAGCTGGAAGGCGCGCTCACCAGGGTTCAGGCATTCGCCGCGGTGCACCAGCGCCAGGTCGACGAGGACGAGGCAGCGCGGCTGCTCGCTGACATCATCCCCGCCGGCACTCGCAAGCCCATCAACGTCGAACGCATCCAGGCTCTCGTGGCCGACTACTACAACGTCACTCTCGATGACATGAAGGGAAAGCGCCGCGACAAGCACATAGTGTTTCCGCGGCAGGTCGCCATGTTCCTGGTCCGCGAGGAGACACCGTCTTCACTCCCAGCCATCGGCAAAGCGTTCGGTGGCCGCGACCACACGACGGCGCTCCACTCCATCGAGAAGATCGCGAACGAGCTCAAGGAGGACGAGAGATTGCGCTACGAGGTGCAGGCAATCCGCGAGCGCCTGTACGTCCAGTGATGTTTGTTTCCACAGTTTGTTCGCCAGGGGCAGGGAGAAGCAGCGAGTCAATCGTGCGGGCCGGATTCGTCCCCAGTTTGACTACAGGACTCGGCCGGTACGCGGGTGGTTCCACAGACGTTATCCCCGGCTCAAGTCGATCTGTAAATGATCTCGACATCCACAGTCTGCACAGCGCTTACTGTTATGGACTACTGATGATTTCAATTAAGAGAAACTCTTACAACGGGGGACAACTGTCTTGAATGCCAAAGTGATTGCATCCCAGATGAAGGTCACATGCAGGCCATCCGTCTTGAGCCAGGCGCTGCAGATCGTTTCACGGGCCATCTCCAGCCGGACTACCCTGCCGATCCTCAACAACATCCTCATCGAGACCACCTCGGAGGGGCTCGCCCTCACCGCGACCAACCTCGAGATCGGAATCCGAAAGCTCGTGCCGGCCGAGGTGTCGATGGAGGGCGGGACGACAGCGCCGGCCAGGTTGCTTACCGATTTTGTCAGCACCCTTCCGGACCAGGACCTCGAGATGACGCTCGACGGCTCGACGCAATCGCTGAGCCTTCGCTGTGCGCGCTTCGACACGCACATCAAGTGCATCGAGGCGGAGGAGTTTCCGCCGGGACCGCGTCCTGACGAAGGCGACCGCCTGGAGGTCGCTCTCGACGAGCTCGTCAGCGCGGTGGAGCAGACACAGATGGCGGCTTCCACCGACGAGGCGAGACCGGTGCTGACCGGCGTGTTGGTGCAGATCCAGGGCGGAGCGATGACGATGGCAGCGACCGACGGCCACAGGCTCGCTGTGCGCAAGCTCACCGCCACCGGCTCTTCCGACCTGGAGGCAAGCCTCATCGTGCCCGCCCGCGCGCTGGCTGAGCTTTCAAGGGTGCTCAAAGGCGAGCCGGGCAAGGTCGAGGTGATCATCTCGAAAGCCCGAAACCAGGTCTTCTTCAAGGCCGGAAGCTCTGAGCTGACCTCGAGGCTGATCGATGGGAAGTATCCCAACTACGCACAGGTTATCCCCAGCAAGAGCTCGACCAAGGTCAGGGTGTCGACCTCGGAGCTCACCCAGACCGTCAGGGCGGTTTCACTCTTCGCCAGGGATAGCGCCAACGTCATCCGCGTCAAGGCACAGGCCGGTGCGCTGGTCCTTTCGGCGACCACCAACGAGGTCGGCGACAGCAAAGCTGAGATGGCGGCCCACGTTGAAGGGTCCGACATCCAGATCGCGTTCAACGCCCGCTACGTCCTGGATGCGCTGGGCGTGATCGCCGAAGACGAGGTGGAGCTGCTCTTCGACGGCCCGCTCAGCCCTGGGCTGCTGCGACCGCCGGGCAAGGAGCACTACTTGTACGTGATCATGCCCGTGCGGGTGGCGATGTCGTAGCCGCTCGCGAGGGTGCTGCTCCGGCGACTCCAGCTTAGAAACCACCGAAATTACGCCCACCTAGACCTCGCTCCGGGGCCCGGCGTCAACGTGTTCATCGGCCCCAACGGCCAGGGCAAGACCAACCTGCTGGAGGCGGTTGCGATGCTGGCTCTTTCCTCGTCGCCTCGGGCCCGGCGCGATAACGAAGTGGTCGGACCGATCGCCCAGGCCACCCGAATCGAGGCCGAGGTTGAATCCGGCGGGGCGGTGATCGAGCTGTCGATCGCGCTCAACATCGAAGCGGAGCGGGCGCATCGAGTCATCGACGTCGACGGCGTTCGGAGGCGGGCGTTCGACCTGCCAGGACACTTTCGGGTGACGCTTTTCTGGCCCGACGATCTCGGCCTCGTCAAGGCGGGGCCCGAGCTGCGCAGGCGCTTTCTCAACCAGATGTTGGTCCAGGTCGAGCCCGGTTATGCGCGTTCTCTTGCCGGCCTGAAAAGGGTCCTCGAGCAGAGGAACAGCCTCCTCAAACGAATGGCTGCGGGCGAAGCAGGTGGCGATGTCCTGGAAGCGTGGAACGAGGAGTTAATCCGTATCGGCGGAGAGGTCTCGGCGGCGCGGGAAAGAGCGGTCAGGGAATTGCGGCCAGAAGCGGCCCGCTGCCATGCTGAGATCGCATCTGGCGAGAGCCTCGAGATCGAGTACCTGGGCCCACCTGCAGATATGGCCGGAGCTGTGCAAAACTCGCTCGCCGAGGACCTCAGGCGCGGGTCCACCAGCATCGGACCTCACCGCGACGACCTCCGACTGCTGCTCAACGGGCGCGACGCCCGAGCGTATGGGTCCCAGGGTCAGCAGAGGACCGCAGTGGTGAGCCTGAAGCTGGCCGAAGCCGCGCTGGTGGCCAGGCGCACCGGCGAGCGGCCGGTGCTCTTGCTGGATGACGTCCTTTCCGAGCTCGACGGCGAGCGGAGGGCGGCGCTCCTGCGCCAGGTGTCAGGGGGGGGCCAGGTCATCATCACATCGGTCGAGGCGGGGCCGTTTCCGCCCGAGATCATGTCCAACGCAAGAGTCTGGACCGTGGCCGGCGGTGAGATCGAAGCCTGTGGATAAACTGGGCAATATCCTCCCTCGGGTGTTGCGCCGCCAGCCCGGTGGGGGGCGCCTGCTTGGGACCCAGGTCGCATCCGCGTTTCGATCGCTGATCGGCCCGGAACCTGCCAGATTGTGTGATGAAGTCGAGCTCCATTCGGGCACCCTGGTGGTGACTACCTCGAGCCCGGCGCTGGCGCATCAACTGAGGCTCGATTCGGAGACCATAGTGTCGCGCTTGAACGGCCTAGACCTCGGCCGCAAGGTGCGCGTCCTGCGGGTCCGCATCGGACGTTCGACGTACTCGGATTGACTGTAAGACTGGGCGTCGAGCAGGCGCGCGCATCAGCGATCGGACACGGCCCCATCCGCGTGGTGGCAGGCGCGGGCACCGGCAAGACCGCGGTGATCGCCGAACGCTTTCGCAGGCTCGTCGCAGCGGGGGCGTCGCCGAGTTCGATACTCGTAATGACGTTCACGGACCGGGCCGCCGCGGAGATGCGCCAGCGCATCGAAGACCTGATCGGTGAGCCGGCGCCCGCGGTGGGGACCTTTCACTCCATCGCGCTCGGTTGGCTGCGGTCCGATGGCCGGCTGGTAGGAGTCCCCACCGGTTTCAGGATTCTTGCAGGCGCCGATCGGTGGATCCTCGCCCGCGAGCTGATGTGGCAGCTCGGTGATCAGGCGCTAACCGGTGACGAACGTCCTGACGACCTGGTGTCCCCTGCGCTCCAGATGCTGGAGCGTCTGAAGCAGGAGCTCGTGCCGCTCAAGCGGCTTTCCGCCTGGGCCGTTTCGACCGAAGACAAGGAGCGCGCCGAGCTCATGCAGGCTTGCGTACGTCTCTTCAGGGCATACGAGCGCGCGTGCCGCCAGCAGAGGCTGCTCGATTTCGAGGACCTCTTGACGCTGGCGGTGAGGATGCTCGAGGAGCAGCCCGGCCTGCTCCGGTCCTACAGCACAAGGTATCCCCACGTGCTTGTCGACGAGTACCAGGACCTGAACCTCGCGCAGGAGCGCCTCGTCGAGCTGATCGCTCAGGGCGGCGAACCTTTCATCGTCGGCGACGACGACCAGAGCATCTACCGCTTCAGGGGAGCCTCACGCGCAAGCCTCGACAGGTTCAAGAGCAGCTTTCCCGATGCGCTGACCGTCACGCTCGGTCGCAACCACAGGAGCTCGCGCCGCATCGTCGCTGCCGCCGCCGCCCTCATCGGGAACAATCCCGAGCGCCTTGCCAAGCAGCTCCGCTCAAATCGGGCAGGCGAAAAGGTTGAGCTGTGGCTGTGCCCTGACGGAGTGACTGAAGCCAGCGCGATTGCAGCCGAGGCCGAGCGCCTAGCCGTTGGGGGAATGCCGCTGCGCAACATCGCGGTGCTGTGCAGGACGAATGCAATCGCACGTCCCATCGCCACGGCTCTGGCCGCACGCCGGCTTCCGCACGTCGTCATCGGGGGCCATGGCTTTCACGACAGGCCCGAGGTCAGGGACGTGATCGCGCTGCTGCGAGCGGTGCGCGACCCGAGCGATGTGGTGGCGCTGGCAAGGGTGTTGACGCGTCCGCCATGCGGCCTCGACCCCGCTGCGGCGCTCACGAGGCTGCGCGACCGCGCGGGCGTGCCGGCCCTCGATGCGCTAGAACAGTGGGCGCCGGCGTCCGGAATCGCCGCTCTCCTCCGGACTTTTTCGAAGCTGGCAAGCACCCTGGACGTCCGCGATCTGTTCTTCGAGCTCATGGAGAAGAGCCGGTACCTGGATGAGCTCGCGAGCGGTATGGAGGCGAGCGAGGCCGCGCGGGCGACTGCCAACGTCAGCCGTTTTGCGGAGATCATCGCGGAGTTCTGCGAGACCGCTTCCGACCGATCGCTGGAGGCTTACATGCGTCATCTCGACCTCGTGCTGCTGTCGGGCGAGGACGAGGAGCCCGCGACAGTGGAAGGGCTCGTGGATGCGATCCAGGTGATGACCATCCACCAGGCCAAGGGCCTGGAGTTCGATGCGGTTTTCGTGCCCGGGCTGGTAGAGGGCCGCTTGCCGACCTCAGGGCGTTCGCCTCGTTTCGAGCTGCCCCCTACTGTCCTGGAGCCGCTCGTGCGTGGACGCGAGGACGTCCTTGCGGAGGAGCGCCGCCTCCTGTACGTCGCTATGACGCGCGCGCGCCAGCGCCTGTACCTCACGAGGGCCTCGCACTATGACGGCGGCAGGCGATGGAGGGATTCACGCTTTCTCGCCGAGGTGAAGAGCGCGGGGCCGCGGACGGTCTGCGAACGGGAGGTGGCTGCCAGCTCACTCGCCTTCGCGCAAAGCGGCGTTAAGGATGAAGCCCTATTGAGTGCTCCCCAGCCCTCTCGTTTTAGGGGGGGCTCCCCCCTCGGGGCGCCGGGCCTGGCGGAGCCAGTTCCCGGCGCACCCCCCTCCCCCTCCCGAAGGAGAGAGGGCGATGTCGTCCTTTCCTACTCTGCGATTGCCGCGTATCGCGAGTGTCCCAGGCAGTACTGGTACAGGTACGAGCAGAGGCTGCCTGCGGTCCAGAGCGCCGAGGCGGCGCATGGAGTCATCCTCCACGAGGTGCTGCGCCGGGCGGGCGAGGCGCGGCAGAGCGGAAAGAGAGTGACCGCCGCGCTCCTGAGCTCACTGCACGAAACGGTCTGGAACGCCACCGCCTTCCCTGATCAAAGGCGAGCGGCGACGTTCAAGCGCAATGGGGCTGTGCAGCTCGAGGCCTACCGCAAGCACGGAGGTTTCGACCCACTGCCGGAGTACCTCGAGCAGTCGTTCTCAACCAGCCTCGATGGCTGGACCTTGCGCGGTGTGATCGACAGGGTCGACAGGGCTGATGACGGCTGGCGGATCCTGGATTACAAGAGTGGAAGGCCTGTGTCCCGCAGCCGCCGCGACCTGCAGGTGGCGCTGTACGCCACGGGCGCTGCCACGGCCCTTCATCTGGAACCTCAGGGGGGTGCGGCGGGATCTGGCTCCGCCAGGCCCGCCGCCTCAAGGGTGGACGTCCCCCCTCAGATAGCTCTGGAGGTGGTGTACCTGGCATCAGGAGAGACGCTCACGCTGGAGCGGCCAGAAGCGCTGGTGATCGAAGCGCAGAAGCAGGGTGCTGAGGTCGCCGAGGGAGTGAAGGCAGGGAAGTTCGAGGCGCGGCCTGAGCGGCGGCGCTGCCGCCTGTGCCCTTACCGGCTCGCCTGCGCCGACGCCCTGTAACGGTCCGCAAGCAGCAGGCACTCGCGCGCGATGTCGGATGACGCGTAGGGGTGCGCGAGCTCCGCAGCTTTGCGCGACATCTCTCGCCAGGTCGGACCGCCCTCGGCGAGGACTCGGATCTCTTCCAACAGGTCGTCCGCCTTCGGCGAGAACTTGCCGACCCCTGATCTGACGACGTAGTCCACGTTAGGAGATTCCTGGCCGGGCAGAAAGCCGGTGATGATCAGGGGCAGCCCAGTGGCCAGCGCCTCGGCGATCGCGCCAGGCCCTGCCTTGGTGACTGTGACGTCGCACGCCCGCATCAGCTCAGGCATGTAATCGACGAAACCCAGCACCAGCGTCGGCGTGGCGAAGTGCAGTCGAGCGAGCCGACCGCGCAGCTTTTCGTTTCGACCGCAGACTGCAACCACCTGCCATTGCTGGCGCTCCCAGGCCAGCATGCTCACCTGCTTCAACATGCTGCCGGCGCCGGCCGCGCCACCCATGACGAGGATCGTGAACCGCGACTCGTCCAGGCCGAAGCGGCGGCGCATTGCCTGTTTTTCACCCGGGGCGGGCGGCCGGAACCGCAGGTCGACAGGCAGGCCGAGGAGCTTGATGCGGTCAGGCGGGACTCTTCTGCGGATCGCGACCCGGCGCGCCTGCTCGGTCGGCGCGATGACCAGGTCGGCCTGGCTGAACGTCCAGCCGCGGTGAAAGTCCACCAGGTCGGTGATCACCGTCATGAGCGCCCGAGGGCGCCCACTCTTCTGGATCGCCTGGTAGGTCATGTGGTTGAGCAATGGATGCACCGACAGTAAGACGTCGGGGTCGTGTTTCTTGATCAGCTCCACGGTGACCTTGCGGACCCCACGCCCGAAAACCGCGCGTATGGCGGCGAAGGTCGGCTTGGTGTTGCTCGAGTGGTAGACGGCGCCCCACGCGACTCGAGAGCGCTGGATCATCGGCGAATACAGCGAGGCCAGCCGGCGCACGGTGGCCGGGCCCTGGGCCATGAGGGGGTCAGCCACAGTCACCACGCAGGTGGGGTCGAACAGCTTCAGCGCATCTGTCAGCGCGCGCGCGGCCGCTCGGTGGCCGCCACCGGTGTCGCTGAAAAGAATCAGGACTCTCGGAGCGCCGCCGACCGGCGTGGGGACCGGAGGCGGTGCCTGGAGGGGACCAGCGTCCGCCGGTAGGGCGCCTACTTCCGTCGCGCGGCCGCCCGTCGCGCGATCCAACGCATGTTGTACTGCGAGAGGAGGAGGGTGATGAATACCATTCCGGCGATGCCGATGCCGACCCAGAGCATCGTGCGCTTGGCAAGCTCGTTAGCCGACAGCGGGGGCTCGCCCCTCTTGTTCTGGTCGATGATGTAGGCGGCGAGGTCCTTGACGTCCTGGTCGGTCAGATTGGCGTTGCCGCCCTTCGCCGGCATGTTGGTTGACCTTGGATCGCCCGCCTGTGATGTGCGCCCGTTGCTGATGATGTCAATGAGAAACGCAGGATCAAGGGGGTCTGAAATCTTGGGCAGCTTCTCGATGGGGTTGAGGGATGGGCCGATGCCCCCGCCAAGGGCAGACCCATGACAGGTTGCGCAGTTCGCGCCGTAGAGGGCAGCGCCTTTGGCAGGGTCACCCGGCAAGGGGGCAGGGCTACCCCCTGGAGAGGGTGAGCTTGCGGCCATCGTGCTCATGGCGGTGAGCCCCACCAGGAGCGGGACGGCGACGCCCAGCAGCGCTGACAGCTTGAAGCCCTTGTTGAGCCACATGGCGCGCCAAATCATAGCCTGCCCTTATTTTGGCGCTCAAGCGGGAATAGCAGGGAAGCCGGTAGGTTTTATAGGTGATATGGCGTCATGCTCACCGGTCTCCCGTTCGGCTTTCTGCTGCGTATCGAGGCGCTGGCTAGACGCGAGATCGGCTTACCGTGGCTGAGGCGACCTCATTGAACTCTGACCGCGGATCTGCCCGGCGGCGGATTGCGGTCATCTCCATGCACACTTCACCAACCGCGTCGCTGGGCCAGAACGGAGACGGCGGCCTCAATGTCTACGTCCGCGAGGTCTGCACCGCATTCAGCGAGCGGGGCATCGCCACCGACATCTTCACCCGTAGGCAGTCCCCGGAGGACCCCGCCATCGAGTCGCTGGCCCCCCTCTCACGGGTCATCTATCTGCCGGCGGGCCGCAGCCTTGACAAATACTCGCTCTACAACGAGGTGCCCGCCTTTGCTGCAGCGATCCGATCGTTTGCGGAGAGCGAGCAGATCCAGTACGACCTCCTCTACTCGCACTACTGGCTGTCTGGCGAGGTGGCCTGCTTGCTGCGGCCGGGGACTGGAGCGGGTTGGGCGCACATCGCGCACACCCTCGGCCTCGTCAAGAATCGCACCCTCGCCAGTGGCGCTCGAGCCGAGCCCGCCCTGCGAATCCGCATCGAAGGCGAGGTAGCCCAGCAGGCGGACCTCCTGATCGCTTCCACCACCGATGAGGCCGACGACCTGGCCCGGTCATACAAGGCGGACCCCGCGCACGTTTACGTCGTGGCGCCTGGCATCGACCTGAACACCTTCCAGCCGCTCGACCGCGCCGAGGCTCGGCGCAAAATCGGCTATGACCGAGGACCGCTGCTCCTGTTCGTCGGCAGGCTTGAGCGTCTGAAGGGAGTCGACATCGCCATCCGGGCTCTCGCCCTTCTCAGTGATCGCGCTCACGAGGGCCTTCGCCTCATCGTGCTTGGCGAGGACGTCCGCGATGGCGAGGAGAGCGAGAAGGAGCGGTTGAAGGCAGTCGCGACCTCCCTGGGGGTACGCGATCGCGTCGACTTCCTCGGCTCGGTCGCACATCACGAGCTGCCCTACTTCTACGACGCCGCCGACGCGGTTGTCATGCCCTCGTACAGCGAATCGTTCGGATTGGTTGCGCTCGAGGCGCAGGCATGCGGTCGCCCGGTCGTCGCTTCAGGCGTATCCGGTTTGCGCTCCGTGGTGCGCGATGAGGTCAGCGGCTACCTCATCGACGACCACGATCCCGCGATCTACGCAGAGCGGATCGGGCGGCTGCTCGCGGACCCCGAGCTCGCGCAGCAGATGGGTCGCAGGGGCCGCCTGCTCGCGCAGCGATTCTCGTGGACTCGAACTGCTGACCGGCTCGAAGAGCTGTTCGAGAACGTGATCGAGAGCGGTCAGGCGCGCGTCCAGGCCGGCGTGCGGCACGAATAGGGGAACGAGTCAGGGTCGTATGCAGTCAGCGGAGTCGGCCTCGTCCCGTCGCCGTTCATCAACCAAACCTGGTTGTCGTTGAGAAATGCGAACTGATGGCCGTCGGGTGACGGGGTTGGATTCTCGACACGGATACTCGGGTCTGCAGGCAATCCAAGAGGGGGGGTGAGCGTGGCAGGTGGGGCGATGGCGCTGACCACGAACGCTTTTCGGAGCGCGCCAGTCGACGTGTGGACATCCGCCGCGAAGACGAGATGGACCGAGTCGGGTAGCCACGCCGGCGCACCGATTCCTGCGCCACTTGCGACTGTAGTGGTTGCTCCCACACCCGTCAGATTGCGAACCCTCACGCTTGTGGTTCCGACATCCAGGCGAAGGTAGGCGATTCGGTTACCGGCCGGGGACCAGCTGATGGCGCTGACATGGGCGTTCTCGACCGCCAGCTGATAGCGAGCCTGAAGGCCAACGTCGTAGCCCCAGATCACCTGTGATTGCGAGCGCACCTCGACGAAGGCCACGCGGCCTCCGCCTGGAGCGACAGCTGCCACGCTGACCGCGTCGGCGATCACGCTGTCGGCGCCACCCGGCGACCTGCGATGGAGCGCGCCCGCATCGTCGATGTACGCGTAGCCCAGGCCCGATGCGAGCGCGGCAGCCCAAGGAGCCTTGAATCCCAACGGCGTCGGGTCCGCACCGGGGGTGAGAGCGGACCATGAACCATCGACGCCCTGGACCAGCAACCTGTCGCCTTCGGGCGACCAGCTGAACGAGCTCACCGGCTCGCCGTTGAACAGCCTGCGGGGAAAGCCAGACTCGTTGACTATCCACAGCGCACCGGAGGCGCCGTCGGCGGCCGCCGTCGTGAAGGCGATCCAGTGCCGCAGCTGGCGAACGGCTCCTGTGGTGAATGTGATGCTTGCGCTGCTCGCGAGCTGATTGCCATCGGCGTCTGACGCCCCGTTGGTGATGGCGATCGTGTACGTGGTGCCTGATTGGAGCAGCGCCGCGGGGGCGATGATCGCGCGGCGCCCATCAGCAGGGTCGAGGCGAACGCTGAAAGGCGCTGACGGCGCGATAGTGATCGAGCTGCTGAGGCTCGCTCCTGCCATGTCGCGAGAGAAGTTGAGGAGGAGGTACGCGGCTGGGTCCACGCCCGCCTCGCCGTTTCCAGGAGCCGAGCCGGCCAGCGTGGGCGGTCCTTCGGTGACGAAAGACCAGTGGTGTCGCAGCAGGGCGGTGTTGCCCTCCGGATCCTTGTACCCGGCTTCGAGCACCACCTGGTATGTCGTGTTGGGTGCCAGCGTTGGGTGCTCGTAATCGAGCTGCCTGGGATTGATCCACACAGGCCTGCCCGCGGTCGTGGGGACCAGGTGCAGCCTGCTCTCGACCGACTGCATGTCCACGTCGTGATCGAAGGTGAGGCGGATTGGAAGCGCTGTCGAAACGTCTTTGGCTCCCCGCTCGGGCGAGTAATCGACGATCTGCGGCGGGTTTCCACCGCACGCAGTGATCGACATAAGCACGAGGAGCGCAATCGCGGCCGAGCCCAGCTTCACCAGGTCACCTTACCGGCGGGGGGACCTCGGTCCCCGTCGCTACTAGAGGTGCGACTTGAGGCGTGCCCTCATCTCGTGAGCCAGCTGCTCGAGGCGGGACGAGTCCACGAACAGGAGCGAGATGCTGGGGATCTGGTCGATGGCGCCCTCAATGCCAGACTCCGATGGGTCGGCGGCGCCCAGGATGTCCTTCACCTTGCGAGCGCGGTTGCCGAGAGCATCCTCGGCCATCGCCTGCAGCTCGGACACGATTGGCGACCAGTCGCGCTGCGGCCCGCCAGAGGACGGCGGCGGTGTCGTCGGTGCAACCGGCATCGCAGGCTGCGAAGGGGGAGTCGGATGTGTGGTTGCGGGGGGGTTGTATGTGGGATAGACCGCGGTGGGCGGTGGCGGCGCGACCGGCTCGGCGATGACAGGCATCGGGCTCGTGACAGGCTCCACCGGCTGCGGGTTGCTCACGGCAGCGACCTGCCCGGTGTTGCGGGGGCCGCGCTGTGCAGCCACCACCTCGTCGACGTCGAGCGGCGGGTGCTTGGTCGCGTCAGCAGACTTGACCTCGATCATCGCGTTGGGGTCGTCGCAGAGGGCCAGCGCGCGGTCGGGCTTGTCAGAGATGTCGCGCGACTCGCTGGTGTAGGCGCCCGCGAGCTCGCCGTCGGAAAGGATGATCACGCCGGTGCCTGAAGCGGCTCGAATCATCACGCTGCCGCTCAGCTTGCGATCGCTTAGGAACTTGAGAAGCGCCTTCATGTCGACCCAGGCCGCGTAAAGCTCGGTGTACATCGGCTTCGAGACGGTGAGCTCGTAGAGGCCATCGATGAGCTCAGGCGACAGGCCTACCACGTCGAGGACTCCGTGTCCTGTGGTGACGTCCTCATTGAACTGGTGCAGCGCGGTCTTGCCGAGCATCAGGCCGCCTGGTTCGGCAGCCCCGTCGTACATGCACTCGAGCGCCGAGCCCTCGCGAAAAAGGATCAATCCTGTCGCGTCGTCGGTGAGCAGGCGCACGTAACCGGTGTACCCCTCCTTCTCGAGCGTGGTGATCAGGCGCGGGAAATCGACGAACGACGTCTTGAGCGAGTCGTAGATGACCTGCCCGGCAGGTACAGGTATCGGCTCACGGCCGTGCTTGGGCTGCGGTCGGTGCTTCACGCCGCGTCTTGGCTGGGGTGCTTCCACCTTTCTCTCCGGTTCAGGATTGTCTCGGCGCTCCCCTCGCGCTTCGGCCTTCTCGACCTTGGGGGGTTCGGTATCGCCGTGCTTCGGCGCGGCCTCGGCTGCGTGGACCAGCTCGGGGATGCCGGCCTTGACTGTCTCATCGGCGGGTAGCTTAGCCTTCGCGTCGAACTCGAACTCGCCCTTGCTCCAGGTGAGTGCGCGGACGACCGCGTCGTCACCGGCCAAACCGTCTCCCTGGGCGTGGAAAAGGTGGCCGAACAGGAAGTACAGCGAAGTCGGTTCGCCTGAACCATTCCTGAGCGTAAGCGTACCGGTGGACCGCTCGCCTTGAGCGGCTTCCAGCAGCGAGCGAAGAGGCGTTTCGGCCAACGAGCCGTGTGACTGCAAGCGTCATCTCCTGAGATCGGCCCAGCTCTCCGATCGTGGGATTACGAGAAAGTTAGTATAGATATCGGTATCAGATCCGCGCGCCCAGAGCAGCCCGAGGCCGGCGAAGCCGTTGCGAACCCACCCCAGCCAACTTCAGCACGCTTGCTGCTCGTTCGCCACGGCCAGTCGACGTGGAACCATGAGCACCGCATCCAGGGCCAGCTCGATCCCCCGCTTTCAGACGAGGGGCGCCGCCAGGCTGCGCGGCTCGGTCGCCGCCTGGCCGGACGCAAGTTCAGCGGCTTTTACTCGAGCGACCTGAAGCGGGCGCTCGAGACATCGAGGGTTATCGGCGAGGCTGTCGGGATTGAGCCCACTCCGATGGCAGGACTTCGGGAGATCTACCTCGGCGAATGGGAGGGCCTGCTCGCTGAAGAGCTCGCGGTCCGGTATCCGAAGGCATGGGCAGGCTGGACGGAGGAGCCAGACTGGGACCTCGTCCCGGGCGGCGAAGGCTCCGCGCCGTTCGAAGCGAGGGTGAAGGTTGCCCTCGATTCGCTGTTTGACAGCCACCAGCAGGGCGACGTGCTGGCGGTGACGCATGGGGGCGTCATCCAGATTGCGCTTCATCACGTGGTGGGCCGGCCCGGCCGCGGCATCTTCCCGTTCAGGATCCAGAACACCTCCATGTCGGTGATCGAGAAGCGCAACGGCAGGCTTGTCGTCAGCGGCGTCAACGACATAGGGCACCTCGAGGTAGGCACCTTAGGGGGCCTGGAGATCGGATGAGCGCGGGCGCAGCGAGCTGGGACCGCGACCTCGAAGAGCAGGCCTCGCCGTCACCTCTGCTCCAGACATGGGGCTGGGGCGAGGTGCAATCGCACGCCGGCTGGACCGTGGAGCGTGTAAAGCTTGCGGGCGGCGCGATGGCGAGCGTTCAACTGCGCGGCGTCGGTCCGGTGCGCGAGGCGTACGTTCCGCGCGGACCTGTCCCTGTCTCCGCCGGCTCGATCGACTCACTCGTCGATTGGGCCCGTGCGGCGAAGATCGCCAAGCTTCGGCTCGAGCCCGAGGCCCCGCCTGAGTTCGGCGCGGTTCTCGCCGAACGTGGTTTTGCCAAGATTGCGCCGACCCAGCCTGAGCACACGCGGATCCTCACCATGCGCCCGCCGGACGAGATGCTCGCCTCCTTCAAGCAAGGCAGGCGCTACAACATTCGGGCCGGCCTGAGGCGGGGAGTCGTCGTCGAAGAGGGCAAGGACGCGGCGGAGCTTGGCCGCCAGTCGGCAGCCGTCGAGCGAAGGGCATCGATAAACCTGCCGACCCAGCGCTACTACGAGCTCCTTCTCGAGCTGCTGCCGTGGTGCCGCACCTACGTCGGCTACCACCCCGAGACTCACGAGGCCCTGTCAGCCGTCCTCGTCGCCAGGCACGCCGGACGCGCCTACCACCTGTTCGCCGGGAGGAGCGGGGCACACCCTGAGCTCATGGCGAACGACCTGGCGTGGTGGTCGGGCATTCGATCCGCCGCCGAAGCCGGTCTCCGGGACTACGACCTGTGGGGCGTGCCTCCGCCAGGCGCAGGACCGAAACATCCATGGCACGGCCTCGGCTTCTTCAAGGCCGAGTTCGGCGGCGAGGAGGTGGCGTACGCCGGCGCCTGGGAGCTCGTCCTGTCATCCACTGGGTCGCGGCTGCTCGATCTCGAAAGCAGGGCGAGGCGTGGCGTTCGGGGCTTGAAACGCAACATCTCCTAACAATCCTTCAATTCAGTTAGTATGTTGGCGTGATCAGCGCCACCGAATCCACCCGCAAGGTCCTCATCGTCGACTCCGACGCGAACAGCCGTCGCGAGGTCAGGACCGCATGCGCCCAGGACGGCTACCAGGTGCTGGAGGCCGAGAGCGGCGCCGACGGGCTGCGCGAGCTTGGAACCGGGCACCCGAGCCTGGTGCTGCTCGAAGTCGCTCTTCCAGACGGCTCGGGCTTCGACTTTTGCCGCGAGCTCCGCAAGGTTGACGCTTCGGTGCCGGTGATCATGATGAGCACCCGTTCAGACGAGATAGACGTCGTCGTCGCTCTCGAGATCGGTGCCGACGATTACGTCACCAAGCCCCTACGCATCAGGGAGCTGGTGGCTCGAATGGCCGCACACCTGCGCCGGACTCGCCTCGAGTCGGTTGAGGCGACGCGGACCCGGCTCGAGTTCCGCGACCTGCTCATCGACGTCAACGAGCGCCGCATCTACAAGTCCGGCAAGGAAGTGGAGCTGACCCACACCGAGTTCGACCTGCTGAACTTCCTCGCCAGCAACGCGGGTAAGGTCCTCAGCCGAGAGAAGATCCTGAACTCGATCTGGGGCTACGAGTACCCCATCGAGACGCGCGTCATCGACGTCCACATCCGGAACCTGAGACGGAAGGTCGAAACCCAGCCCTCGAGGCCCTACTACATCCTCGCCGTGCCGGGCATCGGCTACCGCTTCACCAACGCGCGCCCCGGCTAACCACGCGGCTCTAGACGCGGGCAGTTTAAGTGGAGCTCAAGGCCGGATTTACTCCGGCCGTCACCCAGCCTTCCATTTCCAAACACCAACGCGCGACCCGGCTAGGGCGGTGTAATACCCAGCTCGCGCAGCGATTCGAGAACAAACGGCCGCTGCGGTATCCCCGGATGGGGAACCTCAAGGTCCAGCTCGGAGATGCGCTCGTCGCCGAATAGCAGGATGTCGACGTCTATGGCTCGCGGGCCCCAGCGACGGGTCGGTTTGCGCCCACCCTCGCGCTCTACCTCCTTGACCGTGTGCAGCAGCTCTCGCGGCTCGCCAGTCCATTCGACCTCAACCACCTGGTTCAAGAAGCGCGGCTGGTCGAGGTCTCCCCAAGGCTCGGTCTCAATGACGCTACTTTGACGCAAGATTCGCGCACCCTTTTGACGCAGCCGCCTGCGTGCGGCGCTGAGGTTGCGAGCCCGCCGGCCGACGTTGGAGCCGAGGCCGAGGTATGCGACAGTCCTTCTCGACGTCACCGCAAGTGGTCGGCGGTGCGCACGACCCGCGTCATCGCCTCGACGTCGTGGACGCGGACGACATCGGCTCCGCGTAGCACTGCGGCTGTGACCGTCGCAGCCGTTCCCTCGAGCCGTTGGGTGACGGGTAGGTCGAGAAGCCTTCCCATGAACGACTTACGCGACGTCCCGATGAGGATCGGCAGCCCGACCTCCTTCAGCTCATCCAGCCTGCGCATCACTTCCCAATTCTGTTCGGCTGTTTTGCCGAAGCCGATACCGGGGTCGATCAGCACACGCTCACGCGGCACGCCTGCGGCGATCGCGAGAGTCGCGGCAACCTTCAGGAAGCGTTTGATCTCGCTCATGATGTCGCCCGCGTAGGCGGTGCCGTCCTGGTTGTGCATCACGACGAGGGCGCAACCATGCTTCGCGGCGAGGTCGGCAAGGGCCGGCGAACGGGTGAGTCCCCAGACATCGTTGAGAATGGTCGCCCCTACCGCAACGGCAACCTTTGCGACCTCGAGCTTGTAAGTGTCGATCGACACGGGCACGCCTGACCTCCGCGCGAGGTCTCGAACGACCGCTTCGGTGCGGTTGATCTCTTCCTCGGTGCTGACCGGCACGTGGCCCGGGCGGGTCGACTCACCGCCCACATCCAGAAAATCGGCTCCTTCCTTCACCATGCGCACGCCCTGCGCGACAGCGCCTTCGTGGTCCGCGCCGAGGCCGTCGCCGCTGAAAGAGTCAGGCGTGACGTTGACGATTCCCATCACGTAGGTACGGGTGCCCCACTCGAATCGGCGGCCACCGATGTCGGCGATCACGCGCCGATTATGCTGCCCCTCGGGAATGAAGCTCGCGGATTTAGCCAGAGGCGTGCCCGGCGCAACGCTGGAAGGTGGCGGCGACGTGGAGGTGACCGGGATCGCCTACGACTCGCGTCGCGTCAAGCCAGGTGATCTATTCGTTGCCGTCTCAGGCCTGCACGAGGACGGTCACGCATTCGCCGCCGACGCGGTGGCCAAGGGCGCGGTGGCAGTGGCACTCGAGCGCCCCGGACCGGTGCCCGCCGGCACGCCTGTTCTGCTGGTTCCGTCGACACGCCTCGGGCTCGCGGAGATCGCGGCGGAGTTCTATGGCCGGCCGTCGCGCAGGCTCAAGGTCGCAGGCATCACTGGAACTGACGGCAAGACGACGACCACCCACATGGCCGAGCACGTCTTGCAGGCGAGCGGAATCCAGGCCGGCGCCATGAGCACCGTCGCTTTTACCGTGAGTGGCAACGAGACCGACAACTTGAGCGGGCAGACCACCACCGAGGCACCCCAGGTGCAGGCCTGGCTCCAGCGCATGGTCGAAGCCGGCGTGCAGTGCGCGGTGATCGAGACCACATCACATGCGCTCGTCCAGGAACGCGTGCGAGCCTGCGACTTCGACGTGGCCGCATTCACCAACGTCGGTCACGACCATCTCGACTATCACGCAACCTGGGACGACTATCTCGCTGCAAAGGCACGGCTCATCGACCTCACTGCAGCCGGGGCTGACAAGGGAATCGAGAAGACCGCAGTCCTCAATCGTGACGATCCGAGCTACGAGAGGTTGTCTCGCAGGCCGATCTCGCGGCGCTGGTCCTATGGCCTGACGACAGCTGCCGACCTGCATCCTCTCGAACTCACGGTGAGCGGTTCGGGGTCACATTTCCGGCTGGTGACCCCAGTGGGGGAGACCGACGTGACGCTCATCGTGCCGGCCCGATTCAACATCTACAACGCGCTGTGCGCCGCGGGGGTCTGCCTTGCGCTCGGCGTGCCGCTGGATGCGATAGGCAGGGGCCTCGCGGGTTTCGAGGGGGTTCGCGGCAGGCTCGAGCCGGTGGACCTCGGCCAGGACTTTCGCGTTTTCATCGACTTCGCCCACTCATCGGGGGCGCTCGCCAGCGCGCTTGCGGAGCTGCGGCCGTTCACGCCAGGTCGCTTGATCGCGGTTTTCGGCTCGACCGCTCGCTCTGACCACGACAGGCCGGGCATGGGTCGAGCAGCTGCCGAGTTCGCCGACTTCTTCATCATCACCACTGACGATCCGCTCGGCGAGGACCCCACCGAGATCGCCCGGGAGGTGCAGTCGGGCGCGGTGGGAAAGGCTCCTGGGCACGATTTCGAAGTGGTCATCGACCGCCGCGCCGCGATCCGCCGGGCCATCGAGATCGCAAGGCCTGGCGACTGCGTCCTCCTCGCCGGCAAAGGCCACGAACGCTCGATGCAGACAGCTGCCGGCTCCGAGCCGTGGGACGAGCGGGCCGAAGCCGAGGCGGCTATCAGGGAGAAGTTAGGGCTGGCCGGCTAATCCTCCCCACTCCTTTGGGGTCCCCGCGCGGTACGCGCGGGTGGTGGTCGCAGCGCCGGAGGGGGCGCCCCGCAGGCAACTAGCCGCCTCCGACCATCCTCACGATCTCCACTGCATCGCCTTCGCCGAGAGTCGTCCTCGCGTACTCGTCCCGCTCGATGATGACGCCGTTGTGCTCGACCGCTACGGCGCGCGGGCTCACACCGAGCTTCTCGAGGTAGGCGAGCAGCGCCGTTGGTCCATCGAGGTGGACCTCCTTGCCGTTGATCTGCAGGACGATCATTGAAAGAGCCCGATCGCCGCATAGCCCGCGGCGCCCGCTGCGTGGCATTCAGCGATGCGGTTCTCCGTGACGCCGCCTATTGCCAGCACCGGAATGCGCAAGGCCGCAGCGACCTCCTTGAGCGCATCGATGCCGGCAGGAGCGGAATACGCGTGGCTCTGGCTCGCCCAGACCGGACCGAAGATGACGAAATCAGCGCCTTCCTCCTCTGCCTCACGCGCGCTCTGCAATGAATGGACCGAGCGGCCGATGAGGCGCTGACCGAGGAGAGCGCGCGCGTCGGCAACCGAGATGTCGCGCTCGGGAAGGTTCACACCCGCAGCGCCGACCGCCAGCGCAACGTCGCATCGCGAGCTGATCAGGACAGGCACCGGCGACGAGGCGACAAGCTCCATAGCGTTGGCTTCCAGCTCGCGGGTGCTGATACCGGGAGCGCGGAGCTGGAGGATGGTGGCTCGCTTGGCGGCGCGCAAGCCTGCGCCTGCAGTCGCGACGACAGCCATCGCCGCCGGAGTGATCAGTCGAGGGCCGCGGCCCCTGGCCGCGAGACGCCCTCGGTGGGTGAGCTTGCGCTGGCCTGGTCGCGCCTGGGGATGCGGCCGGCGACGTATGCCTTGCGTCCGGCCTCGACACCTTCTTTGATCGCTTCGGCCATCAGCGCCGGATCTCGAGCCAGCGCGACTGCGCTGTTGACGAGGACAGCGTCGGCGCCAATCTCCATTGCGAGCGCGGCATCCGAGGGCGCGCCGATCCCCGCGTCAACTACAACCGGGACCTTCGCCTCCTCGATGATGATGCGGATCTGCTCCAGCGTCTGGAGCCCTTGACCCGAGCCGATGGGCGAGCCAAGCGGCATCACCGTCACCGTGCCAAGCTCCTCCAGCTTCTTCGCCAGGACAGGGTCCGCGTTGATGTATGGCAGAACCTTGAACCCTTCGCTGACG
Source organism: Candidatus Dormiibacterota bacterium (assembly GCA_036844615.1). Classification (GTDB taxonomy): domain Bacteria; phylum Chloroflexota; class Dormibacteria; order Dormibacterales; family Dormibacteraceae; genus Palsa-872. Next base: position 66,066 of record DAIUFK010000001.1, on the reverse strand, counting down.
AGAACCCGGGCGGCCTTCAACGTCTCCTCCGGGTCGGGGAAGAGATAGCGCGGATCGGGGATGACCTCGAGCTTGACCCAATCCGACAGGCCCATCGACCGCGCGAGCCTGGCGATCCGAATCGCCTCGTCTGCGGTGCGGCACCCCGCGGTGTTCGGCAGGATCCGATAGCGCTTCCAGTCGATGACATCGAGAATCGTCTTCTTCTTCGGATCGTCGAGGTCGAGGCGCCGGAGCGCGACAGTGACGAGCTCACAGCCCGACGCCTCGAGGGCGGCAAGCATCGCTGCGTCGCTGGGGTACTTGCCGGTTCCCAGGAAGAGCCTCGATCGCAGCTCGACGCCGGCGATCACCAACCTGTCGACGGCAGAGACCGTCTGCATGGGCTCAGCTTACCGAGTGCTGGGCCCGCTCAGAGTGCGCCTCCGCAGCGACTAAGGGAGGCCTTGCTGGACGACGAGGGTCTTGTCGCGCGCATACGTCAGGCGCTTGACCGCCTGGGCGACGGGGAGCCAGACCAGCTTGTCGACTTCGATGCCGGGGCGGAAGCGGCCGCTGCTTACCTGCATGACCCAATAGCACGCGACCTTGTCGCGGCCTCTGCGGTCCACGTACGCGGTACAACCCAACTGGCGCACGAGCTCGCACTTGAAGCCTGTCTCTTCCCGGACCTCGCGAAGCGCGCAGTCCTCGGGGGATTCATCAGGCTCGACCTTGCCTTTCGGCAGCGACCAGTCGTCATAGGCTGGGCGGTGGATGACTGCAATCTCGGTCTCGTCAGATGGACCAGTCCGGCAGACCACGCCGCCCGCTGCCCTGATCGCAGTCACATCGATAACATCCAGGATCTTTGTTGCCAACGTTGCTCCTTCCTCTGCTGGAACGCTGTGTTACGTCTCTTGCTAAATCGGCGCGTTGCGTGTGAGTTTACCGAACTGACCCCCGCATCGATACTTTTATTTGAGTTGCGAGAACACTAGCCTCGCAGACCCGCTGTGTGGAGAACCGCATACGCGACCCACGCGATGAGGCCCGCGGCTGGAATGGTGACGATCCACGCGACAGCAATGTTTGCACCGAGACCCCAACGCACAGCGGTGAGCCTTCGGCTGGCGCCGGCCCCCATGACCGCGCCTGTGACCACATGCGTCGTGCTGACGGGCAGACCTATGAACGTGGCTCCCTGGATCACGCTCGCGCCCATGAGCTGCGCGGCCATGCCGGTCGCGGGCTCCAGCTTGAGGATGCTCCACCCCAACGTCCGGATGATCCGCCAACCACCTGCATAGGTACCGAAGGCGATGGTGACCGCTGACAGAACCACGACCCAGAGCGGAACTTGGAAATGGTCGAGATCACCTGAAGCAACCAATGCGAGAGTGATCGCAGCCATCGTTTTCTGCGCGTCGTTCGCGCCATGCGAATAAGAAAGGAATGCCGCAGTCAGAACCTGCATGCGTCGGAAATTGCGATTGACAGGCGCCGGCCGCAAATGAAGGCGATAAACGACAAGCACCACGGCGATCGAAAAGATCGCGGCGGCGAAGAATCCCACCGGCGGAGAGATCACAAGGCTGATCACCTGCTTGCCCAGCGCCGACCACCTGACTCCGTCCAGGCCACCGGCAGCCGCGATGCCCGATCCGCACAGCCCACCGATGAGCGCGTGCGTTGAGCTGCTGGGCAATCCGAGGTACCAGGTGATCAGGTTCCAGGCGATCGCGCCAAGCAGCGCCGCCATGACTATCACCAGGCCCGGTTTGATGGCAAGCGTGCTCGCGATCGTGTTGGACACCTTGGCCTGGAAGAACGCGACGGTGACTATTGCGCCGATCAGGTTGAATACCGCCGCGAGCCCTACCGCCGCCTGCGGGGAAAGGGCGCGGGTCGAGATCGAGGTGGCGATGGCGTTGGCGGTGTCGTGAAACCCGTTGGTGAAATCGAAGGCGACAGCGATTCCTATGGTCACCCAGAGCAGAATCGCTGTCTCACGCATTCTTGATCGAGATCGTCTCCATCACGTTGGCAGCATGCTCGCATGCGTCCATGGTGGCCTCCAGCAGGTCGTAGATGTCCTTCCACTTGACCAGCTCGGTGGCATCGCTGACTTTCGAGAACAACTCTCCGATCGCCTCGCGGGTGATCCGATCACCCTCGTTCTCGAGGCGGTGGATCTCCAGGCGGTGGGGTTTGAGCTCGGCGAAGCCTTCCAAACGATCGAGAGCGCCCGCCACCTCGGTGCCTGCCTTGGCCAATTGCTCCCCCATCGCTTTGGCGGCGTCCGAGATCACACCGATCTCGTAGAGGTCGATCTTGTCACCTGTCTCCTCTGCCAGGTCGACGACGTCATCCAGGCTCGAGGCGAGAAGGAGGATGTCTTCCTGCTCGATCGGGGTCACGAACGTGCTGTGGACGAGGTTGTGGATCTGGTGAGTGACCTCATCGCACTGGTGCTCGAGATCGCGCAACCTTGCGTGGCGGCTCTTGCCTTCGAGAAGCGACTTGCTCAACTCGGACAAGGTTTCGCTCACGAGCTCTCCCTGCTTGCGGAAAAGATCGTAGAAACGCTGCCCGCCCTGAGGTACGAAGCTGAGTTTCATCCACATCCTCCGGCTTGAAGCCTAAACAGGCTGGGGTTCGGGCGTCGTCAACGCGGCATCTAACATTCTGATGGTGGGCGACAACGCGCCGCGCGTCCTGTTCGTCTGCGTCCGCAACGCGGGCCGCAGTCAGATGGCCGCAGCGCTGTTCAATCGATATGCGGCAGGTCGAGCCAGTGCGGATTCAGCCGGGACCCGACCGTCGACCCACGTCCACCCCGAAGTAATCGAGGTGATGCGTGAGATCGGAATCGACCTTACAGACACGAAGCCGCGGCTTCTGACAGTTGCCCTTGCGAAGGGTGTTGTGCGAGCCATCACGATGGGATGTGGTGACGAGTGCCCCGTCCTTAGCGTCCCGGTCGAGGACTGGGCCCTTCCGGACCCGAGCGGCCAACCGCTTGAGGTGGTCAGGGAGATTCGCGACGATATCGACCGCCGGGTTCTTTCTTTGGCGTCGCAGCTGAGAATTTGAGCTGTCAGGCGTTCTTGATTGAGATCGTCTCCATTATCTCGGCGACCGATTCGCACTCATCGAGCGTCGACTCAAGCAGTGCGTAGATATCCTTCCACTTGATCAGGTCCGCCGGAGTCGGATGGTTGCCGGCGAACAGCTTTCCCAGGGCAACCCGCGTGATCTGGTCACCTTCGTTCTCAAGCCTGTGAACATTTTGCAGCACGGGTTCGAGCCCCTTGAAATCCTCGAGCAAGGCGAGCGCCTTGGCCAGCTCGATACCTGCCTTGGCGAGGCACTCACCAAACTCCTTGGCAGAGTCCGTGATCGTGGCGATGCCGTAGAGATCGATCTTGTCCGCGACCTCTTCGGCCAGGTCCACTACCTCGTCAAGCGAATGCGCCAGCAGGAGGATGTCTTCCTGTTCCATCGGCGCGCTGAAAGTGCGGTTGGTCAGGTTGTAGATCTCGTGCGTTACGTCGTCGCAGATGTGCTCGAGATCCCGCAGGCGGGAATGCCGGCTGCGCCCTTCGAGCAGTGATTTGCTCAGCTCGGTGAGCGTCTCACTCACGAGCGATCCCTGCCGCTTGAACAGGTCGTAGAAACGCCGCTCACGCGGAATCAGGCTCAGCTTCATGCGGTCACCTCCCGGCGGCTAAGAGTAAGTCAGGCAGTCGTCCGTCCGTTTTAGGGCACCGCTAAAGCTGGCCGGCCAGGCGGATCTGGCGGCGCAGGACCCACCGGCTCGCCAGGTTTATCAAAAGCACCATCGTCACGAGCACCAGGGCTGCGCCCCATGCCTGGTCCTGGAGCTCCCTGTAAGGAGTCAGCGCGTCGCGGAACACGATGAGCGGCAGTGCTGACATCGCGTGGGTGGGATCGGCGCTGGCCAACGGGTTGCCGAAGGCTGTGAATAGAAGCGGCGCGGTCTCGCCGGCCGCGCGCGCGACAGCAAGAAGAGCGCCGGTGATGACACCGGGGGCGGCAGCGGGCACTATCAGCTGCAGGGATACGCGCCAGCGGGGCAGGCCGAGCGCAAGTCCCGATTCGCGAAGGCCACCTGGGATGAGGCTTACCGCGCTCTCGGTCGTGCGGATCACCACCGGCAGCATCAGGATCGAAAGGGCGGCGGATGCGGAGATCGCCGAGTAGTGATGGAGCGGGACCACCAGGATCGCGTATGCGAAGAGGCCGAGGGCGATGGACGGCGCACCGACGAGCACGTCGCTCGCGAGCCTCACCCATGTTGCCCAGCGAGCCTGGTTGTATTCCGCCAGGTAGACGCCACTGATGACGCCGACTGGTATGGCGACCAAGGACGCCATTCCAACCATCATCGCTGTGCCGACGATGGCGTTGGAGATTCCCGAGCCGGGGATTCCGACGGGCCGTTCGACGTTGAGAAAGAAGTCGAGGTGGCCGGCCGCGGGAAGTCCCTTGAGAATCGTGTACCAGAGCACAAGGCCCAAGGGCACCAGCGCGAGGCCGGTGAGCAAATACGTCGCTGTCAGCGCAGCAGCATTCTTTGAGTTTCGCCACAGGTTCCTGTTCATGCCGCGATCCGAGCCTGTGCCGACCGAACCAGCAGCAGGGCGGCGAGGTTGACAGTCAGAGTGACGAGGATCAGCACCAGGCCGAGCTCGATGAGCGCTGATGGGTAAAGGCTTCCGGTGGCCTCAGAAAACTCGTTGGCGATCTTGCTAGCGAGGGTGTAGCCAGGCGAGAAGATTGAAGGCGGGATCTCGTCCCGGTTGCCGATCACCATCGTCACCGCGATGGTCTCGCCCAGCGCGCGGCCGAGCCCGAGCACAGTCGCGCCGAAGATTCCGGCGCGCGCCGTGGGCAGCACCACGCGCCACGTCGTCTCCCACCAGGTGGCGCCCAGCGCGACAGCCGACTCGCGGAGCCCGCGTGGCACCGCCCGGATCACATCGCGGGAGACTGCCGAGAGGGTGGGCAGGACCATGATCGACAGCACCAACGAGGCTGTGAAGAGGCTCGTCTGCCGCGGGGGACCGGACAGGAATCCGATGAATCCGAAGTGCAGGGTGATCGGGCCTTCGAGGTTTTGAAGGGAGAATGGGGCAAGGACGTAAAGGGCCCATATCCCGTAGACGACGCTTGGAATGGCGGCAAGGAGCTCGATGCCAGTTCCAATCGCTCCACGGATTCCCCTCGCGCCCGGCTCGGCGAGGAACAGGGAGACCGCCAGGCCGACGGGAAGCGCGATGACGATGGCGATGGCGCTGGTGAGGACGGTTCCGTAGATGTAAGGAAGCGCCCCGAAGTCGAGCGTGACGGGATTCCAGGTCGATCGCACCAGGAATGCGAGCCCGTACCTGCTGATGGCCGGCGCCCCCTGTTGGAGAAGGGTGAGCACTATCACGATCAGGGAGGCGGGCGCCGCGCAGCTCACAAATGCGGTGAAGGCGCGGTATCTGTCGGGTGACCTCAGCACGGCAGGCACCGTGAGCTTGGACTCCGTTACGGCGCCCACGGTCTACGTCCCTGCAGGTGCGGAGGTCGATTCGGCGGGAGCCAGGCGATCCATGCGGTAGCCGATGCCGCGGACAGTGACGATCTCGAAAGGCGCCCTCGTCTCGAACTTCTCGCGCAGCCAGCGAATGTGGACGTCAACAGTCTTGCGATCGCCATTGAATTCATGGCCCCATACGTTCTCGAGCAGGGTGTCTCGGGTATGCACCCTGCCCGGATGTGCCAGCAGATAGGAAAGGAGATCGAACTCGCGAGCCGTGAGCTTGATCTCCGCCGCACCCAGCATCACGCGCCTCGCGGCGCGGTCGATGCTGAACGTGCCGATGGCATCGTGCTCGGGTGTTGATCTGGGCTCGTTGGCCTCGGGCTGCGCGCGCCTGAGAACAGCATTGACGCGCGCGAGCACTTCGCGGATCGAGAAAGGCTTGGTGATGTAGTCGTCGGCGCCAAGCTCGAGGCCTACGATCTTGTCGACCTCCGCGTCTTTGGCCGTGATCATGATGACGGGCACCCGGCTGCTCTTGCGAAGCGCCCGACAAAAGTCGAAGCCACTCATGCCCGGCAGCATCAGGTCGAGGAGGATCAGGTCGGGCCGTGAGGTCCGTGCTGTGCGAAGTCCCGAGGCGCCGTCGCTTGCTTCCTGGACGGAGAAGCCTGCAGTGACCAGGTTGTACTTGAGCATTTCGCGGATCCCCTCGTCGTCTTCAACGACCAGCACGCGCCCCGACGTACCTTCGTGGATTCCGCGGCTCATCCCAGCTCGACGACCTGGCCCGTTTCGAGAAAGACGATGTCCTCGGCGACGTTGGTGACGCGATCCGCAATGCGTTCCAGGTTGTGTGCCACCAGCAGCAGGGTGACGCAGCGCAGAGCGCCGTCGGAGTCGGTCTTGCCGTTGCCCATCTCGGCCACCAGTTCCTCGAAAACCCTGTGGTACAGGCGGTCGATCTCGTTGTCCCGACCGGCGACCTCGCGAGCGTGGAGCTCGTTCTCCTCGATGAGCGCTTCGAGGATGTCGTGCACCTGTCCGATCGCGAGCTCGCCCATGATTCCGAACTCGGCGCGTAGCGGCTGGTCAGGAAGGCCGACCAGGGTACCCGTCATTCGGGAGATCCGGACCGCGTAATCGCCCATTCGCTCGAGCTCAGTGGCGATGTACTGGATGCCCATGAGATGGCGGAGGTCGCGAGCCACCGGCTGCTGTGTCGAGATGACCATGAAGACCTGCTCGCGTATCTGCTTCAAGAGCTCATTGAGGTAACGGTCCTGGGTGCGAACCTTCTCGGCAGCGCTCCCGTCGCGCCTCCGGAGAGCATCGAGGGCGGATTCGATCTGCGATTCGACAAGCGTTCCCATTCGAACCACGGACTCGCGCAGGCTCGCCAGCTCCTTCTCGAAAGTCAGTCGAGGCATGCGATCGCTACCCGAAGCGTCCGGTGATGTAGGCCTCTGTCCGGCTGTCGTGGGGCTGGTTGAACAGGTCAGCCGTCGCGGCGAACTCGATCAACTCGCCATAGCGGTGGTCGGAGTTCATGAGCATGAAGGCAGTGAAATCGGACACGCGTGCCGCTTGCTGCATGTTGTGGGTGACGATGACTATCGTGTAGTCACGGGCGAGCTGCACCATGAGGTCCTCGATCTTCAGCGTTGCCACGGGGTCGAGGGCGGAGCAGGGCTCGTCCATCAGGATCACCTCGGGGCTCACCGCGAGGCATCGTGCGATGACAAGCCGCTGCTGCTGGCCGCCCGACAGTGAGGTGGCCGGCGCGTCGAGCCGGTCCGACACTTCGTCCCAGAGCGCCGCGCTCTCCAGGCTGCGGCGGACTGTTTCCGTGATCCTGGTCGAGCTCCACCCGAGCAGCCGCGGCGCGAAAGCGACGTTGTCCCGAATCGACATGGGGAACGGGCTAGGGCGCTGAAACACCATGCCCACCTTCTGGCGCAGCAGGAGCAGCTTGGTCGTCTTGAGGATGTCCTCGCCGTCGAGGACGACAGAACCCTGCGCTCGAGCGTTCGGAACCAGGTCGTACATGCGGTTGAAGACCCGGAGCAAGGTGGTTTTGCCGCAGCCCGAGGGTCCGATGATCGCAGTAATGCGGTTTTCAGGGATCTCAAAGGTGACGTCCTTGAGCGCCTGCGTCTTGCCGTAGAAGAAGGAAAGGGCGTCGACAATGAACTTGGCTGGGGCCGCGCCGGGCACACGTCTGAGATCCGGCCTGCCGATCTGGGCCATGGTTTGAATCATGGGCTTGTAGTCAGCCACCCCAACCCAAGGATATTCACGGCCGGGTTAAGGGCCGTTTATGTGCTCGTTAAGACTCTCTTGGAATGGCGATGGTGAACACCTGGCCACCGTCGCGCGCAGCCTCGGTCCAGATCCGTCCGCCGAGCACCTGCACGAGGTGCTTGGTGATCGCCAGGCCGAGACCGAATCCGCCAGCCTCGCGCGGCCGCGCGCGATCCACCTTGTAGAAGCGCTCGAAAATTCGGCTCCAGTGCTCGGGCGAGATGCCCGGGCCGTGGTCGCGAACGCTGATCCGAACTTCGTCGCCCGCGGTTTCGGCATGCACGTCAATGGGCGTGCCCGGGGGCGAGAACTTCGCCGCGTTGTCGAGCAGGTTGTCGATCGCCTGTACGAGCTTCGGCCGGTCGGTCGTGATGGTCAGGGGCGCCGGAATGTCCGCATTCACCGGCCTGTCAATGCTGAGCCGCGTCACGCTCTCACGCACCAGCTCGCCGAGATCGAAAGACGTGGTTTCGAGGGCCAACGACTTGGCTTCGATGTCACCAAGGTGGCGGAGGTTGTCGATGATCTTCGTAAGGAGGTCGGCCTCTTTGACCACTCTCTCCGCGAAACGCTTGCGATTGGTCGCCGGCGGATCACCCATCAGGCTTTCGGCGGCCAGACGCATGGATGTAAGTGGTGTCTTCAGCTCATGCACCAGGTTGGCGACGAACTCCTGACGCACGGTCGCCAGGTGGCGCAGCTCGGTGATATCGGTGAGGAACATGAGGGTCTGGCCTCGCCCTGGCCCTGCGACCAGCGAGCATCGAACGACGCGTCGATGGTGGACCAGCTGAGCCTCGACGTGCGGCTCTCCAGCGGCCAGCACCTCAACCAGGCGACCTTCGAGCGTCACCTCGACAAGGCTCGCCGGCAGGCGCGACGGATCGATGTCAAAGAATTCGCGCGCAGCGTCGTTGGCGGCGACCACGCCGCGGCCTTCATGGATCAGCAAAGCCATGACAGGAGCGTCCTCGAGAATTTCCGCGAACGAGTTCACAGGTGGCGCCGCAGGTTTGACATCGTCGACGCGACGCCTGCGGTCCCAGATCACCGCCGGAGTATATGAGCGGTTCGACGGCACTGACGCTTAAGGCGCGGTTAACCCCCACTTAATTGGCGATCCATAACGTGAAGCTGGTCATCCAGTTGGATCAATCAGGAGGGGTTCGATGTTTTCAGTGAGACCTTTGGGTCGAACGTTGCTTGTCGGGTTGGCAGGCGCCGTCTTCGCTACCGCGTGTGGTAGCACAACACCCGCCTCGTCGGCCGTCGGCAGCGGGGCGCTGACCGGCGCCGGGGCTACTTTCCCTGCACCGTTCTATACGAAGGCCTTCTATACGTATTCGCAGCAGTATCCGTCGGTCACCGTGAACTACCAATCGGTCGGTTCCGGCGCCGGTATCCAGCAGTTCATCAAGGGAACGGTCGAGTTCGGTGCGAGCGATGTGCCGATGGGATCGGCGGACATCACCTCGGCGGGCGGCGCTGACAGCCTCACGCAGATCCCGGCAACGCTTGGCGTCATCGCGATCGCATACAACCTTTCGGGCGTCGGCAAGCTGCAGCTGGACGGTCCGACACTGGCCAATATCTACCTCGGCCACATCAAGAAGTGGAACGACCCTGCGCTGGCGGCGCTGAACGCAGGCGTCAACCTGCCGAACACCGAAATCCAGGTCGTTCATCGATCCGACTCGAGCGGCACCTCCTATCACTTCACCGATTACCTCGGCAAGGTGTCGGACGAGTGGAAGACGAAGGTGGGCGTTGCCAAGGCTGTCAGCTGGCCTGCCGGAATCGGCGGCAGCGGCAACCAGGGCGTGGCGCAGGCTGTGCAGTCGACTGCAGGCGCGATCGGCTACGTCGAGCTCGCGTTTGTCGTGTCCGCCAACATGACCCAGGCTTACCTGAAGAACAAGAACGGAAAGTTCGTGCAGGCAAGCGTGGACGGCGCGACCGCTGCAGCGGCCCAGAACACCAGCGTCAGCCCGACCAACTTCTCAATCACCGACGAGCCAGGCGACACCACCTATCCGATTGCCGGATTCAGCTGGATCATCCTTCACACCTCGTACACCGATGCCAACCAGGGCAAGGCGATCGCGTACCTCTTCAAGTGGCTGGTCACCGATGGACAGACCGTCGGCACCAGCCTTCAGTACGCGCCGCTGCCCACGCCAGTGCAGAACCTCGCACTCACGAACCTCAAACTGATCAAGGCTGGAGGGACTGCCGTCCTGAGCTAGGCAACCAACCACAGCGATTCGACGGCGCGGGTGTTGGGCCCGCGCCGTTTTCTATTGGAGGGGTTTGCGGCTTGGCACGCCCGGCCGCCTGGGGTAGCCGGCCGGAGTCGGGCCGACCTTGTTAATCACGACGACCGTGCCGCCCCTTCGCGCCGCCGACGGTGAGGCGTGGACGCTGTCGAGGGCTCCGCCCATGACCTCCACGGCATTGCGTGCCGCGTCGAGGTCCTCGCTCTCCGTCTTCTGTGCCAGGAGCCTGCCGCCGACCCTCACGAGGCCAAGGCAGAGCTCCGCCAGGACGGGCATAGGTGCCAGCGCCCGGGCCACTGCCACGTCAAATGCCTCTCGAAAACGTGGATCGTGTCCAGCCTCCTCTGCTCGCGTGGCCACGACCGCGACCCCTTGCAGGCCGAGCTCGGCGCATGCGTGGACGAGGAAGGCGGCCTTGGCCTGGTCAGCCTCGATCAAGGTCATCTCGAGGTCGGGCCTGGCGATCTTGAGGGGGATGCCCGGCAGGCCGCCGCCCGAGCCGACGTCAACGACGGTCCTGGCGACCCCGAGGTGCTCGACGAGGACCAGGCAGTCTTCGATCAGCGCCCGGTCGGGGCGGGCCACGAGGCCCGGCCACTCCGAGATCATTTTTGCGAGCTGATCCAGCTTAGAATCGTTCACGAGATGCCCATCTATGAGTATCGGTGCGAGAGCTGCTCTGAGAAGTTCGACCTTCTGACAAGGTTCGCGGAGCGCGACCAGGCGCAGATGTGCCCGGCATGCGAGTCGACGAAGACCCGCGTCCTGGTGTCGAGCTTCGCCTTCGCGGGCGCCGACGATTCGTCTTCGTCTCTCGACTTCGGGGGCGGAGAGAGCGCCGGCGGCTGCTGCGGAGGCTCGTGCGGCTCCTGCGGCTCCGGCCCGAACTAGAGCCCTAGCTTGCTTTACCCGGTCACGTACCGGGTCAATGCCGCCGGCCACATGGAGGTGGGCGGCTGTGACCTCGTCGGGCTGGCACGGGAGCACGGGACCCCGCTTTACGTCTACGACGAAGCGACAGTCCGACAGCGATCCTCCGAGTATGTCGCGGCCATGGGCTCCGGCGGCCAGGTCCTTTATTCGGCAAAGGCGTTCGCCTCACCCCAGTTCCTGAGGGTTGTCGCCGACGAGGGCCTGGGCCTGGACGTCGTCTCCGCGGGCGAGCTTGACCTCGCCCTGAGGTCTGGATTTCCGAAGGACCGCATCCACTTCCTCGGCAACAACAAGAGCCACGAGGATCTTCAGGCCGCTTACGAGGCCGGCGCAGTGATCGTCATTGATGGCGCCCACGAGTTCGATCTTCTGAGTCACGTTGTCCCTGAAGGCATGCGGACGCCGGTGATGCTGCGCATCTCGCCTGGCGTCAAGCCCGACACGCTCGATCACATCTCGACAGGGCAGCTCGATTCGAAGTTCGGCTTTTCGATTGAATCCGGCGCCGCGCGAAGGGCAGTCGAAGAAGCGCTCGGCCACCCGCGCCTCGAGCTTGTCGGCCTCCACTCGCACATCGGCTCGCAGATATTCGCGCTTGGTGCTTACGAGAAGGCGATGGCGATCATGCTCGACCTCCTTGTCGAGCTACGCGATGAGCTGAAGTTCGAGCCGCGCAAGTTGGGGGCGGGCGGAGGGCTCGGAATCGCGTACACGCACCAGGACGATCCGCCGACGCCTCGTCACTTCGTCGAGACGGTCCGCCATGCGCTCGAGTCGGGTTGCTCGTCGCGGGGGCTGAAGGTTCCTGATCTCGTGGTCGAGCCTGGAAGGTCGATCGCGGGACCGGCGGGAGTCGCGCTTTACACAGTCGGCTCGATCAAGGACATCCCGGGCGTGCGCCGCTATGTCGCGGTCGACGGTGGCATGGGCGACAACATCCGGCCGAAGCTCTACGGCGCGCGATATGAGGCGGTCCTTGCTTCAGCGCCCGACCGCGCGCCTGACGGCAAGGTGACCATCGCAGGCAAGTACTGCGAGTCCACCGACATCCTCATCACGGACATCGAGATGCCTGCGCTGAAGGCCGGCGACATCCTCTGCGTGCCAGCCGCGGGCGCTTATTGCCTGGCGATGGCAAGCAACTACAACGGTATGCCACGCCCGGAGGTGCTGATGGTGAGCGATGGCGCGGCGCGTGTGATGCGGCGTAGGGAAACCCTGGACGACCTCGTCGCGGCGGAGGTTTTCTAGGCGGCTACCGCTGCACGCGTAACGGCTTCGCCGTGCACTGACTGGAGGTTGGCTGGACGGTTATTCCGCTGTAGATGCACGCAACGATCTCGGCAGCGCCCGGGATCAGATCGGATGGAATCGTTACCGTGACGACAAAAGTGCCGTTCGAGCGGACGTCGATCGGAGGGCTGACCAGGAGGTGTGGCTTCGCGTTCTGGTAGATGGCAATCGTCGCGAGCTTGCCTGAGTCGAAGTCCCGTCCCGAGATCGTCACCGGCCCACCTATCCTGGCCGAGGTTGTCGACAGAGTGATCGACGGCCGGGTTGCGGGAGACGCGCTTGGCGTTGATGAGGGGATCGGGGAGGGGAGGGCATTGGTCACCTGGAGCACCGTCTCGACGGGGCAGGAGCCGTTCCAACAGATTTGCACAATGTGATCGCCGACCCCACTGTCCGGCGGCACTGTGATCTCCACTTTGACGTTGCCGTTGGTGTCGGCTGTGAATGGGAATGCCTGCAGGACGCTATGAAGCTGGATCTCGCCGCCCTGGTTAGCCGGCAGATGGCTCGCGCTCACCGTCAAGCTCTCGCCGGCGCGAACGGTCTGGGTGGAAAGTGAAAGAGTTGGCTTGAATGCGTCCGCCAAGAAGTAGGCGACAACTCCGACGACCAGGGCTAAGAGCACCGGGACCGCAATCGCGGCGATCACGTAGCGCTTTGTACGCGACCTTCGGATGAGGGCCGCCTCCGCCGGTGGAGGCCAAACCGGGCTCGGAACCGTTGTCGGAGGAGGAGCGAATGCGTCAGTGGTCTCGAAGCTGGCGACAGGAGGTGAAAACGCGACAGTTCGCTCGACTCCGGGTGGCGCCTTGGCTCCAAGAGCCAAGGCCAGGGCGGTCACGAATGCCTCACAGTTGCCCCACCGTGATGCGGGCTCCTTCGCCAGCCCGCGCATGATGACTGCATCGACGCTCTCGTTCAGCTCCGACTTCAGTGAGCTCGGCCGTGCTGGATCGAGGTGGACGTGCGCGTACATCACTTCGAGCACGCCCAAGCCTTCAAATGGAATTGATCCAGTGAGCATCTCGTAGGCGATCGTCGCCAACGAGTAGCGATCTGCGGCTGGACCGACCTGGTGGCCGGTCACCTGCTCTGGCGCCATGTAAGCCGGCGTGCCAGTGGTGACACCCGTCAGCGACTTCAACGAGGAGCCCTGGAGCATTTTGGCCAGTCCGAAGTCGGCGAGGACCGGGGTCTCGTCCTTCTCCAGGAGCACGTTGGCGGGCTTGACGTCGCGGTGGACGATGCCCTGCGAGTGTGCGTAGTCGAGCCCGGCGGCGATGCCGCGGAGGAACCTCAACGCGGTGGCCCGGTCCAGGGGCCCCTGGCTCATTCGTCCGGCCAGATTGCCTCCTGGAACGTACTCGACGATCATGTATGGCGCCCCCTGGTACTCGCCGAAATCGAAGACGTTGAGGATGTTTGGATGGCGCATCCGCGCAATTGCCTGTGCCTCGTGCCGGAAGCGCGCTATCGAGTCCTTGTCAGGCGAGATCGCGTGCATGACTTTGACGGCCCCGGTACGAGCGAGTTGCTCGTGATAGGCGCGGTAGACCGTGCCCATAGCGCCCTCGCCCATGAACTCTTTGACCTCGTACTGCCCCAGCTTGGTTCCAGGCTCGATCGGCACGGGGCCTGATTATGAGGTTCGGTCGGGCTGATCCAACTCGGCCCGGTCCACGTCGCGCTTCCACCCTCCGAGCCCATGCCTCCGCACCGCCACTACACCCGCAAGGATCGAGAGAGCGATCTCGCCGGGCGTGACCGACCCGAGGTCCAGGCCGACCGGGCTCTGGATTCGCGCGATGACCTCCTCCGGCACTCCCTTCGCACGAAGGGCTTCGAGGTGGTGGCCGGTGTGGCGGCGACTGCCCACTAGCCCGATGAATCGAGGCTCGCTCGGCAGGAGAGCTTCTAGTGCAGGGACCAGGTCTTCGGCGTCGTGGTCGGTGTGCACGGCGTAGACGTCTGATCCCAAGGCGGCGGCAAGATCGCTCAGCGATCCGATCGCGCCAGGCCACTCAGCGCCTTTGAGCCGTTCCGGCCGGGTCTCCACCAGCACGGTCCGGAAACCAACCTCGGGGGCCCAGCGCAGCAGGGCCCTCGCCACAGGCGTCGCGGCGAAGACGACAAGCGTCGGCGCCGGCGCATGGGGCTCGATGTAGACGTCGATGGAACCAAGCTCATGCTTGTAAGTGCGCAGCACGGGAGCGCCTGCTCCAGCGATGGCGCCGGCATCTGCCATGGCGGCCGAATCGAACTCGCTGCACCCCAGCGTGCCGGCGAGCGTCGCGCTGCGCGAAAGAAGAAGCTTCGCGCCAGGTTGCGACGGCGGCTCGCCGTCGAGCTTGATCACAGTCGCCAGCACCACCTCTTCCCCGAGGGAGAGGCGCCTGGCAAGCTCCTCCTCGACGCTACGCGCTGGCGCCGGCACGAGTCAGGACCGAAGAGAGGATCGCGGACGCACTGGAGAGCTCGTCGTCGGTCGTCGAGTAACCAGTCGTCAGCCGCAGGCTGCCGAGCGCCTCGTCCAGGCCGAGCCCCATCGCGAGCAGCACATGCGACGGATCCAGCGACCCCGAGGCGCATGCCGACCCGCTCGAAGCGGCGACGCCTGCGAGGTCGAGGGCGAGCAGGAGGTCCTCACCGCGACGGTCCGCGAACGCACAGGTGGCGAAGTTGGGCAGCTGCGGAGCGGACCCGGTCAGGCGCCCACCAAGCTCTCGAAGGAGCTCGCGCAACCAAGCGGCTTGACGGTTCGCGATCTGTGACCGCAGGTCGCGATCTTGTGTGCACACCGCCAGCGCTGTGGCGACGGCGGCTGCCGCCGATACGTCCTCGCTTCCGGCCCGGCGACCCCATTCCTGCGGCCCGCCATAAAGAAGAGGGTCGAGGCGAATGCCCTCTTTCACGAAAAGCATTCCGCCGCGATCCGCGCCGAGCTTGCGTCCACTGAACGAGACGAGGTCGGCGCCGTTCGGAATCGGAATCCACCGCGGGCCCGCGCATGCGTCGATGTGCACGATGGCGCCGAGCTCGTGCGCGCGGGCGATCACCTCGGTCACGGGCTGGATGGTCCCGACCTCATTGTTGGCGAGCCCGATCGAGACCAGCGCGGCACCGCGCGGGATGGCATCAGGGTCGGCGCGGGCATCCTGGTCGACGTCTGCGATCTCGACGGCGTGGCCCTCGGATTCGAGGCGCCGGACCGGCCCCAGGACCGATTGGTGCTCGGCCGACCACGTCACGATCAGCCCTTGCTTGGGGATGCGGCGACCGGCGCCGAAGATGGCGAGGTTGACGGCCTCGGTGCCTGACGAGGTGAAGGTGATCTCGGTGCGGTCGGCGCCAAGAGCGCGCGCTGCTGTGTCACGCGCGCGGTCGAGCGCGGAACGGGCGGCGCGCCCCTCTGCGTGGAGACTCGATGGATTGCCCTGCGGAAGGTCGCGGAGCGCGTCGGCAGCCTCGCTCAGAAGAGGCGCCGATCCTGCATCGTCGAGATAGATTCGCTTCACGGTCCGGGCCCACCATCCTCCAGGCAAGTTCCCTGCGCGCCAACGCGGCGAGCAGGATGGGACTTATTGAGTGCCCCCAACCTGCCGACCACGGCCAACGTTATCGATCGCAGTTGGGGATGACAACCCAGGCTGTTAAGGACGCGCACCCGTGCGCTCCGTGCGTCAGCCGCGGCTGTGGTCGGGCTGCTGGATGAGCTCTGAGAGGGTGCCCTGAAAGCCTTTGAGCATCAGGTGAAGATCGATGATCTCGTCCACGCTTATAGGCTCGCGGGCCGCCACCGGCTCTGCAGCGGGCTCGGCCGCGACGCCCTCGATCTCCTCGACGCCGGCACCCGCGATCGCGAGCACGACGATGAACGTCACCTGGCATTGCGCGCAGGTGACCTGGAGGTGAAAGCGCTCCTCCTCATGACTGAGGACCTGTACATCGCAGCCCTTGAGGCTGCGCCCGCACACCGGGCAGTTGTAAAACCGCGCCCGGTCGCGGATGAACTCGATGATGCTCATCGCGTCGCCCATATTACGCCGCGGGAATCAGCGCTCGCGCCGCCCCTCGATGCACGTGCAGCCACCAGGTCCCACCGTGGCGGAATGGACAGTGCCGGCGGGCAGCACCATTCGATCACCGGCGGCCAGCTCGAGTCGCCTGGCCTCCGTTTCGAGGACGAAAGTGATCGAGCCCTCGACGCAATACAGGACCTTCTCGTAACCGTGGCTGTGGGGCGCGTAGCGATCTCCAGGCCCATTCGACCATGAGTAGCAGCCCTCGGCCTCGGCGCTCAACCTGGCCATTAGCTCTTGCTGGGTCCCCATCCATGCGATTCTAAGATTGCAGTGGTGAAGCCCCGCTTCCTCGCCGACTGCAACGTCGGGCGCCTCGCCCGCTGGCTGCGCGCTCTGGGCTATGACGCCTCCTACCACTCGCGCATCGGCGACGCCGAGCTGGTCCGTGAGGCCGCCGCTGAAAGCCGCGTGCTGTTGACTCGCGACAGGGACCTCACCAAGCGACGGGTCATCCAGACCGGCGTGGTCCGCGCGATCCTCATCCGCGACGACGAGGTGACCCAGCAGCTACGCCAGGTGTTCGCGGAGCTCGACCTCGAGCTGAAGGAAGCGCTTACTCGATGCATCGAGTGCAACGCCGAGCTGGAGTCACGCGTCCCTGCGACCGTCGCCGAGCGCGTGCCTCCGTATGTGCGCCTCACCCAGTCCCGCTACTCCGAGTGTCCCTCCTGCGGCCGCATCTATTGGGCGGGCACCCACTGGCAGCGCATGCGCGAGGTCCTGGCCGGCCTGTGAGGGACGTTCTGCGCAGGTTGCTGTCCGGCGAGCTCACCGAGGACGAGGCGCTCGCCGAGCTCCGCACGCTGCAGCTGAAGGAGCTCGACGGTCGTGCTCGGCTGGACCTTGGCCGCTTCTTGCGTCGCGGCATTCCGGAGGTGGTCCTCGCCACCGGCAAGACTCCCGCCGAAGCGGCAAGGCTGGCGGTGGCGATGGCCGAACGCCAGGGCCAGGGCCTTATCAGCCGCATGTCCGATGCCCATCGCGCGGCGCTGGTGGATGCCGCCGACGGTGCGGATATGCAGGTGGTTGCGTACGCGGACTCGGCCCGCGTCGTCCGCACCGGCTTCAGCCCGGAACCCATCGCCGGCAAGGTAGGCCTCCTCACGGCGGGCACCTCCGACGTGCGTGTCGCCGACGAAGCGCGAATGGTCGTCGAGGCGTGCGGTCTCGAAGCGAGGCTGGAAGCTGACCTCGGCGTGGCGGGGCTGCACCGCTTTGTCGGCCCGCTTTCGGCAACCCTCGAATGGGGCGCTGACGTGATAGTCGTCGCCGCGGGCATGGACGGCGTGCTCCCCGGGCTGGTGTGCGGCCTCATCGACCTCCCGGTCATCGGGCTACCGGTCTCGACGGGTTACGGTCGCGGCGGAGCCGGTGAGGCGGCCCTCACGACGATGCTCCAGTCGTGCTCGACGGGGCTGGTGGTCGTCAACATCGACAACGGTGTCGGAGCCGGTGCCGCAGCGGTGCTCATCGCATCACGCGCGGCGCGAGCTCGTGGCATCAGCGCCGGCGCCGCCGTCGGGGCCGCAGCGCCGCGACGATCGCGGCGGCCAGGGCAAAAAGGATAAATACGCCGAAAGCGACAGGCGCGACCGTCCTCCACATGTCGGCGCCGCCTGGGATGGCAAAGGACAAAGCAAGCGCGGCGATCGCGATGATCACCACCACAAGCAGCCAGGGGAAGCCTTTGCGCTGACGGCCGTAAAAGAGGCGCCACAGCAGTCCTGGTCGTTTCTTCGGTTCGCTCACAGCAGCCCAGGCAGGTCGCTCAGCGTGGCGATGATCGGGATCCCGTCAGGCGGCGGTTCGGCCGCGTGAGCGGTGCAGATCACTGCGCGCATGCCTACCGAGCGTGGGCCTTCATAGTCCTCGCGCACGCGATCCCCGACGAAGAGCGCTCTTTCTGCCTTGACCCCGACCGCCGCAAGCGCGGCGCGATACATCTCCGGCGCCGGTTTGCGGCTGCCGACCTCGCTCGAGAACAGCACAGCCTCCGTCAGCTCTCCGATTCCGTTGGCGTCCACCTGGCGCCGCATCATCTCAGGCGGAAACGGCGCGTTCGAGCACACGGCGCGCTTGATGCCCCGCGCGCCAAGCCACGACAGGACCTGCAGGGCGTCCGCGTCCACGCGCACCGCGCGATCCCAGCACTGCTGGTCCGCGTCGAGGATCTCGTACAGCAGGTCAGCGGGAAGATCCAGCCCGGCGCGTCGCCACGCTGCGCCGTACACCTCGATCCACTTCACCTCATTCTCGCCGGGGCTCTCGATGTGTTCCTCCAGCGGCAGGAGAACGTCCCGCAGGATCGTGTCCGCCTCAGGCGGCGGTGCCCCAAGCAGCTCCGCGATGCGCGGGCGAAAGCGCCGGAGCACCTCGAGCAGGTCCTCGGTCGGATATGCGAACGTGACAAGCGTCCGACCGTAATCAAAGAGGACGGCATCGATGTCGGACATCCGCATATCCTGATCGTGTGGCACGCGGGATCTCGCGGTTGACGCACCTCGACGAGCGCGGAGCGGCGCGGATGATCGACGTCGCCGACAAGGCCGCCACAGTGCGCGAAGCCCTTGCCGAGTGCCTTGTGCGAATGGCACCCGCCACCCTGCGTGCAGTCAAAGAGGGCACCGCGAAGGGTGATGCGCTGCAGGTGGCGAGGGTGGCCGGCATCATGGCCGCCAAACGCACTTCCGAGCTGATCCCCCTCTGCCACCCGCTGCCGCTGACCAGCGTGGCGCTGGACTTCGAGTTCGTTCGCGGCGCCGTGCGTGTGCTGGCCAGAGCCAGGGTCGTGGGCCAGACCGGCGTAGAGATGGAGGCGTTGACAGCCGCCGCCGTCGCGGGCCTGACGCTCATCGACATGACCAAGGGAATTGAGCGCGGCGTGTATCTCGAATCGGTGAAGCTGCTGGAGAAGTCGGGCGGCCGGTCAGGAGAATGGAAGCGACCGAGAGCCAAAGCCGCCCGTTGAGCAAGGCTCACGTCGTCACCGTCAGCGACGGTGTCTTCCACGGAACCCGCGAGGACAAAAGTGGTGTGGCGCTGGTCGCCCTGCTGCGTGCAGGCGGCCTCGAGGTAAGCGGGCCTGTGGTGGTGCCTGACGAGATCGCGCAAATCGCTGAAGCGATCGAAATTGCCATCGCTCGCGGCGCAGACCTTGTCGTGACGACGGGGGGGACTGGTCTCGGTCCTCGCGACGTGACACCGCAGGCGACCGCGCCGCTGCTCGACTACACGGTGCCCGGCATCGGAGAAGAGATGAGGCGGGCCGGCGGCGCGAGCACGCCGATGGCGTTGCTATCGCGCTCCATGGCAGGGGTGCGGGGACGGACGCTGATCATCAACGTGCCAGGCAGCGTGAAGGGGGCGACGGAATCGCTTGAGGCCGTAATGGCGACCCTCGATCACGCCCTCCAGCTCCTGCATGGCGACACCGCCCACTGACGTCGCCTACCTGAAATGAACCTGAACTCGGACATCGGCGAAGGCGCCGGGGCCGACGAGCTAATCCTCGGTTTCGTCGACAGCGCGAGCGTGGCTTGTGGTGCGCATGCAGGCTCGGTCTCGATCTCGATCGCGACCGCGTGGCGGTGCAGGCAGTTAGGAGTCGAGGTTGGTGCGCATCCCGGATACGACGACAGTGCAGGGTTCGGCCGCATCGAGAAGGCGCTGACACCTGCCGAAATCGAGGCTCTTGTCGCGTACCAGGTGGCGGGCCTGGCGGCGGTGGTCCCCATCGCGTACGTCAAGCCGCACGGCGCCCTTTACCACCGATGCCAGCGCGACTCCGATGCGGCTGACGCCGTGGCTCGAGTCGCCAAGGCGCACGGGGTTGGCCTGCTTGGGCAGCCGGGATTCGAGATCGTTGCCGCCGCTGGCCGGGCGGGAATCCCCGCCTACCGCGAAGGGTTCGCCGACAGGCTCGCAATGCCGGATGGCAGTCTCGCCCCACGCAGCTGGCCCGGCGCGCTGCTGACCCCGCTTGCGGCCGCGAGGCAGGCGGTCCGCTTGGCCCAGTCGGGGCGCTACGACACCATCTGTGTTCACGGAGACGGCAAGGGCGCTGCGAAGATGGCGTCGAGTGTGCGGCAAGCGCTGCGCGACGCGGGCATTGAGACGCGACCCCTGGTTCAGAGGTGACGCGGACACAAGTCGTCCTCTCCGAGCTGCGCGAGCTGGAGGAGCTGCGCGAGCTGGAGGAGCTGTTCACCGCGATCTGGGAGAGCCCCGAGGAACCGCCAGTCAACACCGACATCCTTCGAGCCCTTTCGCATTCAGGCAACTACGTGGTCGCCGCCCGCGTCGGGGCGCGGATGGTGGGAGGGCTCGTCGGGTGGCTCGGCGGCACGCCAGCGCACGGCCTCCACATGCACTCCCACATCCTTGGCATCGTGGCTGACAGCCAGGTGCAGGGCCTCGGCTTCGAGCTCAAGCAGCACCAGCGCGGTTGGTGCCTCGAGCGCGACGTGAAGGTCGTGGAATGGACAACCGACCCGCTGGTCCGCCGCAATGCCTACTTCAATCTCTACAAGCTTGGGGCGAGCGCCATGGAATACCTCGTCAACTTCTATGGCGTGATGTCCGACGGGCTCAACGCCGGCGAGGAATCGGATCGCCTGCTCATCAGCTGGCGGCTCGACTCAACATCGGCAGTGGTGGCCGCCGCCGGCCACGCTTCCGAGCCTGATGTCGAGGAGCTGCTCCGCGCCGGCGCGGGGGCCGTGCTTTCAGTGGGTCCAGCGGGTGAGCCGGTGGAGGTGCCGTCATCTGCGCGCGTCCTTATGTGCCAGGTCCCGGAGGATGTCGTCGAGCTGCGGCGCTCTGACGCCGCGATGGCGCGCTCCTGGAGACTCGCGCTTCGCCGGGCGCTTGGCGATGCATTCACCGAGGGCTACAGGGTGACCGGCGCCACGCGGGCCGGCTGGTACGTGCTCGAGCGCTAGGTAAACTCCTTCTTATGCTGTCGGTTGGAGACCAGGCGCCAGAGTTCAAGCTTCCCACCACCGGAGGCCACGACCTCACCCTCGCCGAGGCCCTCGAAAAGCACAAGGCGCTGGTGTTCCTGTTCTATGTGCTCGATTTCACAGGTGGTTGAAGGTCAGAGCTGACCGAGTTTCGGTCCAGGCATGAAGCGGCGGCGGCTGATGGAATCGGCATCTATGGAATCAGCGTGGATTCTGTGTTCTCCCACGAGGCCTTCGCCAAGGAGCTTGGCGGTCTGCCATTCGAGCTGATCGCGGATTTCGAGCGCACCATGGTCACCGATTACGGAGTGAGGCGCGACGATGTCGCGGGCTACTCGGGAATGGCCAAGCGCGTCGTCTACGTGATCGACAGCTCAGGCACCGTGCGGTGGGTTTGGGAGCGATCGAAAGACCAGCCGCTGCCTGACTACGACCTGGTGCTCGATGAAGCGCGCAAAGTCATAGCCGCAGCGAGCTGAGAGCCGCCTCGAGAGCCTTGCGCATGGCGTTCGCGCGTTCGATGGTGGCTTCGGCAAAACGCAGCTCGTCGCCGGGCAGCAGCTGGGCGGCGACTGGCAGCGACGCGCTGACGACAGTAGCGACAACGGGGTACCCGCCGGCGGTCTGGTGGTCCGCCATCAGCAGGATCGGCTGGCCGCTCTGCGGCACCTGGACCGCTCCCTGCACAAGGCCGAACGACAACAGCTCCTCGCCTGACATGCCGAGGTGCGGCCCTTCGAGCCTGTAGCCCATTCTGTCGGCGTCTCGGCTGAGCCTGTAGGGCGCGCCGAAGAGCAGCCTGCGACCCTCAAGGGAAAGGCGCTTGACGTGGGGGCCGGCGATCGCCTGAAGCGTGTGGTCGCCGTACGCGGGAAGGAGCGCTTCAGGCAGCCGCCGGCCTGACACTGCAGGCTTTCTCGGCTCGCCTGCGACCGAGATGGTGTCGCCTGATCTGAGCTGCCTGCCGTGCTTGCCTCCGCGCGCCGCCATCACGTTGGTGGACATCGATCCAAGCCAGCGGTCGGCCTCGATTCCACCTGCCACTGCGATGTAAGTCCGCGCACCCGATCGCCTGGCGCCGAAGGTGAGGTTGGCGCCAGCGCCGAGGAACAGGCTGGTCCATGCGGGAACCGGCGCGCCGTTGACGTGGGGATCGAAGTCCGCCCCGGTGATGGCGATAAGACATGCGTGCTCAGCGATGAGCTGCGGTCCGCTGAACGTGCACTCCAGGGTCGCGTGACCAGGGTCGTTGCCCACCAGCAGGTTCGCTGCAGCATGGGCGAAACGATCCATCGCGCCGCCTGGCTGCACGCCGGCGCTGACCGCGCTCGGGCGCCCGAGGTCCTGGATCGTCGTGAAGAGTCCTGGTTCCCTGACGTTTAGGACCGCGGTCAACGCGTCGCGAAGAACTTGACGCGGTCTCCGGCGCGGAACAGGCAAGGCGGGTCTGAGTCCGGAAGGAAGAGCTTCACGGGGGTGCGGCCGATCAGGTGCCAGCCGCCTGGCGTGGGCAGCGGGTAAATTCCTGACTGCCTGCCGGCGATGGCCACCGACCCCGCGGGCACCTGCGTTCGCGGCACATGGCGCCTGGGCAGCTCGAGCTCCTCCGGCAAGGGACCGAGGTAAGCCCATCCGGGCACGAAGCCCACCAGGAAGACGCGGTAGATAGGCCGTGTGTGGAGCTCGATGATCTCCTCGCGTGAGAGCTTGAGCCGGTCGGCGACCTCCACCATGTCAGGGCCGTCATAGGTCACAGGGATGCGGTGCAGCCTTCCGGGCTCAGCCATCGGCGGGCGCTTGACGGCGAGCCTCTTGATCGCCGCAGCCAGCGAGGCATGAGTCGCCTGGTCGGGATCGAACTGCACTGTCACGCTTGCATAGCCCGCCAGGGCTTGCCGCACGTCGCGCCGCTTTTTCAGCGCGGCTGCCAGCGCGATGGCGCGTGTGTTCAGAGCGGTATCGAGTCGCGTGCCGAGCTCAGCCAGCAGCGCGCTGTCACCTAGCGGTTGGACTTTCAACCTGGGTCCCTTGGCGGCTCCTATGGTCGAGCGCGGCGCAGGCATGTGCGCTGACAAGGATGGCGTAGAAAACACCTGGCACGATGCCGACGCAGAGCAGTCCGACGCATGCGAGCGCGACCGCCCACGCGGTGACGATCGCGGCTGCCGCAAGGTTCCACGTTCCGAAATCGCTGCCGATACCACGAAGTGCAGACGGAAAATCGAACAGGTCGAGCGGGCGCCCTGTGGCTGCAAAGCGGACTGTCGCATGCGGCATCAAGAGCAGCAGCACGATCCCCCAAGGCAGTGCAAGAGCGAAGCCGGCTGCAAGGCTTGAGTAGAGGTGCGAAAGCGTCGGGTCGCTTACGCGCCAGAGGTGAGCGTTGTCGACAAGCGTCGCGATAGGGCCCGCGAGCAGCACGAAGGGCGCCGTGACGAGAACCACAGCGAGCGCAACCCAGACGCCGTCGCTCAGCAGGCGCGCGGAGAGCTCCCAGCGCGGCGGCGCGGCTGATGGATCGGCTGAGGCCGCGCGCGTGGCAGCCACCGCATACCCCAGCAGAGGTATGAAAGCGATTGGCAGCAGCACGACCATCACCATGCCAACCAACCATCTGGCCAGACGATCGCCGCGAAAGGGCCAGGCGAACGACGCGGCGACCGGGTTCACGAGGCAACCTTAGTCTGGAATACGCGAGCCACCTGCGCGTTTGTCAATGTGCGATGGCCGACTCACCGCCGATCGCCTGCACGCTGTCAGCATCCGACCTTAAGGATCGTGAGGGTGCGTGGAAAAAGCTGATGGGAAGCGGCCTGGTGCAACGCGAGATCGTGGCGGGTGGGCTTCGTCTCACCGCTTCTCCGGGCGCAGCCGCCGCTCTGATCGAGCTCATCGACCTCGAGCGCGAATGCTGCGCATGGATCGATTTCGAAGTCACTGAAGGGTCTGTCGTGACCATGACCGCGCAAGACGAGGGCGAGGCGGTGCTCGCAGGGATGTTCGTCGAAGCTCTTTAATTCCTCTGGCCGTGCCCCTGATCATCGGTCGTAAGTCCCGTCAAGCGCCTCTTCTCGGAGAGCGCGCCCTCAATCGCGCGCTGCTCGCGCGTCAGCTGTTGCTGAAGCGGGCAAAGATGTCCGCAGCAAACGCGATCGAGCGCCTGGTCGGCATGCAAGCGCAGGTGCCCAGCTCGCCGTACACGGGGTTGTGGGCGCGCCTGGAAGGCTTCCGCCCTGATGAGCTCAGCCGGCTCATCAGCTCGCGGCGTGCAGTACGCATGTCATTGATGCGCTGCACCATCCACCTTGTCACCGACCGTGACTGCCTTGCGCTGCGCCCGGTGTTGCAGCCCGTCCTGGAGCGCGGCCTCTACGTGGGCAGCCCGTTCGGGCGGCAGATCAAAGGCATTGACATCAAAGCTTTACTCGACATCGGTCGGGCGGCTCTGGAAGAAAAGCCGATTACAACCGCGGAGCTGCGCAAGCTGCTGACCCAGTGGTGGCCCGACTATGACGCCGATTCACTTGCCTACGCCGTCCATTACCTGGTGCCGATGGTGCAGATACCGCCACGCGGCCTGTGGGCAGGACGCGGTCTCCCCACCTTCACGACCTGCGAAGCCTGGCTCGGCAGGTCATTCGAGACAGGGCCGTCGCCTGACGCGATGGTCATGCGGTACCTCGCGTCGTTTGGTCCGGCGACGGTGGCAGACATCCAGTCATGGTCGGGGTTGGTCAAGGTGCGTGAGGTGACCGAGCGACTGCGGCCGCGACTGCGCACCTTTCGCGACGACAAGGGAAGGGAGCTTTTCGACGTTCCTCGCGGCCTCCTGCCCGACCCCGAGATCGAGGTGCCACCGCGTTTTCTCCCCGACTACGACAACGCGCTTTTAGGTCACGACGATAGGAGTCGCATCCTCGCGCACGAGCATCGCAAACTGGTCGGCCGGCCGACAGTGCTCGTCGACGGCTTCGCGAGTGGTTTCTGGAAGCTCACCCGCGAAGCTGGGGCAGCCACCCTTGTCGTCGAGACCCTGAAACGCATCTCCAGAAAAGACGCTGCAGCGGTCGCCGCCGAGGGTTCTGCTCTCCTGGACTTCCTCGCGGCGGATGCCCGGCGAAAGGACGTCAGAGTTGTGAGCGCGGCTACCTAACCGCCGGTCGGGTGCTGCGCGTGCTCCGACGGTTCCACCTCGGGTGCAGGGCCGCCGCCTGCGTACTGGTCGTTGACCTGGACCACCTCTTCACCTGGCGCTTGATCGCTGGTCTTCGGTTTCGCGGTCGGCTGCGTTTCGGTTGTCTTTGGCTTGCGTCTGCGCATGCCCCAACCGTACACCGCCCTGACATGCGGCCGGAGATGCCAGCCGGATCTTTGGAGCCCATGCGGCCCGATCCGGGCGTTAGGGGGCCCGACCCGTCGTCGCTGCCCCCGCGACCACGACGCGGGGACCCCATAAGGAACGCGCTCCTAGCCGGGCCACCCCTTCCACTGGGGTCCCCATGGCGAAGCCGTGGGAGCGGCCCCTGGATCTCCAAATCTCTCGGCCGGCCCTCCGGCCGTATGTCACGTCAGGGTCGCTTCACCCGAACCTGAACCTCGCCGTCGGCGAACGTGACCTCGACATCGCCCGCGCGAAGTCTCATTCCATCCTCGAGACGCGTGGCAACGATGGAGCCTTCGTAGACGAGCTCGGCAAACTGCTCCCGCCCTTTGCCTGCCATCCGTACGACGACCCCTCCGGCGCTTCGCCACACTCCGTTGCCCGCTGCCTTGAACCCGGCGGTAAGCAGCTCGCCGGCCCTTTCCGGGACGGCGGCGGGCTGCACCACGGTGGGCCGGCTGACCGGTTTGGCCGGCGGGCTCGTCGGTCGCGGCGCCGGCTTTCGGAAGCGCGCCTGCTCCAGCGAGAGCCGCAAGAGCTCAGAGCCCTCCTCCTGTTCGAAGAAGGCCGAGGAGATGCGGCTCGCGTCACGCGAACGGCGTATGCAGTTGGCGCAGTCGGCGTCAGAGTCGACGCCCGCATAGGAGCCCGCCGCAAGGATCTGTCCGCACAGGGTGGTGACCGGGCCGCTCTTCGGCACTCGCGGGGTGAGGTGAATGCGCCCTCCGCTCTTGCGCCGTATCGACTCGAGCCGGATTCCGGGGACGCTCATCCTCCGGAAGATGCTAGAGCAGTGACTCGATCGCTTCCACGACTCTTTGGTCCTCGGGCACCACCTTGGGCCTGAAGCGCCGGACGACGCGCCCATCCCTGCCGACAAGGAACTTCTCGAAGTTCCAGGTCACGTTGCCGGCCTTGCCGGCGTCGTCAGGAAAGTCGCTGAGGATCGCGTACAGCGGATGCTGCTTTGAGCCCTTCACATCGAGCTTTGCGAACAGTGGAAACGTCACCCCGTAGTTGACGCTGCAGAAGGACTGGATCTGGTCAGCGTTTCCGGGCTCCTGGTTGAAGAACTGGTTGGAGGGAAACCCGAGCACAGTGAAGCCTCTCGCCGAGTATTTGTCCTGGAGGGCCTGAAGGCCTGTGTACTGAGGCGTCAGACCGCACTTCGATGCGACGTTGACTGCGAGGATCACCTTGCCCGCGTATGCGGCCAGGCTTTCGGGCTTTCCACTCAGCGTGGGGAGCTCGATGTCGTGGATGGTTCGCTGTGTGGTCTGGCTCACGTAATCAAGAAGCCGGCGCACAGCCTCGCTATTCCCGGCCCTGGAGTCCGGCAAGCACGAATGCAGCCAGGGTCATGATCGCAACCGCCGACAGGACTGCAGGCGCCCAAGCGATACCGACCACACCGATCGCCACTCCGATGGCTGGCGGGATGATCCCACCGCCGACCATTGTCGCCGGGAACAGCCAGGAAGTCGAGCGGGAATCGCCAGGTCTCAGCTTCGCAAGCCAGACAATCGCGGTCGGGAAGATTGGTGCGATCGCCAACCCGGCGACGATGTATGCGATCGGAGCGGCGTGGCCGCTCAGCGCCACGAGAAGCGCGATTGCACCCACCGCCGAGCCCGAGATGACGACAGTCGGCGGGGGCACTCTTTCCGGGATGAACGCCGCCAGCACCCTGCCTATCGCCATCGCCAGCCAGAAGCCCGATGTGAGCGAGGCAGCGTCGACAGACCCGAAGCCTGCCGATTCGAGGTGCGAGGTCATCCAGCCGCCGACGCCGGTCTCGGTGCCGACATAGAAAGCGAACGCGACAAGGAAGATGAGCACGAGCGCACCGCCTCCACGAGGCCTTGCGGCGTCGCGTGGCGTGACCGGCAAGCGTCCGGAGATGCCTGCGGCGGCGGGGACGAGCGCGACGGCAAGAAATGCCGCCCCGCCATAGAGCACGGCGAGATGGTCCTGGCCGAGTCTCGAGATGAGTAGGGGCCCGGCAACGGCGCCGAAGCCGTAAGCACCGTTAAGAGCGTTCAGCTGGGCCGACCTCCCGCGGCCCGCGCTGTGAGCGACGAGCAGGTTCAGGCCAAGGTCCAGGCCGCCGAAGCCGAGGCCGACCACGAACGCCGCCGCGAGAAATGCGGGCCACGTCGGAGCCAGCGCCACTCCGGCGCAGCCCACGCCTAGAGATCCCAGGGACACCCAGATCGAAAGTCGGCCGGAGACGCGCTCCACTGCCCACATGGACACGAACACGCCGACCAGGGCGCCGGCGAAGTGAGCGCTGAACACCTCGCCGGCGACGGGCAGGCTGATACCGAAACGCCGCACGAGGTGTTCGAGCAGAGGGCCGTAGGCGCCTGCCAGTGCGCCTATGAGCAGGAAGCAGGCGGCGATCGCGGCCAGCGCGGTCTTTGGCAAGATCACGCGACCGCCTGTCTGTCCTAGTGGCGGAACCTCAACTGCCTGAACCACCGAAACATGGTGACCGGTAATGGTGAGCGCCGGCTCCCCCACCCGGCAGTGTTCGCTCCGGCTTCAGGCCGGACCCAATTCCCTATCATCGAGCGAGATTGGCGATAAGGGTGCTGGCGTTCGACGGCGACGACACGCTGTGGCACAACGAGTCGCGTTTTCACCTCACCCAAACCTCGCTGCGCGACCTGGTGCGCCGCCACGTCCCCGATGCCGACGTCGACAACCACCTCTTCGAGGTCGAGATGCGCAACCTCAGCCTCTATGGATACGGGGTCAAGGCCTTCACGCTTTCCATGCTCGAGACTGCGATCCAGCTCACCGAGGGACGGATCCCGGCGACAGACCTCCAGGTGATTCTCGGCTGGGGGAAACGCATGCTCACCGAGCCGACTGAGCTCCTAGACGGAGTCAGGGAGATGCTGCTCGAGCTCAGCTCGCGCTATTCGCTGCTGCTCATCACCAAGGGAGATCTGTTCGACCAGGAGAGCAAGCTGGCGCGCTCGGGCCTTGCGGAGATGTTCTCAGGCGTCGAGATCCTGAGCGACAAGACTGTCGATTCATACCGATCGCTGTTGAAGCGGCGCGACATCAAGGCGGAAGAGTTCCTCATGGTCGGCAACTCGCTGCGGTCGGACGTCGTGCCTGTGGTCGCCCTTGGCGCGCGCGCGGTGCACATCCCCTATCACGTGACCTGGCACCACGAGCACGTGCCGGACGAAGCGCTGCCACAGGAAGGCTGGCATCGCCTCGATACGATCGTCGAGCTGAGCCGGCTGCTGGAGTCGTTCGCCCGAGACTAGGCACGCGCGGCGCTGCCGCCACCTGTCATGAGAAGGCCGAGGCGCTCCTCAGGGGTGTTGGCCGGCTCGATGCTCACTATCCGGCCCTCGTAGAGAACCGCAATGCGATCGGACAGCGACGTGATCTCCTCCAGCTCGGCCGAGACGAGAAGGACCGCTGTGCCCTCATCCCGCTGAGCGACCAGGCGCCGATGGATGAACTCGATGGCGCCGATGTCGACCCCTCGCGTCGGCTGGGACGCAAGCAGCACGCTGGGCCGGGTGCCCATCTCGCGAGCGACAACGATCTTCTGCTGGTTGCCGCCAGACAGCGCGCTCGCCGCTGTCTCGATGCTCGGGGTGCGAATGTCGAATTCCTTGACCAGCCGCCTTGCCCAATCGAGTATCGCGCGAAGTCGCAACAGCATCCCTCGCCAGGAAAACGCGGGCGAGCGCTGGCGGCCGAGCACCAGGTTTTCGGCGACTGTGTAGTGCAGGACGAGGCCGACGCTCCGGCGATCCTCCGGAATGTGGCCCACGCCAAGCTCCCGCTCCTCACGAGCATTGGCGGCAGTCACGTCCCGGTCTCCGAGGAGGACCCGCCCGCCAGAAGCGCGTCGTGTCCCCGCCAGGACCTCGACAAGCTCGCTCTGGCCGTTGCCCTCCACCCCTGCGATGCCGAGGATCTCTCCCTGATGGAGCTCGAAGGATATGCCTCGAAGCGCAGGTACTCCACGATCGGAGACGGCTGTCAGGTCTTCGACTCGAAACGTGACTGGTCCCGGCGTCGCCGGCTTCTTGTCCACTCGAAGCAGGACCTCCCGCCCGACCATGTGGGTAGCGATCTCCTGCTCGTTCGTCTCTTTGGTGACGAGGTGGCCGACCACCTTCCCTCGCCTCATCACTGTGATGCGGTCAGAGATCTGAAGCACCTCGCGCAGCTTGTGGCTGATGAAGATGATCGTCCTGCCCTCTTTGACCAGGCCCCGGAGGACTACGAACAGCTCAGTCGTCTCCTGAGGCGTCAGCACCCCGGTCGGTTCATCGAGGATGAGGATCTTGGCGCCGCGGTACAGGACTTTGACGATCTCGGCTCGCTGCTGGAGGCCTACCGGCAGGTCGCCAGTCCGCGCATCGGGGTCGAGGGCGAGGCCGTAACGTCGCGTGAGCTCGGCGATCTCCTGCCTCGCCTTACCATGGTCATAGAAGCCGCCGGCCGCCACAGGTTCACGGCCGAGCATCACGTTCTCCCCCACCGTGAAGACAGGGATGAGCATGAAGTGCTGGTGCACCATCCCGATCCCCTGCGCAATCGCGTCGCGCGGTCCGCCGATTCGGGCGGGCCTGCCATTGATCAGGATTTCGCCCGAGTCCGCGTTGATCAATCCATACAGGATGTTCATCAAGGTGCTCTTGCCGGCGCCGTTCTCGCCCACGAGGGCGTGGATCTCGCCGGCGCGTACCGAGAAGTCGACATGATCGTTGGCGACCACACCCGGCCAGGCCTTGGTGATGGCCCTCATGTCGACGGCGAGAGCGTCAGGCGTTTGCGCGTTCATTCGGTCCCCGGGGAGTAAGGAATGCCGTCGGCGGCCGGAGGGATGCTGCGACCAACCACCCCCGCGAGGACGATCAGGGTGAGGATGTAGGGCAGCATGCTCAGAAAGTACGGGGACACGTGGATTATCGAGTTGTTGTCGTAGATGGCCTGGCCGAGTCCAAATATCAGGCAGGCAACGAAGGCGCCAAGCGGCCTCCACTTGCCGAAGATCATTGCCGCAAGCGCGATGTAGCCCCTGCCGTCCGTCATGTTGGGCACGAACGTGTTGGAAACTCCGATCGCCAGGAAAGCGCCTGAGAGACCGGAAAGCAGGCCGCTGGTGATAACCGCGCCATAGCGGATCGCGTAGACGTTGATGCCCGCTGTGTCCGCCGCCTGCGGATGCTCTCCCACAGCGCGAATTCGGAGGCCGAGACGCGTTCTGAATAAAACTATCTGAATAACGACGAGCAAGACCAGCGCCACGTACACGACCACGTTCTGCTGCGAAAGGACGGCGCCCAGAAATGGGACCTGATCCAGGATCGGGATTGTGATGTTCGGCAAAAGCGCAGCCTGACCCACGTGGCCGACGTCCTGCAGTCCATAGATCCTGTTGACCAGGAAGAGGGTCAGGCCGGCGGCAAAGATATTGATGGCGATGCCGCTCACGATCTGATCCGCGCGAAACCTGATCGAGACCACTGCGTGGATGAGGGCCATCATCCCTCCCGCAAGCATCGCGACAAGCGTGGCCAGCAATGGGTTATGCCAGGCAAGGTCGGCAACGACAGCGAAGAAGGCGCCTGACAGCATCATGCCTTCCATGGCGATGTTGACAACACCGCTTCGCTCTGAGATGACGCCCCCGAGGGCGGGGAGGAGGAACAGGATTGCGGCAGCCAGCGTCGCGTGCCACAGGTCTGCGGTGACCAGCAGGTGGAGGATGTCCGAGATGCCTGTCACTGGACCCTCGCCTCACCGGCGCCGGTTGGCGGCTGGGGTGCTGCATTGGTCGGGCTTGCCCGGCCGAGCGTCGGGAGGCGCAGCTTGAACGTCCTCAGGAAGTTGGCGGCGATGCTGAACAGGATCAGTGCCTGCAGGATCTGCACGAGGCTGCTGGAGATCCCTGCATCCGCTTGCATCACCGACCCGCCTGCGTGGAGGGCGCCAAACAAGACCGAAGACAACACAATGCCGACCCCGCTGCCCAGGCCCAACAGGGCCACCGCGATAGCGTCGAAGCCTGTCGTGTCGTTGAAATACTTGTCCGTGAGGTTGTGGTCGACTCCTGCGATCTCGATAGCCCCCGCGAGGCCGGAGAACGCGCCTGCGATAAGCATCGTCACGATGATGGTTCGACGCACGCTCACACCGGCATAGCGAGCGGCACGCTGGCTCTGTCCGACAGCGCGGATCTCGTAGCCGAGAGACGTTCGCCAGAGGAGGAAGGCGAATATGCCGACTGCCACGAGTGCGATTAGCAAACCGGCATGGACCCTGTACACGCTCGAGGGCAGGCCGAACAGGAAGAGCTTGTCATCGTGCGGCAGCAGGGTAGGCAGCTGAGCACCCGGACCGATTGGGGACGAGACTGAAAAGCCGCCAGGCAGCTGCAGCGGTCCGCCCACGATGAGGAAGCGGACGAGCCACTGCGCGATGTAGTTGAGCATGATCGTGGTGACTACCTCGTGGGCGCCGATGGTGGCCTTGAGCACGCCGGCGATGCCGGCCCACAGAGCGCCGGCAACCATGCCACCAACAAGGACCATTGGTATGAGAACCGGAGCGGGCCAGTCACTGAACCTGATGCCGATGGTGGTGCAGGCGACGGCGCCGGCGAGGAACTGACCCTCGGCGCCGATGTTGAACAGACCGGCCCTGAACGGGAGCGCGACTGCCACGCCCGCCAGGAGCAAAGGGGTCAGGAACACAATCGAGTTGGAGATCTGGAGAGCGCTGTTCTCTCCTCCGCTGCAGGCCAAGCCGAACCCGCCGCATACCAAGCCTTCGTAGGCCGCCAGGGGATCGCCACCCGTGACGGCGACGATGACCGCTCCAATGACGAAGGCGAAGACGACAGAACCCAGCGGAACCGCAAAACCGCCGGCGGCCCGACGCGCTGCAGCTTGCAACCTCGGGCGGGGACGCTCCGGAACGGTGGCCGATGATGCTGCCACTGGCCTTCCTATTGGATAAGAGAGCCGAGTAGAGGCGGGCGCAGCGCGCCCGCCTCCAAGTTCATTACGCCGGGATGTCGGCGGGCGGCGTCAGCGCGCCCGAAGCGATCTTGGCCTTGACGCTGTCGAGCTCCGTCTGGATATCGGCCGGCAGAGTGAGGTTGTCCAACGCGTAGCCGGCTCCATCGTTTGCGAGGCTGAAGGTCAACGCTCCACCCTGGAACTGACCGTTGACCACGTTCTTGATTGCAGTGTAGGTCGCCACATCGACCTTCTTGAGGGCGCTGGCGATAACCGACGCATCGGCGTCCTTCTGGTCCGCGTCAACGCCAATGCTGAAGACCTTCGCCTGCCCTGCCGCCTGCAGAACACCGAGACCGCAGCCGCCGGCGACCTGGAACAGGATGTCCGACTTCTGGGCGATCTGGCTGTTGGCGACACCCTTGCACTTCGCGGGGTCGCTGAAGTCGTTCGAGTAGCCCACGAGGACCTTGATCGACGGATCCTCCATCTTGGCGGCCCACTTAT
Source organism: Candidatus Dormiibacterota bacterium (assembly GCA_036844615.1). Taxonomy (GTDB): domain Bacteria; phylum Chloroflexota; class Dormibacteria; order Dormibacterales; family Dormibacteraceae; genus Palsa-872. The sequence goes on along the minus strand of DAIUFK010000001.1, from coordinate 32,792 downwards.
AGCCGGCGATGTAGTGGTTCACCGGCGGAATGCTGATGCCTCCCACCGCGCTGATCACGTGATTGTTCTTCGGCGCCTTTGAATCCTTTTCAAGCATGCCGGCGATAACGCCGACCATCGCGCCAGCGTCTTGCTCCTTGAAGAAGAGGGACTGGACGTTGGGGTGCTTCAGGTCGTTGCCCTTAGCGTCGGTTCCGGCGCCGTCGATGATTGCGAAGTGAATGTTGGGGAAGGTCCCGGACACGGTACCCACGGCTTCCGCCATGAGGAATCCGACGCCGATGACGAGGTCATAGTTCAATGAGGCGAAGTGGGTCAGGTTTGGGATGTAGTCGCCGCCGCTGTGCGACTCGACCACGTCGCCCTGGACGTGAAATTCGGTCTTCGCCTTCTCAAGCCCGACGTCGGCGAGGTGGTTGAAGCTCTTGTCGTTAAGCCCGCCGGTGTCCGTCACCAGGCCTACTTTGATCACCTTCGTGGTGCCGGGACTGCTGCCACACGCTGTGAGCACCAGCAGTGTGGCGATCGCCACACCCAGGAACCGAAGCCTCGAAATGCCCATACTTCCAGCCCCCTTCACTCGATAAATGATCACTGAAGCGATAACCGCTCCCGGTGCGCGCGATTGTAGCCCACGGCCGCTTCGAGGGGTAATTTAGGCGCGTGCAGGCCCTCGAGGTGATCGGTCGCAAGCGAGACGGTGGCGAGCACACGGCGAGCGAGATCGAATTCCTCCTTACCGCCTTTCTCGGCGGGCAGGTCGCCGACTATCAGATGGCTGCCTGGCTGATGGCAGTCACCATCCGGGGTATGACGCGCGCCGAGACGCTGGCGCTCACGGAGGCGATGGTCCGCAGCGGTGAGGTGCTGGATCTCAGCGGCATCGAAGGAATCAAGGTAGACAAGCACTCGACAGGCGGTGTCGGGGACAAGGTCACCCTGATTGCGGCGCCGCTGGCCGCCGCCTGTGGCGTGAAGGTGCCCAAGCTCAGCGGGCGCGCTCTCGCTCACACCGGCGGGACGCTGGACAAGCTGGAGTCGGTGCCGGGCCTCACTGTCGACCTCGAGCCGGACCGATTCATCAAACAGGTCCGCGAGGTGGGGATCGCCATCGCCGCCCAATCGCCGCACATGGTGCCTGCCGACAAGGCTCTCTATGCGTTGAGGGACGTCACCGCGACCGTGCCCTCGGTGCCGCTCATCGCCTCAAGCATCATGTCCAAGAAGATCGCGGCAGGTGCCGACGCCATAGTGCTCGACGTCAAGTTCGGCCGTGGTGCTTTCATGGCCGACATCCCATCCGCGGAGCGCCTCGCGTCCGAGATGGTGCTGCTGGGCGAGGGCGCAGGCAGGCGGACCGTCGCGCTGGTGACGGCGATGGACAACCCGCTCGGACGCTCGGTCGGCAACGCGCTCGAGGTCAGGGAGGCGCTGGACGCGCTTGCCGGCCAGGCGGACGACGAGCTCTTGCAGGTTTCGCTCCAGGTCGCTCGCGAGATGTGCGCGCTGGCGGGAGTGTCGGGCGATCCGGAGCGCGCCCTTCGCTCCGGAGCCGGCCGCGAGACATTCGTCAAGATGCTTGCCGCCCAGGGCGGGAGCCTCCGGAACGGCCTTCCGGTAGCGCTGGTTCAGCGGGCGATCTTGGCGCTCGCCGACGGGTACGTCGAGTCGATAGACGCACTCGCAGTAGGCCTTGCGTCCCTCGAGCTAGGGGCTGGGCGCGCTCGCAAAGAGGACAAGGTCGACCATGCCGCGGGCCTGGTTATCCAGGCGCCGGTCGGCGCCCGCGTACGCGCCGGCGAACCCCTGGTGGTGGTCCATGCCCGCTCCGATGAGCTTGTCGCAAAGGTCACCGATCGCCTTCGCCAGGCATGGCGATTGAGCGATCGCGAGGTCGCGCGGCCGCCGCACGTGCTCGCCCGGGTCGACAAGGACGGCGTCACCGGGGCGGGATAGACTTTCGATCCGGTGGCGGCGACTGACGCGAAGAAGTACCACATAGGGCTCGCCAAGGGCGACGTTGGGAATTACGTACTCGTCCCTGGCGACCCTGGCCGAACGCCGATGGTCGCCAAATTCCTGGACAACGCCCGTGAGGTCGCGTTCAGCCGCGAATATCGCACGTTCACGGGCAGCCTCGATGGGGTGCCCGTGTCGACCATCTCGTCCGGAATGGGCGGGCCCTCCGTGGCAATCGCCGTGGAGGAGCTGAACGAGCTGGGAGTCCACACCTTCCTGCGGGTAGGCACGTGCGGAGCTGCCCAACCGGAGATCAAGATGGGCGATCTGGTCATCGCCATCGGGTCGGTTCGGAGCGAGGGCACACCTAACGGGTACGTGCCGCTCGAATATCCGGCTGTCGCGTCGCTCGACGTCGTCAATGCTTTGGTGAAGGCGGCGCAAAAGGCCGGCGCTCCTCATCACGTTGGCGTCATCCGTTCGGTGGACGCGCTCTACTCGGACCTGATGCCTGACAAGATGCCGCGACCACAGCACCTGCACGAGGACCTCGCCATGTGGTCGCGAGCCGGGATCTTGAGCAGCGACATGGAGACGTCGACGCTGTTCGTGGTCGCACGCCTGCGGAAGCTGCGGGCTGGAACCATCAACCTGTGCGTCGACGAGCTCGGCGCCGGTGAGATCCACCACCTCGACCAGTCGTTCATGGACCGCATGCTCAAGGTCGCTGTCGACGCAATAAGGATCTTGATCGAGAAGGACCGTGCCGCTAAAGGTAAGTAGGCACCCGCTGGTGGCGGACAGCCTCGCCGGTCTTCGCGACCGTCTGACGGAGCCCGAAGAGTTCCGCGAGCTGGCACGTAAGGTGATCACGCTTCTCCTGTACGAGGCCACTGCCGACCTGCCCGTCCGCCATACCACTGTGCAGACACCGCTCAAGGAGGCGCTCGCGACGCTGGTCGAGCGGGAGGTCGTCGCGATCCCTGTGCTTCGGGCGGGCCTCGGCATCCTTGGGCCCGCGCTGGAGCTGCTGCCTCGCGTCAGCGTCGGCTATATCGGTCTGGAGCGGGATGAAGACACTGCGGTGGCTCGCATCTACTACCAGAAGCTGCCCAACCTGGTGGGCAAGGTGCCGCTGCTGCTGGACCCGATGCTGGCGACAGGGGGCTCGGCGTCCCAGGCCCTCGATTTGATCAAAGAGGCAGGCGGCCGCGACCCTCGCATGATCTGCATAGTTGCCGCGCCGGAAGGGGTGAAGGTGCTCGAGGAGCGCCACCCCGAGGTGAAGATCTACACCGCGGCCCTTGACGAGGGCCTGAACGACAAAGCATTCATCGTGCCTGGCCTTGGTGACTTCGGCGATCGGCTGTTTGGGACCGGCTAAGTCCCGGCTAACGCCCCCCTGCCCGACCCCTCCCCCCCTGCGGGGAGAGGGACCCTAGCCAAACTTCGCTTCGTACGCGACTTCGTTGCACCGCTTCAGCTCCTCGTCGCTGAGGCCCATCTCGGAGGCCAGCTCGAACTCGTGGCTCAACGTGGTGTCGGCCACCGTTCGGGAGTCGGTGCTGATGGTGCAGCGCACGCCGGCGCGCACCAGCGCCGGGAGAGGATGCCGTGTGAGGCTCGAAACTGCCTTGCACTTCCAATTGGCGGTCGGACAGAGGTCGAGAACCACACCCTCCGAGCGCAGGAGCTCAACGATTCGGGGGTCGCGAGCCCCAATCACACCATGCGCGATCCGCTCCACCCCCAACGCCAGCCCCTCCTCGACGTTTGACGGCTCACCCGCCTCGCCCGCGTGACAGGTGAGCCTTAGACCCGCAGCGCGCGCCGCCTCGAACGCCGGACGCTGGGGCGCGGCAGGGTAGCGGACCTCGTCGCCTGCAAGGTCGAAGCCCACCACGCCGGCCCCAGCAAACCTCCCAGCCTCTCTGGCAAGGGCGATGTTGTCCTCGACTGTGTGGTGGCGCATCGCGCAGACGATCGCGACGGCATTCAGAGGCGCGGCCGCGAGACCTCCCAGGACTGCCTGGATCACCTCTGCCACCGTGAGTCCGTCGCGCAAATGAAGCCGCGGGGCCCATCGCACCTCGAGGTAGTCGATGTTCTCAGCCGCAGAGTCGAGGCAGAGCTCTAGCGCGGCACGTTCCAGCGCGGCTGCTGTCTGAAGCACGGCGATCGCATCGTCGAAGTAGGAGATGTAAACGGCCTGAGAAGGACAGTCCTCAGGGGCCACCATGCGCAGAGGCCGACGTAGGTCCAAGCCTTGCTGGGTCGCAAGCTCCTCTGCAGTTGAGGCGCGCACCGCACCATCAAGGTGGCAGTGCAGCTCTGCCTTACGCCAGTCCTTGTACTGGGACATGTGGCCCTATGTCAGTGAGTAGATGCCTGGGAGCTCGCGATACAGGCCGGCGTAGTCGAGGCCGTAGCCGATCACGAACTTGTCGGGGATGACGAAACCTGTGAAGTCGATCTTCACCTCGACCTCGCGCCGGGCCGGGCGATCGAGTAGCGCGGCAAGGCGAACCGATGCAGGTCCAAGCTTGCGGAGGCGGTCGGCGATGGCGTTCACGGTGCGGCCGGAGTCGACGATGTCCTCGACGAGCAGCACGTGGCGGCCGACCAGCGGTCCCTCGACCATGTGGGCGAGACGGAGGCGCCCATGGGAGGTGCCCGAACCGTAGCTTGCTGCACGCATGAACTCGAGCTCTGCCGGAATGCTCAAGCTGCGGAGGAGGTCCGCGGCGAAAACAGTCGCGCCTTTGAGGATGACCACCATGACGAGTGGCGTATCGATGTCGGCATAGACGTCCGAGATCTGCTTGCCGAGCTCCTGTACCCGCTTTGCGATACGCGACGACGAGATCATCGCCTTGGCGGTGCCGCGCCCTGAAATCGCCTTCGTCTTGGTCACGACCTCGGGCATGCGCTTACAGCTTAGTGGCTCCTCTCACACCCCTATCGGGTGCCAGATCGTCTTCATCTCCATGAAGGCTGTGATCAGGTGCGGGCTGAGCTCGCCGGGCGGCATCTTCACCACGCGCTTCACGTTGTCCGCGGCGGCCTTCTCAATCTCCGCGACCTCGTGGGCGGTGCAGCCGCCGACATCAATCGCGTTCACGTCCATGTGTGCGGCGAGCCACGGCAGCAGCTCCTTGCGCTGGCCGCTGAGCACGTTGATCACGCCGGATGGAAAATCGCTCGTCGCGAGCACCTCGGCGAGAGTGAGGGCAGGCAGCGGTCTTGACTCGGGCGCGAGAGCGACCACAACGTTGCCTCCGCACAATGCCGGCGCGAGCCGCCTCACGAGCCCCGCCAGGGCGGGCGACTCGGGCGCCACGATCCCGACGACGCCTGTCGGCTCGGGAATCGTGAAGTTGAAGTAAGGCCCCGCAACCGGGTTGACAGTCCCGGTGACCTGCGCCAGCTTGTCGGTCCAGCCCGCGTACCAGACGAGTGTCTCGACTGCGTCGTCCAGCTCGTTGCGACCCTGCCTGCCGCCGCCGAGCAGCTCGACGAACTGCGTACGCCTGCCGTCAAGCATCTCCGCCGCGCGGTACAGAATCTGACCGCGATTCATCGCGGTGCGAGAGGACCATCCCATGAAAGCTCCGCGAGCGGCTCGCACGGCGTCCCGCAGGTCTTTGCGCGAGCCGCGCGGGACATTGATTGAGCCGTCGGGCCGGTAGGCGCGGCCCGACTCGGAGCGCACGAACTCGCCGCCTACGTACTGCTTGTAGGTCTTGCGGACCTCGATGCGCTCGCTCCCGTTCTTTGCGGGCATCTCAGCTGAGCTCCAGGTATGGAAGCAGGCCGTGCACCCCGCCTTCGCGGCCGTACCCGGATTCCTTGTAGCCGCCGAAGGGAGACGTCGGGTCGAAGCGGTTGAACGTGTTCGCCCACACCACGCCGGCGCGCATGCGTTCCGCCATCCAGAGGATGCGCGATCCCTTGTCGGTCCACACGCCTGCCGAGAGGCCGTAGGGCGTGTTGTTAGCCTTCTCAACCGCCTCTGCCGGGGTGCGGAACGTGAGCACGGAGAGCACCGGTCCGAAGATCTCCTCGCGCGCGATTCGATACGACTGCGAGACGTTGGTGAAGATCGTCGGCGGGAACCAGAAACCTCGGTCGGGGATCTTGCACTCCGGCTGGAACATCTCGGCGCCCTCTTCTACCCCCGACTCGACGAGACCCTGGATCTTCTCCAGCTGCGCCTTCGAGTTGATGGCGCCGATGTCCGTGTTCTTGTCGAGCGGATCGCCAAGCCGCAGAGTGGAGACGCGCTGTTTCAGCTTCTCGAGCAGGGGCTTCGCGATCGACTCCTGCACCAGCAACCGGCTGCCGGCGCAGCAGACGTGGCCCTGGTTGAAGTAGATGCCGTTGACGATGCCCTCGACCGCCTGGTCGAGCGGGGCGTCCTCGAAGACGATGTTGGCCGCCTTGCCGCCAAGCTCGAGCGTGAGCCGCTTGCCTGAGCCGGCAAGCGTCCGCTGAATCAGCTTGCCGACCTCGGTCGAACCTGTGAACGCGACCTTCTTGACCGCCGGATGCGCCACCAGGAGCGAACCTGTCTTGCCGGCGCCCGTGATTATGTTCACGACTCCAGGCGGCAGCTCCGCCTGCTGGCAGATCTCGGCGAACAGCAGGGCCGACAGCGGCGTAGTTTCAGCAGGCTTGAGCACCACAGTGTTGCCGGCGGCCAGCGCTGGAGCGATCTTCCAGGCGAGCATCAGAAGGGGGAAGTTCCACGGGATGACCTGGCCAGCCACCCCAAGCGGGCGGTGCCTTCGGTTGGGGAACGCCCACTCGAGCTTGTCCGCCCAGCCCGCGTAGTAGAAGAAATGCGCCGCGCTCAGCGGGATGTCGACGTCGCGGGACTCCTTGATCGGCTTGCCGCCGTCCATCGTCTCGACCACCGCCAGCTCGCGGGCGCGCTCCTGGATCAGCCTGGAGATTCGGAACAGGTAGCGCGACCGCCGCGACGGCGCCATGCGCGACCAGGAGGCGAAGGCCTTGTCGGCCGCGTCGACCGCCTTGCCGACGTCGGTTGCATCCGCCTCAGCCACCTCTGAGAGCTGTCGCTCGGTGGCGGGATTGATGGTGGGAAATCGCTTCTTGCTGTGCGGCTCGAGCATCTTGCCGCCCACGAACAGGCCGTAGCGCGGCTGGATGCGAACGTGGTCGGTCGCCTCGGGCGCTGGGGCGTAGTCGAAGGTTTGCTTCGCCAGCTCGGTGGCTTGGCGCTTTGTGATTGCCATCAATCGATGGTGAAGTAGTCGGCCGACTGGTAGGCGCCGGTGCGCTCCTTGTCGATCTGCATAAGGACATCGTTGAGCAGCGTCGAGGCGCCTAGGCGCAGCCGGTCTGGGGTCATCCAGTCGGGTCCGAGCGTCTCGTAGGTGATCACCAGATATGCGATCGCCTGCTTGGAGGTGCGAATGCCCCCAGCCGCCTTGAAACCGACAGGTCGCCCCGTCTCGCGCATGAAATCGCGGATCGACTCCATCATCACAAGGCTCACGGGCAAGGTCGCCGCGGGCTGGATCTTGCCGGTGGACGTCTTGATGAAATCGGCGCCGGCAGCCATGGCGAGGATGCTGGCCCTCCGCACGCCGTCGTAGGTGCCGAGCTCGCCCGTCTCGAGGATCACCTTCAGGTGCACCGGTCCGCAGGCCTCTTTGATTTCGACTATCTCGTCGTACACCCGCTGGTAGTCGCCGGAGAGGAAGGCGCCACGGTCGATGACCATGTCGACCTCGTCCGCGCCGGCGGCCACGACCTCCTTTGTCTCGGCCACCTTGATCGAGGTGAAGCTCTGCCCGGAGGGAAATGCTGTCGCCACCGAGGCGACCTTCACTCCGCTCCCACGCAGGTGCTCTTTTGCATCCGCGATACGCGCGGGATAGACACAGATCGCCGCCACCGATGGGATGGAGGCGTCGCCGGGCTTCGGCCGGATCGCTTTCGCGCAGAGGGCAGCAACCTTGCCGGGGGTGTCGGAGCCCTCGAGGGTGGTCAGGTCCATGCAGCGGATGGCGAGGTCGAGCGCCCAAAGCTTGGAAGACTTCTTGATCGAACGCTTGGCCAGCGAAGCTGCCCGCTCATCCGCCCCCACCTCGTCGACGCTGCGCACACCGCGCATCAGCGAGCCGAGATGAGAGAGCGACAGGGCGGTGGCCACCTTTGGATTATGCGCCGGGTCGAACCGGGCACCCACACGCCGCCAAGGGCACTGTCGATTCGCCGCGGCGGCGAAGTCGAGCGGCGGTTAGGCCCGGCAGCCCCCTGCTGTCGGGTGAGTCACCGGAGGCCCAGTCGGATGGTTGGCGTGCGACCCGACAGGAACGGGCGGTGGCGCGCTCGTCGGGTTGCCGAGGCAGCCTTGGCCTGGGAGAGAACCATCGCCATCGGCGGGCTTGCTTTGGGTTATGTGCACGAGGGGGATCACTTCGGCCGTCGGGATGGCGCTGTGCGAAATGTCAGGGATTACTACCCTCGCTACCTGGACCGGGACCGGTCGGACGTTCGACATGTCCGCTGGAAGCACCCGGTCGCCGACACCCGCCCTGGAAACGAGCGCCGCAGCGGCCGGCGCGGTCGTCGCATGGGGCCTGGTTGAGTCGGGGCTCATCGCAGTCAGGCCGATGGCCGCCACGGCCACTGCACCAACCGCCACTGTCGAAGCAACTTTGTGAGTCCAATCGGCGTCAAGAGAGTGAGCAAGCTTCGAGGTTCGCTCGACCACATAGCCGGCGCCGAGCACGAGGACTGCCGACACCCAGCTCCGGGTGCGGCCGATGTAAGCCTCGAGCCGCTTGAGGGCGACCCAAAGGCGTCGCCTGACAGTGCTTACCGATACACCAAGCATCGCCGCGATCTCGCGGTTGGTCCTGCCTTCGAGGTAGGCGAGAGTGATCACCTGGCGCTCCTCGGCGCTCAGCTCGGCCATGCCGCCCCGGACCGTGTGCCTATCCAGCGCGGAGGCCAGCGCCTGCCATTCGCCTGACGTCGCCTTGTCTGCCCGGAGATCCTCGGCCAAAAGCTGCCGCGCGTGGCCGTGATGCCCGTGCCGGCGGCGAGGATCGACGCCAAAGATGTGGTTGCCGTTGGCCAGCCATGACCTCACGGCATCCATCCGGGCGTGTTCGTCCTGCGGCTCCTCGTCAGGAGCATCGGAACCCTGCTGCTTAAAAGCCCTCACAGTCGCTCAGTCCTCTTCCCAACCCACTGAAAGTCGATGAATCGACCGTCAGAGCCTACACCCCTCAGGAGCAGCCAGCAACGGCTTAGTCAGCTGATTTTTCGCCGGAAACGAACCCGTTTACCCGTCCTTAACGATCCATCACCGAGCCGTTCGCGCGCCATCTCGGCAGCTGCTCTGTGATGACTGCGTCCACCGCGTCCACGAACTCCTGGATGTCGGGCTCGGCCATCGGCGTCGAGAGGGCGCCCATGGCGCGTGGCGCCATCAGGACGCCATGGTTGACCAGGGCGAGGAAGAAGTCATGGGCGATGGCATCGTTCGAAGTTGCCTTGCTCCTGTAGTCGGTGACGGGCACGTCGGTGAAGTGAATCGCGAGCAGGGAGCCTGCGCAATTCACCTGGGCCGGCATGCCGTGCGAGGCGAACACCTCGGTCAGCTGGTCCTTGACCCTTGCGCCCTTTCGATTCAGGTCCTCGTAGACGTCTGGCGTCAGCTCTTTCATTGCCGCAACGCCGGCTGCCATACCGAGTGGGTTGCCGTTGTAGGTCCCGCCCTGCGGGAGATTGGGCCGGCGTCGCGGGTCCATCAGCTCCATCACATCGGCGCGCCCGCCAAAGGCGGCCACCGGCAGGCCGCCGCCGATGATCTTCCCCATCGTCGTGAGGTCAGGGGTGACGCCGTAGAGCTGCTGAGCGCCGCCTGGCGCGACACGCATCGAGATCACCTCGTCAAAGATGAGAAGAATTCCGAGCTCGCTGGTCACCGACCTGAGTCGCTGTATGAACTCGTTCGTCGCCGCGATCACGCCACCGGCTCCGATGATCGGCTCGAGGATCACCGCCGCCACGCTGTCGCGGTGACCTTCCTCGCGAAGAATCCGCTCGGCAGCGTCTGGGTTGTTGAACGGGAGGACAACGCTGCCTTCCAATGCCCACTGAGGCGTGCCTATCGAGTCGGGCGTGGCATTAGGGCGTTCGGGCGGGCCTGCCTCAGCCGGCGCTGGATGCGTGCTGACCTCGGCGTAGTCGTGGGTGCCGTGGTAGCCGCCCTCGATCCGGGCAATGTTCGGCCGTCCAGTGAAGGCCCGAGCCAACCGCATCGCAAACATGGTGGCCTCGGTCCCCGAGTTGCAGAAACGCACGAGGTCCAGGCTCGGGACTCGCTCACATAAGAGAGTCGCGAGCTCCACCTCGATCGGGTTGGCCGCCGCGAAGGCAGTGCCGCGGGCGGCCTGCCTGTTGATCGCCTCCACCACCTTCGGATGCGCGTGCCCGAGGATCATCGCTGTGTAGTTGCCGAGCATGTCGATGCGCTCGGCGCCGTCGGCGTCCCAGATCCTGCACCCCTCGCCGCGATCGATGTAGATGGGGTAGGGATGGAAGTAGGTGGTGGTTCTTGTGGTGCCGCCGGGCATCGCCTTGACAGCGCGCTCGTGCAGCGCCCGCGAGGCGGGGGTCGTGCGCCGGTAAACCTCCTCGGGGTCGACCATCTGACTCCGAGATATTGACTCTCGGCTACGGTCTGCTGCTTGGCGGCCCGCTCGGCACGCCGCTGGGTCGCCCCTTCGCGCTCGGTTGAGCGTGGCTTGCCCCGTTTCCATTTGAATGCTTGTCGCGCTCTTGCACTCCCTTCTGGTTTGCAATCGCGCGAACGCACCCCCCGATTCCGTGCTCGCCGGCTCCGAGCTCTCTCTTGCAAGTGTTCACCGCATCGCTGACGTACTGGCCCCAGGCCTGAGGGTTCGCGCTACCCGTGACGGCAGTGGCAGCAAGCGCGGTGGTCCCCATGAGGCCGCTCGCGATGGCTGCGACCACGATCGCAGTCCGGGCGCTGCGTCCCAGCGATGGACGGGCGCGTCCCACCGATGAACGATATGGCGCGCCGGCCGGTATTGAGGTCGCGCTGAATGGGACGTAGCCTTTGCCGAGCTCATCTTTCAGCCGGCGGTCGAATTCGTCATTCATCCCGTGCTCACTTGATTGGGCCATCGCTAAGTACAACTCGCTTGTTGGCCGGACTAACGAAGGGCGCGGCTGCGGCCGTGTCTTGTTCTTGAGGTTCGGCCCACCTCAGCTCGGCGCGCAGGCGCTCCTTGGCTTTCGCGAGACGCGAGGCGATAGTGCTCTCGGGCGCGCCCAGTGCGATCGCGATCTCCCGGTTCGTGTAGCCGTGGTGGTGACGGAGGACGATCGCGGCCGCCTGGTCGGGTGGAAGCTTGCGAAGGGCGCGAAAAAGGTCGCCGCTTTCAGCCACCTTGGCAGGATCCTGGCCAGGCCCGGGGCGGCCGAGCCTTCGCACCAGCTCACCGACCTCGCGGATGCGCCCTTGGCGCAGATGGCTGTAGGCGACGTTGATTGCGATCCTGTGAAGCCAGGCTTCGGCAGGAGAATCCGGTTTCCAGGTCTTCCAGGCCTTGAACGCTCTGACGAAGGCGTCCTGCGTGCAGTCCTCGGCCGCGGCCCGGTCGCCCAGGATGCCGTAGATCGTGTAGAGGATTCTGTTAAAGCTCGATTGATAGAGGCGGTCGAAATCCTCGACCGATCCGGGCTTGTAGTCCTGATTAGACATAGGTAACTACCGTATGACGCCCGCGGAGCACGCTTCCTGCCCTCAGATCAAAGTTGCCCGTCCCGTCGTTAGTCGAGGCCGGTCGCGAGTTGATGTATCCAGAGACGGCCGTTGGATCAACCAAACCCAGGAGGGACCCACGATGCACTTCATGTCAGCGCTTCAATCCAAATTGGCCTTGGGCCTGGTAGCGGGCCTGGTCGGGCTCGTCGCGGGCGGGGGCTTGGCCGCGACCACGATCCACCTCGCGTCGACCACGACTCAGCAGACTCCATCCAATTCGGCGCCTGACAATCAGGGGCAGGCGAAAGGGCATGGCGCCGACGTGACAGCAGCAGTCGCTAAGTGCAAGGCTGCTCTGGCCGCCGGGCAGCATGGGATCGGCAGGTGCGTGAGCGCCGTCGCAAACAAGCACGGCAAGGCTGTGAGCGCTGCCGCATCCGCGAACGGCAATAAGAACAGCGCGAAGGATGCAAACGAGACGGACTCGAGCTCGAACCCCTAGCCTGAGCGCGACCAGCAGAGCACGGTAGGGCCCTTTGAGCTCCGGGACCTAACGTCCTCGCCTGCCCACGAAGACGTCGCGTCCGAAGCCGTCGATCAAGGCGCGCTTCATGTTGAGCTCGAAGCCTACGTCGCGCAGCAGGCGTCGCCACACCGCGCGTGAGAACAGGCCGTACGTGTGACGGTCGTGCTCCACACGCATGTTGCCCTCCCGGTCCCGAATGAGGATCGCGAAGTCGACGAAATATGCGGTGTCGGCCGGTTCGGGGTCGGTGGTCCACTGCAAGAAGCGCACGCTGCCGCGTTCGGTGTCGTTGCCTCCGTGATCCGTGTTCTCGACAAAGGTCTCGCGCACGAAATCGGGCGCGAACAGGGCAGCGCCGCCAGCGCAGCAGTGCTCGAAAGCCGTCGCCATGACGGCGCGCAGATCGAGCTCGGTGGTCATGTGGCAGATCGCGTCGTGCACGAAGACCGCGTCGAAGGTCCGGCCGAGGCGGACGGCCCGGATGTCGCCTTCGAGGTGCTCGCACTCGGGATTCAGCGCGCGGCTGACTGCGAGCATCTGAGGGGACATGTCCACCAGCGTCATCGCAAAGTGCGCCTTGAGGTGGGACGCGTTGTTGCCTCCGCCCGACCCCAGCTCGAGCACCGTGCGGGGTCGTGAATCGCATGACTCGTTCAAGGCGCGCGTGAAGAAGGCGGCTTCCTCGCGGTACTCCTCGGGGACCGAGAACGTGGGCCACCACTCGGCGAGCTCGCTGTACAGCCTTCCCATGAGGGGATTGTGGCGGAGGTTGCTCTGATGTCGAGAACGAGTTGCGGCTCCGCCCTTGTTCTTCCTCTAGGACTCGCCCAAGGTGGCCCGAGCCGCTAAGGTGCACGCAATGCCCGCCATCGTCGAGGTCGAGGGGCTCTCAAAGAAGTTTGGGCGGGTCCGGGCCCTCAATCAGATCTCGCTCAGCGTCGCCGAGGGCGAGGTATTCGGTTTCCTGGGCCCCAACGGGGCAGGCAAGACAACCACAATCCGCATCCTTCTCGGGCTTCAGCGTGCTGACGGCGGCACCGCCAGGATCGGCGGATTCGATTCCTGGACCGAGCACTCGAAAGCCGCGAGGCTGTTCGGAGCCACGCTCGAGCAGCCCGCCCTGTATGGCTTCCTCTCCGGGCGCGAGAACCTCCGCCTTTTCGCTCGCACCCTCGGCCCGGTGGACGAGAAGCAGATAACCGAGCTGCTTGACACAGTCGGTATGACCGAGCGCGCAAACGACAAGGTGAAGCGCTATTCGATGGGTATGCGCCAGCGCCTGGCGCTCGCCCAGGCAATGCTCGGAAAGCCGCGCCTGTTGATCCTTGACGAGCCCACGAACGGCCTCGATCCCAATGGGATCCACGGCCTTCGCATCCTCCTGCGCAAGCTTGCCACCGAGCAGGGCCTGACCATCTTCTTCTCCAGCCACCTTCTCTCCGAGGTCGAAGAGCTGTGTGACCGAGTGGTCGTTCTGCATCGGGGCGAGGTGAAGGCGGCCGGTGAGTTGAGCGAGCTGATGAACTTCAAGGGATTCCAGTACCGCATCGACGTTTCCGACGTCGATAAAGCGATCGACGTGGTGCGATCGGTCAATGGCGCCACAGCCGAGCGGGGCACCATCAAGGATTCGATCACGGTGACTGCGGACATGGACCTCGGCCGGATCATCAACCATGCGCTGGTGGCGGCAGGCATTGGGGTCGACCAGCTTGTGCATATGCGGCGAGGGCTCGAGGACGTCTATATCGACCTCACGGGCGTGGTGCCAGGTAGCCCGCTCAGCGCATCGGCCGGCGGCCCGCCTCCAGCACCATCACCGATTGGCAGGAACTGACGATGTTCTTCAACCTCGTCCGCAACGAGCTTCAGAAAACCTGGCGCAGCCGGTGGATCGTATTCGCTGTGATGGGGGTCATATTCCTGCTGATCGCCGGTGGCCTCTACACCTACTACGTCGTGACAGTGGGGCGTTGGAGCCCGCCGGCGGCGGTGGCATGGCAGACAACTGTGCGTGCGGACATCGCCAACAACCAGCAGGAGCTGAACTCTTTGGAGCAGATCAAGCAGCAGGGTGACGGCCCTCAGGGCGGCGGGCAATTCGGTCTGGATGATGCGATTGCGCAGGTCCAGCAGCAGATCAACGACGACCAATACCTGCTCGACCATGACATCGCGCCTGTGCAGTCCTTCTCGATCACCCTCGCCGCCCTGTTCGCCCTCGGCGGGATCGTCATGTTCCTCCTCGTACGCATCTTCGGGTGGCTCGCATCCGAACAGATCGCCGGAGAGCGATCGGACCGCACCATCGCCATTCTGCTCAGCCGCCCGATGAGCCGCGACCAGCTTCTGCTGGCCAAAGCGGTCGCCTCGTTTCTGATCAGCCTCGCCGTGGTCGTCGTCACCTTCCTGATCGTCTACGCGATCTGGGCCTTTGTGACGGGGTCTGTGGGGCCGCTGACCGCGCAGGTCGGCATCGCTGTGGATGGGAGCAAGCCACTCGCGGGCAACAACCTTGTCGTCATGTCAATACCGCTTTTTGTTCTGATGTGCCTCGGCGGCGCGATGCTCGGCGTCCTGTGCGTTCAGGGCATGAGCCTGCTGGTGTCAGCAGTCTTCGGCAGATGGGCGGCGATCGGCATCACCCTGGCGGTGCTCTTCGGAGCGCCGCTGGTCAGCACGGTCGTCGGCGGGATCATCTTCGCGATCAGCCAGAACCCCAACAAGGCTCACTTTCTCAACTACCTGTTCGTCAATGTGCTGGCGCCTGTGTCAGCACTGACCCCCGTGTTCGGAAATGGGTCGGCGGGGCCCTCAGGGACGGGCATGAACGAGTTCGGGTTCCAGATCGCCACGCTTGCCGTGTGGACCGTTGCCTTCTTTCTCGCGGCCTGGCTTATTTTTCACCGCAAGCAGGAGGCAGGCTGAGGCTAGCCCAGGTGCGCCTTCTTCAGGGCTGACTCGAGCGACTGCGCGTAGGACTCGCTGGGGTAGGTCGCTCCGCTGATGCGCACGCGGCGCCGACGCGAATCTGAACGATCTGATGAGTTCGCAATCATTGACGACGCTCGACCAGCCCCGCCACGAATAAAATCAGCCGCTCCGATGTCAATGCAAACCGCACCGGCGATCGAGATCACCGGGCTCCGCAAGAAGTACGTCAACAAACGTGGCACCTTCCGCCGTACGAAGGTGGAAAACGTCGCGCTCGCGGGGATCGACCTGGCCATTCGGCCTGGAGAGCTGTTCGGGCTGCTGGGCCCGAACGGAGCCGGCAAGACGACAACTACGAAGATCCTTACCACGCTGCTCCTGCCCGACTCGGGCCAGGCGCGCGTCCTCGGACTCGATGTCGTCAAGCAGACGTCAGCGGTGCGGAGCCGTATCGGC
The DNA here is from genome assembly GCA_036844615.1 of Candidatus Dormiibacterota bacterium. Lineage (GTDB taxonomy): Bacteria > Chloroflexota > Dormibacteria > Dormibacterales > Dormibacteraceae > Palsa-872. Next base: position 17,142 of record DAIUFK010000001.1, on the reverse strand, counting down.
TTTGTGTTTGGGGGGGACCGCGGCCTCTACTGGCGGCTTTCGGGTCTCAACAACCTTCGATACTTCGCCGAACTCTACAGAATCCCTCCTGACGTCTCCAAGAGGCGCATCGGCGAGCTTCTCGAAAGGCTCGGTCTCGCGGGTCGGGAGCACGACAAGGTCGAGGTGTATTCCCGTGGCATGAAGCAGCGCCTGCACCTGGCTCGAGGCTTGCTCAACGACCCCGAGGTCCTGTTCCTTGACGAGCCCACCATCGGACTCGACCCGGTCGGCGCGCGCGAGCTCCGAGTGCTGGTGAGGGAGCTTGCCGACGCCGGCAAGACAATCTTCCTGACCACTCACTACATGTTCGAAGCTGACTCGATCTGCGACAGGATCGCCGTGATCAAGAAGGGCGCGATCGTCGCCGAGGGCACGCCGAGCAGCATCAAGCGCGTGGTCGAGAACCAGGGGGTCGTGGAGTTCGAGGTGGTCGGCATGCCCGCTGACAGGCTCGCCGGTTTGCGCGGCCTGGCGGGCGTGAGCTCGGTGACCGTAGTGGACCAGGAGCTCGCCCAGGTGGTAACTGTCCACTGCACGCGTCCGGCCGAAGTGATGACGCAGCTCGGCGTGATCCTCGAAGGTCTCACGCTTCGGAAGGTAAGCTCGCGCGAGCCAACGCTCGAGGACGCTTACGTCCAGCTGATCGGAGAGTCGACTTGATTTCGCTTGTTCGCGCCGCGTTCAGCGCTTTCGCCGTGAGCATGCGCCTGCGGGTGATCAGCCCATGGGCGTATCTGAACTGGCTTCTGTTTCCCACCATCTTCACCGCGATCGGCCTGTTCGTCCTGAGTCGCCCCGGCGCCACCACGACGCAGCTCGCGTACGGAGTCCTTGGCGGCGGCCTGATCGGCTACTGGGGCGTGGCGTACCTGGACGGTGGCAACGGCATCCAGGACGAGAGGTGGAACGGCACGCTGGAGCAGATATTCGCGGTGCCCACTCCGCTCTGGGTCATCGTCCTCGGCAAGGCTTGCGGCAGCCTGCTGTTTGGGATTCTTTCCTTCCTGCCCACGGTGGCTTTCGCCTACTTCGGCTTCCATGCGCTCTTGCCTGGCGTCGACGCGGCGCGCTTGGCCATCTCGATTGGCGTGCTGAGCTTCACCTTCCTCACCATCTCGATCACCCTGACTCCGCTGTTCGCGCTGTGGCGCTGGGCCTTCAGCATGCTCAACGGGTTCGAGCTTGGCGTTTACGTGCTCTGTGGATTCATGTTCCCGGTGACGGTGCTGGCGCCTTGGGCACAGGTGATCTCCGGGTCCCTCTCACCGACATGGGCGACCAGAGCCATCTATGCCGCCACCACGAATGAAGGCCCGCATGACTTCGCGCTGTGGTGGCTTGCCGCGATCCTCATCAGCCTCGCGTACCTGGTGGGGGCGCTCTTCCTCTATCAGATGGTTGAGAGGCGCGCGCGAGTCTCAGGGGAGCTTGCCCTCGCATGAGGCGCCTTCAATCGGAGGTCGGAGTGTTTGCGCGCTCGACGTATTTCCAGTACGTGGCGCTGTTCCAGTGGGCGACGGTCCAAGGCTATATCGCTTACAAGGTGCTGCTGCCGGTGACGCAGATCCTTTTCTTCGTCGAGCTCGGCACGTATGCCACAGGCCGACAGAATGCCCTCTACTTCGCGTTGGGCAACGCCCTCCAGCTCACTGCCAACGCGGGCATCTTTGGTGTCATCGCCACCGTTGCGAACGAACGCCAATTTGGAACGTTGCCGATTCTCCTTGCCTCACCCGCGAACCGGCTCGTGACCTTTTTGAGTCGTGCAGTGGTGAACGTGATCGACGGCATTGCGACGGTGATCGTCGGCCTGGCGGTGGCGGCGATTCTTTTCGGGCTCGACCTTCAGCACGGCAACCTGCTGTTGCTCGGTCTATGCGTGCTTGTGATCTCCTTCACCACGGCGGGCCTCGGCCTGCTGTTCGGCAGCATCGGGCTGATCATGCGCGACGCGATAATCATCGCCAACGTCGTCTACTACCTGCTGCTTGTCGTCTGCGGAATCAACTTCCCGGTCAGCCGCCTACCCGAGGTGATCCAGCTTGTGTCGTACGGACTGCCTCTGACCCGAGGCGTCGAGGCCGCGCGCGAAGCCGCCGCCGGGGCCTCGTTCAGTCACATCAGCGGCCTTCTCGCGGGCGAAGTCGTGGTTGGCGTGCTCTACGCGTTGGCCGGCTACGCGCTCTTCAGGCTGCTGGAGGCGTATGCCCGGCGCGGAGGTCTTCAAGAGGCATATTGATCTGCGCCATTACCTTGGCCGCGCTGGCTCCCCGGGCCATGAGGGCGGATCGTAGCCAACGTTGGGCACGGATGCTCTCGGGTGGCGTCAGCCGGCAGCTAGGTAGGCTGCGCGCAGCCACGTTTCGAGCTCTGAGTCGACCTCGGCGGTGGTTGAAACTCGAACGCGGTGCGTGAACAGGGCGATTATGCGTACGAGCTCATCGATGGTCCGGCCACGCCTTCTCGATGTTGTGCTGCTGCGACTGAATCCCTTCCTCAACAGTTGGCATGCGTCGCCCTCCCAAGACCTACGAGCCGGCGTCAGGCGACCGCTGACTTTCTCCTAGCCCCGCCACGACGGTGGCTCGTTCCCTTTTGCGCAGTCCGAACAGAGTCCCGTGAACAGCAGCTGGTGGCTGCTGATCTTGAACCCTGTGTCGCTCTCAACGGCTGAGGTCGCATTTTCCAGAATGCACCCAGTGACCCCTGCGACTCTGCCACACGAATCGCAACGAACATGGTCGTGGTGCTTATCCCGCAGCTCGTAGTGCGCCTTTCCGTCGGCCAGGTCGATCCTGTCGATCAACCCTTCGCGCTCCATGCCCGCCACCGCCCGGAAGACGCTCGAGTAGTCGGCGCCGCCAAGTGAAGCCCTTACCGCTTCGTGCAGCTCCTCGGTCGACCAGACATGGCGGCCCGGGGTTGCGAACAGGAGCCTGACTCTGTCGCGGATCGGACTTGGCGGGGCCACACCTCAACTATAGCCATATGCACACACAATGCGCAATGCCATTGTGCAATACTGTTGCGCATGCGAACGGCAGGGTCGGTGATGGTCGCCGTCGCCTTGGCGCTCGCAAGTGCGGCCTGCGCGGAGAGCACGGCGGAGTCTCAGTCCGGGTTGGTCAAAGTGGTGGCAGCTGAAAATTTCTGGGGCAGCATCGCGGTCCAGCTCGGTGGCGCCAAGGCGGACGTTCAAAGCGTCGTCTCCGACCCCAATGCCGACCCCCATGAGTACGAGAGCAGCACGAACGACGCCCGAGCGTTCGCCGACGCCGCGCTCGTGATCCTGAATGGAGCGGGGTATGACGACTGGGGCCAGAAGCTTCTCGCCGCCAATCCGAGCAGCCACCGTCAGGTGCTGACAGTTGCAGCCCTTCTCGGCAAGAAGCCTGGCGACAACCCCCACTTCTGGTACTACCCCGATTACGTGATCAACGTCGCCGACCGGATCACCGCTATCTACAAATCGATCGATCCAGCGGACGCTGCCTACTTCGACCAGCAGCGCGGGACCTTTGCGAGCGCTGTGAAGCCGTACCTCGACCGGATCGCAGAGATCAAAGCCAAGTTCGTCGTCAAGCCTGTCGGTTCAACCGAGAGCGTCTTTGCCTACACGGCGAACGCGACAGGCCTCAACCTCATCTCTCCTGCCGAGTTCATGCAGGCGGTGTCCGAGGGCAACGACCCACCTGCGAGCGCAGTTGCCGCCTTCCAGGACCAGATCACGAACAGGCAGATCAAGGTCCTCGTGTACAACGTCCAGACCGCAACCTCGATCACGACGAACATGAAGAACCTGGCGATCGCGAACCACATCCCAGTGGTGGGTATTTCCGAGACGCTTCAGCCTGACACCTCGACCTTCCAGGACTGGCAGCTGCGGCAGCTGGTCAGCCTGGAAAACGCCCTTACCGTCGGGTCGTCGTGAAAGACCCCGCCGCAGCCGTCGTTGCACGGGATCTGTCCGCCGGCTACGGAAGCCGGGTGATCTGGTCGGGCGCAGGCTTTTCGATCCCGACAGGCTCTTTCACCGCCATCCTCGGGCCCAACGGCGGTGGCAAAACGACGCTGATAAGGATGATCCTCGGCCAGCTGCCTGCCACCGCCGGCCGCCTCGAGGTGCTCGGCCAACCGCCCCACCGCGGCAATCCCCAGATCGGCTACATCCCCCAGGGCTCGAGCTTCGATCCTGACTTGTCCCTCCGCGGTCTTGATTTTGTCGGCCTGGGAATCGACGGCCATCGCTGGGGCGTACGTGTTGCAGGTCGCGCACAGGCGGAGCGAGCTGCCGTTGCAGCCATTGACGCAGTGGGGGCAACCGGCTATGCGGGCCGACCGCTCGGAAGGCTGTCGGGAGGCGAGCAGCAGCGGCTGCTCCTGGCGCAGGCGCTGGTGGGCAACCCGCGCCTGCTGCTCATGGACGAACCGCTCTCCCACCTCGACGTCCGCAACCAGGGGGCAATCGTTCAGCTGATCAGCGAGGTGGCGCGCATGCGCCAGCTGACCATCCTGCTGATCGCCCACGACGTCAACCCGCTGTTGAGGCACATCGACCACGTTCTTTATGTCGCCCACGGCAAGGTGGCGATGGGAAAGCCGGCCGAAATCATCACGTCAGAGTCGCTGTCCGCGATCTATTCGTCTCCAGTTGAGGTGCTGACCGACAGTCGTGGTCGCATCTTCGTCGTCGGCCTCGAGGAGGAGGTAAGCCACCCTCATGGTTGACGTCGCAGTCCAGCTGACCATCTCGAACACCTCATCGCAGCCAAGCTGGAACCCGCTGGAAGACCTGGCCATGCTCTTGCACTACGACTTCATGGTTCACGCCTTCGAGGCCGGCACCATCGTCGCCATAGTGGCCGGCGCCATCGGCTACTTCGTGGTGCTGAGGGGATCCGCCTTCGCCGCGCATGCTCTCTCGCATATCGGCTTCGCCGGCGCGACGGGAGCGGTGGTCCTTTCGCTCAACCCGATAGTCGGCCTCCTTGCCTTCACGCTCGGGAGCGGGGTCGTGATCGGAGCTCTCGGCAATCGCGTGCGCGGCCGCGACGTGACGATTGGCATAGTGCTCGCCTGGACGCTTGGGCTCGGAGTCCTGTTCATCTCCCTTTATCGCGGGTACGCCACCGAGGCCTATGCGCTCCTGTTCGGCCAGATCCTCGGCATCAGCTCCGGCGACGTGGCAGTCACGTTGGTCGCGGGCATCGTGACAGTCGTCGGCCTCGTCGCCGTCTACCGACCTCTATTGTTCTCGTCGGTCGACGAGGAGCTGGCCAGCGCCAAGGGAGTTCCGGTGACCGCGCTGTCGATCGGTTTCATGGCGATCCTGGCGGTGGCGGTGACAGAGGCTGTGCAGGTGGTGGGAGTGCTGTTGATCTTCGCCCTGATCGTCACCCCCGCCGCCATCGCAGTCAGGTTCACGAGCCGGCCGCCGACCGCAATCCTCATCGGCGTCCTGCTGGCCCTCGCCTTCACCTGGCTCGGATTGAGCATCGCTTTCTTCTCGCCCCACCCGGTGAGCTTCTTCATAACCTCTCTCGCGTTCGCAACCTATGTCGCGGTGAGGCTGTCGGAACCTATCCTGCAGTGGTTGCAGCAACGCGCAGCCGGTGCAACGGTGGCCTAGGGTCCAGATGCACCCCTTCTCGGTGGATCGCCCGCTTTAGGATCAGCGCGACATGAGTCGCGCAAGGCGCGCGCGAACCCTGAGTCTGCGGCTGTTGATCTCGCGATTCGGGTTGAGCATGCTCAGATGCCTTGCCCTCGGAGTCATCGGCGTTCTGTTCTATTTGGGCTCCACCGGAACCGCGCTCGCCGTGCTGGTGGGGGTAGTCCTTGTGCTGCTCCTCGTCGCAGTGCGCAACACCTTGGACCTGCTGGTCACCGTTGCGGAGAAGAGCCACTGACGAAGGTGATTCCGCATGTGGGTACTTCGGCGACGCCATCGCGTTCAGTTCTTGGGGGCATTCAGCGCCATGGGCGCTTGCAGAGTTCCATTCACGGAGGGATGCGAGATGACAAGGACAGTCAAAGACGTCATGAGTGCGAGTCCAGTCGGGCTCGATGAAAGCGCAACGCTTGTCGACGCAGCTCGCGCGATGCGCGAGAAGGATTTCGGCAGCGTAATCGTCCTCCGCGCTCAGGACGGTTCGGTTTGCGGAGTTGTCACCGATCGCGACATCGTCGTCCGGGCTGTTGCGGACGGCCGCGACCCCAAGCTGGTCAAGGTCGGGGACATCTGCAGCGGTGACGTCACGACGGTCAGCTCTGACCAGTCAGTGGATGAGGTGGCGAACCTCATGCGAGAGAAGGCAATCCGCCGAGTTCCGGTGGTCGACAAGGGCCGGCTGGTGGGGATCGTCTCGCTTGGTGATCTTGCCAAGGAGAAGGATGAGGGTGCTGCCCTGTCCGAGATCAGCGCAGCTCCACCTAACAACTAGTCGAGCACCCTCACCCCGCTCTCAGTCGCTGGAGGTCTCTTTCAGCTCCTGCATCTGGTCTTCTGCCTCGGCGTAGCCCCACACGTCAAGGTCATTGGGCCCGGGCAGTTCCAAGCCGCGTGCGCCAAGGATCGACATGATGTGGCTGCGGTGGTCGCCGGCGTGGTGGATGGCTTGCGCCATCGGCACCGACCCCGGCACGCGCCAGCCGTCAGTGGTGGTGACCTCGCGCGCTGCGAGGTCGGCGTCCTTGGCAAGGGCCTCCCAGCGCGGGCCCATGCGTCGAATGCTGTCCGCGAGCTGATCCAGGGGCACGGGCCCTTCATGTAAGGGGTCCGGCGATACGAAAACCTCGGCTGCTTCTTTTGAACTGAATGGCTCACGCGTCAGGATCGAGAGGTAGCCCTGCTCGGCCTCGACCACGTGCCGCAACGTCTCCCGGATCGTGCCAAAGGTGCCGGGGATCGTGGCGTCCAGGTGTTCGTCAGCGAGGCGCTGGCAGTACTCGATCGGGCGCAGCGTCGCCCAGGTCTTGTGTCTGAACAGCTCGAGCAAGACACCGCTCACGGTTTTCAGACTTTAGCGTTCTTACTGAGTTAGTTCGGTACCGCGCTGCCGTGAACGACTTTGATCAGCTCGCCGACAAGCGCTATCGACTCGGCTGTCTGATAGACGTTGTTGTTGAAAGTGAAGCCGCCGAAGCCCGCATCCATGTATTGGCCGATCAACTCTGCAGCCTCGGGCACGGTGGCGACCCTGGCCATCGCCCGTCGCTCTGGTGTGAGGCTGTCGACGATTGCCTTGCCGTCCTTTTCGTTTTCCGCCAGGACCAGGGAGACCCCGAGGGTCAGCAGCACCTCCGAAGGATCCCGATTCACCGCCGCGCAATGCTCCTCGAAGATCTGCTTCTTTCGCTTCAGCTCCTCGATCGGAGCACCGAACCAGTGACCGATGTCGCCGTGCTGGGAAAGAAGGCGCAGCGTCCGGCGCTCGCCGGTTCCGCCGATCAGGATCTGCGGACCTCCCGGTTGCACTGGGCGGGGGACGTTCAGCGCACGGTCGATCTTGTAATAGGTGCCCTCGAATGAAGGCCGGTCCTGCGCGAACATGAGCTTCGCGATAGTCAGCGCTTCGTCGAGCCGGTCCATGCGCTTGCCGATGGGCGGGAACTCAATGCCGTAGCTCAGCTTCGTTGGACCGAGCCCGCGGCGCCGGTCGAACTAAGCGATCAGCTGGGAGAGAAGCCGTCGGGTGGCGGGCGCGAGGTCAGCGCTGAGACGGTAATACACCCAGATCCCGCGCTTCTCGGAATCGACAAGGCCGACCCCCTTGAGTTTGGCCATGTGGTGAGAGATGGTTGGCTGGCTGAGCTCCAGGCCTGCGGTGAAGTCGCAGATGCAGATCGGCTCTTCGGCCTTCCACATCGACGCGACCATCGTCAATCGGGTCGGATCCGAGAGAGCTTTCATCAGCCCAGCTGTGCCTTCCGCCCAGCCCGCGTCGATGTCAGGCAGGCCGCAACACACTCCACGCTGACGGATCATCGGAAGCTCCTTGACTGCCATGGACAGATCATACACTGAGCCATCGACAATCGTCGATGGATATGGTAGGCTGCACCCATCGACATTCATCGATCAAAGGAGCACGGTGGCATGAGCGAAATTCGAGAAGCAGTCCGTTCCAGGTACGCCGGTGCGGCCAAGCAGATCGCCTTGATTCCTGTCGGGGGACAATCCACCGACGCCGGATGTTGCCAGGCCGACGGACCGGATTGCGGTTGCAGCGGCTCTTATTCAGCCGACGAGCTGAAGGAGATTGGCCTGACCGAGGCGGTCAGCCTAGGTTGTGGCAATCCGACGATGCTCGCGCAGCTGGCACCCGGACAGGTAGTCCTCGATTTGGGGTCGGGAGCCGGCCTGGACGTCCTGTTGTCCGCGAGGCGTGTCTCCCCGGGCGGTCACGCCTACGGGGTGGACATGACTGACGAAATGCTGGCGCTTGCAAACGGCAACGCGCAGAAGTCTGGCGTCACCAACGCAACGTTTTTGAAAGGCACGATTGAGAACGTTCCGCTGCCTGACGCCTCGGTCGACGTTGTGATCTCGAACTGCGTGATCAACCTCGCGGAAGACAAATCTGCAGTCATCAGGGAGGCCTATCGAGTCCTGCGACCAGGTGGTCGGTTCGCCGTGGCGGACATGGTGGAGCTCGAGGCGCTCGATCCGGTGATCAAGAACAGTCTCGACTCATGGGCAGGCTGCCTTTCGGGCACCATTCCGATTGACGAGTATCGGGCAGCCCTCGTCGAGGCGGGATTTCAGAATCCGAAGATCCAGGTGCACGCGACGGAGTCGATGCCCGGCGTGGACGGCAAGATCGGAAGCGCATACATCCGGGCTCGAAAACCGTAACCCAGGCGATGCGGCCTATCGCGGACCAGAACGTGCATACAGGCTTCAGGTCCTGCTGCTGAAGTCGACGTCCTTCGTCTCGACAGTCCCAGCCTTCCGCCCCGGCGCCGTCTGGTAGGTCCAGTACAGGTTGGTGTGCGCGATGACCTTGTCCGGCGGCGGCGCCCCCCATTCCGTCTGATCCTCAGTCGTGTGGGCGTCGCTGACAAGGGTCGCGTCGTACCCCCTGACGAGCGCGCCGTGGAGCGTCGAGCGGATGCACGCATCGGTCTGTGCGCCGACGACGACCAGTCGCCCGACTCCGAGGCCCGACAGCACGGTCTCAAGGGTGGTGTCCTCGAAGGAGTCGCCGTAGCTCTTCTCGACCAGCGGCTCGGCGTCGCCCGGTGTCAGCTCGGGGACGATCCGCCACTCGTCGCTCCCCCTCGCAAGGCCCTTGTCGGAGTGTTGGACCCAGACAACGGGGACCTGTTCCCGCCGGGCCTTCTCGACAAGGCTGCCTACGTTCGTGACTACCGCGTCGCGCTCGTGAGCCCCCTCGACGACGCCGTTCTGCACGTCGATGACGATTAGCGCGGTGTTCGGCCGGTTCTGGAGTGTGGTCATCGTCTCCCCCTGCTCACGCTGGACTCCTGTGTTCACCCACGTTAGACGCATCGACAGCGTCGCTGCCAGGCGATCTGGTTAGCTCGTCAGGTGATGCCAGGGAGTCCATACCTGTGAGGCGAAGTCGAACCTTCCGAGGAACTTCAGAGCTCCGAAATTGTTGAATCTGTTGTCCTGGGCATCGTCTTACTAAGAAGGATCTGATAGCACGCGGCGCACCTCGCGGGCCACCTCGACGTCCTCATGGGAGTGAATCACCAGGGTGCGGACGCTCGCATTGCCGGCACTGATGTCGGCATCGCCGCCTGGCAACGCGTTCAGTGCCGGATCGATCGCCAGGCCGAGAAAACCCAGCCCACCTGCCGCGGCCGCCCGTACGGCGGGTGCATTCTCTCCCACGCCACCCGTGAAGATGACAGCGTCGATGCCGCCCATGGCGGCTGCCATCGACGCGATGCAAGCGCGTAGTCGGTGAACGTAGACGTCAAAGGCGAGCGATGCTTTTGCGTCGCCCGTGGAGACACGCTCCAACAGGTTGCGCATGTCCCCGGTTCCGGCCAGAGCCAACAAGCCGGATCTCTGATCGAGCGCATCGTTGAGCTCCGGTTCGGTCAACCCCGCGTGGCGCGCAAGCCAGAGCAACATTCCCGGGTCAACGCTGCCGGAACGAGTCGCCATCACCAGTCCTTCCAGTGGAGTGAACCCCATCGTGGTGTCGACCGAACGGCCGCGCCAGACCGCAGCGAGGGAGGCACCGGAACCGAGGTGACAGGTGACGAGCCGGAGCTCGGTCTCGGGCCGGCGCAGGAGCCGCGCCGCCATTCTTGAGGCGTACGAATGCGAGAAGCCGTGGAAGCCGTACCGGCGGATGCCGTGACGCTCGCGCCATTCCGCCGGAATGGCATAGGTCGATGCCGCCGGGGGCATGCCCGAGTGAAACGCGGTGTCGAAGCACGCCACGGCGGGCACATCGGGAAAGGCTTTGCCGACGGCGGAGATGCCGGCCAGCGCCGCCGGCAGGTGTAGCGGGGCCAGGTCGGTGATCGTGGCCAGGTAACCGAGCATCTCGGTGTCGATCAGCGTGGAGCTCGAGAAGCGCGGACCCCCGTGAACGAGCCTGTGGCCGACCGCCTCGAAACCCTTCATCTCGCGCACCGCTCCTACGAGCTGTCCGCTCTCGAAGCGCCCGCCCGAAGCCTGGAACTCGCGTTTGGCGAGAGTCGCATCGTCCGGGCCGATCAAGCTCACCTTGAGCGAGCTCGAACCGGCATTGACGACGAGTACGCGCACCCGGTGGCCTAGTAGGGCCAGATCCAGCGGCGAATGTGATCCGGATCGTCACCGAAGTCACGCGTGTACTGCCTCAGACGCAGTCGCTCGTCAGCCATCTCCTGGCGGATGTGGCCGGCTCTCGAACCCAGTCCCGGAACGCGGTCGATCACGTCCATGACCAGGTGAAAGCGATCGAGATCGTTGAGCATGACCATGTCGAACGGAGTCGTGGTCGTCCCCTCTTCCTTGTAGCCGCGCACGTGGATGTTCTGGTGGTTGGTGCGCCGGTAGGTGAGGCGATGAATCAGCCACGGATAGCCGTGATGCGCGAATATGACGGGCCGTTCAGTGGTGAACAGTGCGTCGAACTCATCGTCCGACAGACCGTGCGGATGCTCGCTGGCAGGCTGAAGCCGCATGAGATCGACCACGTTGACAACGCGCACCTTCAGGTGGGGGAGGTGGCGGCGGAGGAGGTCGGTCGCTGCAAGCGTCTCGAGCGTCGGGGTGTCGCCGGCGCAAGCCATCACGACGTCGGGATCGCCGCCATGGTCACTACTCGCCCATTCCCAGATGCCGATTCCGCGAGTGCAGTGTGCCACCGCCTCGTCCATTGACAAGTAGTTGAGCGCGGGCTGCTTGCCGGCCACAATCACGTTGACGTAGTTGCGGCTGCGAAGGCAGTGATCTGCCACCGAGAGCAGGGTGTTGGCGTCGGGAGGGAGATATACGCGTATAACCTCGGCCTTCTTGTTGACGACGTAGTCGATGAAGCCGGGATCCTGGTGCGAGAAGCCGTTGTGGTCCTGGCGCCAGACGTGCGACGAGAGTAGGTAGTTGAGAGACGCGATCGGCCGGCGCCACGGGATATCGCGTGTGACCTTGAGCCATTTGGCGTGCTGGTTAAACATCGAGTCGATGATGTGGATGAAAGCCAACCCTCGCACAGGTGCTCGCTCAACACCGATGACTCCGTCGGTGGAGTAGTTGACAGGAAAAATTTCAGTCTCTTCTCCGACTGGAAATGCGATGCGGCCCAAATCTCGCGAAGCCAGCAACTCGAGACATTGCTGCTCGGAGAGGATTTCAAAGTCATCGGGTAGCTTTTGCACGCCTTTGGACATCACGCTTCGTGTCAGCACTGTACATGTCCTCGACTATGCAGTTTCACCGCATCCCGGGGTGGGGCATGACGCATCCCGGACACCGGTCCTGGGCAAAATCGCGGTGTTCCTGGCCGGGTTCGCGGCGGCGCTGGCGCTGATGCGGCGCTACAGTTCCGGCCCAATGGAAGCGGCCACGCGGGCGGGCACGGTCATCATCGTCGAGGGGCAGAGCGTTGCTCAGCCCCTTCAACTGCGCCGGCCACCCGCCGCGCCAGACCGCCGCTCTCTCGCGGCACTCGCGAAGACGGAGACGGGCGGTCGCCGGGACCGGCCAGCTTACGTCCGGGCGTTCTGTGCCAACGGCGCCAGGTGCTCGAGGTGTGCCGCGTAGTGACGCGAGGTGTCCCACAGCAGCATCTCCACCAGCGCCTCTTCGCCCAGCCACGGCCACCGGTCCGCGCCGAACAGGTCGTCGTCGGTTAGGGGCTTTATCGCCGCCAGGAGGCGCTCGAACGATTGATTGAACGCAACCCGCGTCACGTCCGGGCGATCGTCGAGGTGCTCGCGGTGGACGCGCTCGTTGAAGGCGTCGGTGGTGTTCGCGGGATCGGTCTCGTCGTACGGTTGGCGGCCGGCGCGCAGGCCCTCGATCACGAGCACCGAGTGGTCGTGCCACCAGGCCAGGTGCGCGAGCACGTCCTTGCCCTTCCAGTCGCCCATTGCCGGATCCCGCAGCCGGTCGTCGCTGATGCGTTCCACGAGCTGCGCCAGCTCGCGGTGGGCCGTGGTGATCGTGCGCAGCAGCTCTTCCCTATCCACGCTCCGAGCATAGTCCGGCGAGAGGGAACTCCTGGATTGCGAAGCTGTCAAACGAAGCTGTCAAATGCCGCGAATGTGACGCGTCGCTGCAGACCGACCACAAGATGTAGGCCGTAAGGCGTTGCAGGCACCCGGTCAGGACGGGCGCCTTTCCTTCACCACCGGCTTCAGAACGCCCTTCAGCGCATCTTCATACGCGGCCCAAAGCACCCCGTACGCCGCCACCATGCCTTCGGGGCGGGGCTGGCTCAATGCCACTTCGAAGCGCTTCGTATACGCATGGTCGCCCAGCTCATCTCGCAGTAAGGCCTGCGTCTGCGCCTCCCATTTCGACGCCGACGCGAGGTCCTTGCGCTTCTCAATCATCAGCCGGCCCCGGTTCATCATCTCCTCCAGGCGTGCGACGAAACCGTGCCGGTCGAATCCCTTCGGCGCGCGGGGCGGGCCCTCGCGGCTTACCGTCTTCCATTGGACCGGGCGGCCGTATGACGGGGCCGACGCGGAGGGGCGCCAGCCGGCGGCTGCCCGCTGTCTGTCGTATGCCACGCGCTTGGTGCTGTTGGTCAGAACGTCGTGCGCCAAGTTGATCAACTTCGCGTGCTCGAGCGCGTCCGGATGGTTGCCGCGGTCAGGGTGCCAGTACTTGAGCTGCCGCCGCCAGGCGGCGTGCAACTCCGTCTCCGTTGCGTCAGGCGGGACGCCGAGCACGAAGTAGTAGTCGGCTAAGGGACGGCGGTCGTTAGGCGAGGCCGCACCTCCTTCGTCTCACAAGCAGAACCGGGCTGTGGAAGCGCAGTCTCGCACGGCGGCTAGGGCTTGTGGCAAGCCCCTCGCCACTGGGATAATGGTTATCCAGACAGCCGTTTCACAACGCCTTGCGGTCGACTTACCAACCGGCGTCAAAGCCCCCGTCGGACGGTGACCGAGGTGGCGAGCGACTGATCTTGTCTAGGGTGGCGGCAAGGCACTGTAGAGAACGATCTCGCCGTTGTAGCGCGCCGCCAGTTGCTCGCCGGGCAAGTGGCCGTTGACCTGATAGATGGGAGATCCGGGATCCAGGAACGCAGCGTCCCCATCTTTCAAACGGTAGTTGGGGTCGCAGACATTGCCGCTGACTTTGAACTTGACCTTGGCGTAGACCGGACCGAGATCGGTCTCCTTCAAAACAGTCGGTGGCTGGGATCCCGCCACGTAATGCGTGGAGCCAACTTGGACGAAGTTGACCCAATCAATCATCGCATTGCAAGTCGGCGCGGAGCCGGGTAGCCGACACGCGGCAATGAATAGGACCACGAAAATTCCAGCGGCGACCCTAGTGGTCATTCATTGAGAGCGAACGGTGGATCGCCTGGCCGGGTAACGGTGGTAGGACATGGTTGCGAATTCACTGCTGAGGCCCTGCCGTGGGAAGCCGTAGTCGCTTGAGGAGTAGTGCGTTGACGGCGACGATCACGCTCGAGCCAGACATCGAGATAGCCGCGATCTCCGGGCGCAGGACAAGGCCAAAGGCCGGCTGGAAGACTCCCGCCGCGATCGGCAGGGCGATGACGTTGTAGCCGATCGCCCAGCCCAGGTTCTGGCGCATCTTGCGCAGGGTTCCCCGGCCGATGGCGAAGGCAGTGGCCACATCCAGCGGGTCCGAGCGCATCAGCACGATGTCGGCCGTCTCGATGGCGACGTCGGTGCCGGCCCCGATCGCAATGCCGAGATCCGCCTGGGTCAGGGCGGGCGCGTCGTTGACCCCGTCGCCAACCATCGCCACCCGCTTCCCGCTTCGCTGAAGCTCAGCGATCTTCTCCGCCTTCTGCCCAGGAAGCAACTCGGCGATCACGCTGGTGATCCCGAGTTCGCTCGCGATGCGATTGGCCGTGGCTTCGTTGTCACCGGTGAGCATGACGACCCCGATACCAGCCGCTCTCAGTGCTGCCACTGCCTGGCGGCTCGTGGGCCTTGGCGCGTCGGCAATCGCGAGCAGGCCGGCCGCCTGGCCGTCCACGCCAACAATCACGACCGTTCGGCCTTCAATCGACATCCGCTTAAGTGCCTCGTCGAGCGGTCCAAGCGCGATCTTCTCCCGCTCCATCAAGCGCTGGTTTCCAACGGCGAGATGGTGCCCTTCGACCGTTGCTATCGCTCCATGTCCTGGAATGTTCGTGAAATCGCTCGCCGCCACTGCTGGCCCGTTCGCCTGGGCCCGCTTGACAATGGCCTCGGCGAGCGGGTGCTCGGACTCCCGTTCCACAGCGGCCGCCAGCCGCAGGAGTTCTGCCTCGGGGAGAGAGCCGGCGACCACCTCGACCACCTCCGGTTCGCCCTTGGTCAGGGTCCCGGTCTTGTCCATCACCACGGCCTGGATGCGAGCCGAGGTCTCAAGTGCGAGGGCATTCTTGAAGAGGATTCCGCGTGTCGCCCCCAGGCCCGTTCCGACCATGATCGCTGTCGGCGTCGCCAGCCCAAGCGCATCGGGGCAGGTTATGACCACCACCGTGATCGCGAAGAGGATGGCGGTCTGAACCGAGGCACCGGCAGCCAGCCAGACGCCGAAAGTACCGACACCTCCAACCAGCGCCACCAGCACCAGCCAGAAGGCGGCGCGATCAGCCAGCTGCTGGCCGGGCGCTTTCGAGTTCTGCGCCTCCTGTACGAGCTTCACGATCTGCGCCAGCGCCGTGTCGGAGCCGACACGCTGAGCCCGCGCGCGCAGCGAGCCGTTCTTGTTGATTGAGGCTCCGATCAGCTCCGAGCCCGAGGTCTTTGAAACCGGCATGCTCTCCCCGGTCACCATCGATTCGTCGACGTCGGACTCGCCTTCTTCGACAACTGCGTCAGCAGGGATCTTGGAGCCGGGTCGGATGAGCAGAAGATCGCCCACCACCACCTCGGCGGTGGAAACCTCGACCGGCTCGCCATTCCGGATCACGGTCGCGCGCGCGGGCGCGAGGTTGAGCAGCGTGCGGATGGCGTCATTGGCTCCCCCGCGAGCTCGCATCTCGAACCAGTGGCCAAGCAGCACAAAGGAGGCGAGGACGGTCGAGGCTTCGTAGAAGACGTCGCCGCCGCCCCGGATGGTGACAGCCAGGGAGTAGAGCCAGCCCGCGCCGATGCCCACTGCGACCAGCACCATCATGTCGAGGGTCTTGTGGCGAAGCGCCCGCACCGCGCCGTCAAAGAAGATCCAGGCCGAGTAGAAGATGACCGGGAGGCTGAGGATCAGCTGGAAGACGTCGTCCCGCAGGCCGAGCGGGGCTGGAACTTCAAAGCCGAGGACTTTGCGACCGATCTGGGACCAGAGCAAGATCGGGATCGACAGGATGACGGCGACCAGGAAGCGATTGCGCATATCGCGCACCATCGCCGCCATCGACTCGCCAGCATGGCCGCCGTGGCCCATCGCCTCCGAAGGCGCCATAACCATTTCGCCATGAGGGGCATGTTTCGGCTGTTCACGCTTCGCTGCTGCGGCGGGGTCTCCCATCGCGGCCATGTCGTGGCCGGCGTGGGCACTCGGCGCTGCAGACGTCGTTCTTACCTCGCTAGCGGGCGACGGCCCAGTTGGTGGGGCGTTGCCCGGGGCCTCTTCCATGGGTGAGCAGATATGGCCCGGTACCGACTTCCCCGCGCAGTGGTATCCGCATTCCTCCACCCACTTCCTGAGTTCGGCCACATTGGTCTGGGGCGGGTCATATCGAACTGTCGCCGTCTGCGCGACCGGGTTGGCGTCCACTGAAAGCACGCCCGGCCGCGCCTTGAGGGCTTTCTCGAGAACCGCCTTCTCGCTCATGAACTGGAGCCCGCCCGTGTGGAGCACCGCAGAAATGCCACCCAAACGCCCGCCCGGGCGGAGCCCCGGCTCCACGTCACTGCTATCGCTTGGCGTCATATCCGTGTTTGGATTGAATCTCAGGTTCTCCTCGCGGGCACCAGGTTAGTGGCCCTCGTGCCCGCCTTTGGCGCCGGCAACGGCGAACTTCGCGGGATCCCTGTCGAATTTCTCCTTGCAGCCACCCGAGCAGAAGTAGTAGGCCTTTCCATTGTTGAAAGACCGGTACTCCGCGGTTGCAGTGTCGACGGTCATTCCGCAAACGGGATCGATGGCAGCGGTTGTCTCACTCATGTCGTCTCCTTGGCCCGTTGGGGCGTGTTCTTGGACAGCTCGGTCGTCCGCACCGACTTCGACCTTCGGCTCAGGCGCTGAGCCTGCGACGGCGGCTGATTGAACCGACTTCGATCGGAACCCGCGAAGGCGGTTCGAGTTGGACACCACCGACAGCGAGCTCATCGCCATCGCGGCCGCCGCGATCATGGGACTCAACCGTAGACCCACGAACGGATAGAGAACGCCGGCGGCGATCGGGATGCCGATTACGTTGTAGGCGAAGGCGAAGACGAGATTCTGACGGATGTTGCGCATGGTGGCCCGGCTCAGCTGGATGGCCGTGC